>NZ_JBTNDB010000044.1:0-18102 GCF_054511175.1 Arthrobacter sp. Sr24 | reverse complement strand
GCAAGGAGAAACTAACCTTGCCAAAGCCACCCGTGGTGCCCGCAACTACCCGGATCGCGCCCTCAAACTAGCCGGCATCACTACCAGCTAAACGACTTTGCAGCCGCCCTGAAGACCTGGCCCCCGTCCGGTTTGTAGTAGACGGGCACGTGCCTACCAGAAAGTTGTTGCCGGCCGGCGCCATCACGCAGAAGCAGCAGCCGTGGCTGATCTGAACCCGCTGGCGTTGAAAACCCCGGCCGAAGGCACCGATGAAGTCACGGTGACCAGTGCCATGCACAACCAGGCCATGGCACCAGTCTGGGAAGCAGAACTGCTTTGGTTGCTGTTGAAAAGATCCACCAGGGAATCCCGGCGAAGATCCGTCTCGGTGACCTGAACCCCGGCCAGCAAGTCCTAGATACCGAGGTCAAACTGATTCACACCGGTATCCGTATGGCCGCCTACAATACATTGGTGACGATCGCCCCCGAGATCCGCACCAACACCGGCTATCGGCGCGCGAACCAAGAAGCCCACGCCCTCATGTACCAAATGTTCAACCAGAGCGGCACTTCGTGGTTAGTGGGGCTTGTAGCGGGGCATCTGTCCGGTCTCGGCGACGAATACCACCAGCGCG
Source organism: Arthrobacter sp. Sr24 (assembly GCF_054511175.1). NCBI lineage: Bacteria > Bacillati > Actinomycetota > Actinomycetes > Micrococcales > Micrococcaceae > Arthrobacter > Arthrobacter sp. Sr24. Next base: position 17,483 of record NZ_JBTNDB010000044.1, on the reverse strand, counting down.
AGGAGGCGTTGCCGCCAATGGTCATCAAGGGTTGTTCTCGGCGGTGTTGCATCCCAGTCCGGGATCATATCCATCAGAGTGATTTTAATGGCCGGTGAAGCTCCGCGGCGATGCAAGGTGCGCTGACTCTAGAGCCATTTTGCTAGGCAATGTTCGGCTTCATCCTCGTCGCCGGGGAGCCTCCCATTCGCCTGGTAGAAGTCCTGGACTTCCTTGTAGCTATGCTGCTACCGCGTAGGTGGCCAGTCAGAACCGCGGGCTTTCCTTGCAGCATCATGCACATCACGGAAGTCCTCGCTGGCCCTCTCTCGGAGCTGTAAATGCCGATGCACGGTAGAACCAGGGCTCTTGACATAGCGATTTAGTGGGTGTTCGACTTCGTTGGATTGACGGGGTTTTCATCTTGGCCCTGGCTGTTAATTTCCACCCTTTTGTGAGATAATAAAGGCGTGATGATTATTGGTGCGGGTGGGTGAAACAATGGTTTCAATGACCACCCAGACTGACTTTCCCGTACTGGCCGACCTCGGCGCCACGCTCATTGGTGATCGTGCTGCACTGATGGAGAACGCCGCTGGTGGCAAAGTCTTCATCAATGGCCAGTTGGCCTTTGTCTGGGAGTCCGGGCAGGACGGGATCCGGCGGTTCGCAGCCTCCCAGCTCGTGGATACCGGGGTAGCCCAGGTCAATGAAGTTGCCGCCGGCTTCGGCATCAATACCGAGTCGCTGAGGCGTTGGCGCAAGTCCCTTGAAAACACCGGATTGATGGGACTCGCTCCGGTGAAGAAGGGGCCCAAGCGTCCCTCACTGCTCACGCAGGAGAAGGCAGTAGAAATTCGTGCTCATCGCGCCGGTGGGGCGAGCCTGCGGGCAACCGCTGCAGCGACCGGGGTCTCTACTGACACGGTCCGGCGCGCCATGGCCATGGCTGAAACCCCACTGAATCAGGCCGCCACGGCTGATCCTGGCGCCGTGGTTGAAAAGTCACCCGCTCAGCAGGAATTACCGCTCCCACCTGCCCCGATGGATCGTTCCGGTGAACGGGCTGCGGCTAGGGCGGGGCTGCTGCAATCCGCTGTCCCGGTCTTTGCCCCTGCCACCGGTGCCCGGCATGCCGGCTTGTTTCTGGCCATTCCCGCTGTGGAAACGACCGGCCTGCTCGAGTGTGCGAAAGACGCGTACGGTGCGCTGCCGAATGGGTTCTACGGGCTGGAAACCGTCCTCATCGATGCGGTGTTGCGTGCGTTGGCGGGAGAATCCCGGTCCGAGGGAGCAACCCGCTTTGACCCGGTAGAGCTTGGCCGGGTGTTGGGCATGGATCGGGCCCCGGAAGTAAAGACCATCCGCCGCAAGATCAACCAACTTGCCCGGAGGGGCAAAGCTGGTGAGTTGATTGCGGCTCTGGCTGCCCACCACCTCAAAGCGAGCGGTCCTGGTGGGGAGGACCTGGCAGCGATCCTCTATGTTGATGGGCACGTGCGCGCCTATCAGGGCACGAAGAAGATCGGCAAGCTCTACTCCACGAGGTTGAAGTTCCCGGTCCCGGCGACCGAGGAAACCTGGGTCAGCGACGCTAACGGCGCACCCGTGTTCGTTGTCATGGCGGCCCCGGGTGCGTCCTTGGCCGGTGAACTGCGCGGCCTCCTGCCAGAACTACGTGTTGCTGTTGGGGACGAGCGGCGGGTGCTGGTCGGTTTTGACCGTGGTGGCTGGTCACCAACCCTGTTCAAACACATGGAGGAGAACGGTTTTGATGTGCTGACCTGGCGCAAGGGCGAGACCGCGGACATCACCGAAGAGCACTTCCACGAGGTCTCCCACACAGACGAACACGGTGAAGTAAAAACCTGGGTCGTGGCCGATACCCTCGTTGATCTGCCCCTGACCACGACGAAGAAGAATGGTGAAGTGTTCCAGATCCGCCAGCTCAGCCGGGTTGTAGCCACCACTGGTGGCGGAGCGCGTCAGATTCATATCCTCACCACCGACCGGACCCTTCCTGCTGGGGAAGTGGTGTATCGGATGGGAAACCGGTGGCGGCAGGAAAACCAGTTCCGTTACGCCCGTATGCACTTTGACCTGGACTCCCACGATTCCTACGCCAGCACCGATGACGATCAAGAGCGGATCGTGCCCAACCCGGCCAAAGCCAAGTCGTATCAAAAAGTCGTGGCCGCCCGGAACGCCCATGCCCAGGCTGCTGCCATTGCCGATATCAACCTGATGGCGCTAAAAACCCCGGCAGAAGGCTCCAAGGAACTTTCCGTAACAGTCACCAGTGCCATGCACAACCAGGCCATGGCACCCTTGTGGGAAGCCGAAAACGCGTTGATCGCCGCGGAGAAAGCCCACAAGAAAATCCCTGCGAAGCTGCGTCTGGGTGATCTGAGCCCGGGCCAGCAAGTCCTGGATACCGAAACGAAAATGATCCATACCGGGATCCGCATGGCGGCCTACAACACCGCGATGACCCTCGCCCGGGAGATCCGCACCAATACCGGCTACCGACGTGCCAACCAGGAAGCACACGCACTGATGCGCCAGATACTCAACCAGCCCGGAGACATCGACACCACCAAACGGGGCCACCTCACCATCACTCTCGAGCCGCTACCCACCCAGGCCAAAACGATGGCAGCCGCCAAGCTGTGCGAACACCTCAGCGCAACGAAAACCTGTTACCCCGGCACCACCCTGATCCTGCGCTACAAAATCAAAAACAGCGACTGACCCCACATCGATTACCTCACCATGTCAAGAGCCCTGAACCTGACACGGCCTGTGAAGTCCGCGATTTCCTGCACGGTTATTCCGGACGCGTACATCCGATCCCACGATGGGTGCATAGAGAACGGCTGGGGCGACATGAACCCACTCTAAGGTGTAGTTCCGGGCCTTACCAGCGGCTGTGCCATTCGTGAAACTCCGCCTCCTCGATGAGACCACTCAAAAATCCATCCAAGTTGACGGTCGCCGGTATCTCCAACCCAACCCACGAACCCGAACGAGCTGGCCCAAACCGAAAACACGCAATATCGGTCTTTTGGTCTACAGAACGCTCCTGAAAAGGACCGGTGACATCCAACCATCAAAGGACGGGTGCTGTGTTGGCAATTCGACTCTCTCCGTCCACGCCAGTATCTTGCGGCCCTCTCGCCTAGTCAAGTTGATACGCTTCAATCAGAGCCAGATTTGTAACGACGAAACATCCACCCAACTATTCGCCATTTGAGTCAATAAGTTCCGCTTCATAGGAGAAAGGTTTTGACCAGTGACCGTCAACCCAGTATTGTGCGGCAGTTCAACCCATGCCGACGACCACGCTGGTTCGGACATGTTGTTAGTGGAGATACATGGTGACAACGAAACTGGAGGCCATACTGTCTGGCAGTGCACCAGATGCAGTCACGAAGTGCGCCATGATGCACCCCTTGACTATGAACCAGAGTCCTGGGCAGACGTCTATACTACTCGAACATAAACCTGTATTGTACGGTGTTTACTTTACACAAGTACTCTCAGATGTCGTCCACAAGTCACGTCGTAGACACCAGATCCTATTGCTTCGGTGACGTCGAGGCTCAAGAGACGCCGAAGAGAATCCCAGCATTTGTTGGCGACCGCTAGACAGAGCAGTTCCGCTTCGCTGAGCACGGGTCTCCGGCCACGGCGCAGGTACAGGGACTCGCGGCGATTGTCATCTGATACCGTCCAGCAACTTGGTGCCATAGTCCAGTTTGGGTTCTGGTACTGTTGCTCCGGTAACCTTTGACTTTGGTGACGTGTCCGAGCGGCCGAAGGTGCAACACTCGAAATGTTGTTCAGGTGAGAGCCTGACGTGGGTTCAAATCCCACCGTCACCGCCATGTGATGTGTCGCTACATCGTTGACTGATGTAGCGGGACATTGTTGACAGAAGCTCTCTCCTTCGGGAGGGGGCTTTCGTTATTTTTTGGGTTGGTAACTTTTGCTGGGGTCGATGGTGTGTTCTGCAAGGAGTTCGCCAGTAATGGCGTCGGCGATCATGACTTCGGGTCCGGCGATGAGGACGATGACGGGTTTTCCCTTGTGAGCTCGGCCGATGGCCAGGTGTCGCATGGCCCCTTCATAGCGCAGGCTGACCGTGCCGGTGCTGTCGATCTTGTCGTAGCGGACTCGCCAATGGCGCTCTGAGGGCTGTGCCGGTGCGGCTTTGGGTAGTGAGGTGTAGACCTCAGCCGGGGTCTTGCGGTCCAGCGCCCTGTGGGGGCGTTCCTGGTTGAAGATGTGTTGAAACCGTGCCAGCTGTTCATCTAGATCACGGCAGCTGCCTGCGGGTGGTTGGAGTGCCAGCCATTTCTTGAGGGTCTGGTGGAAACGCTCAATTTTCCCTTGAGTGCGGATGATACGTCGAGCCGTTTTTCTGGATGATTCCCCATTTCTTCACAAGGTTCTCGAAAGCGTTCGGGCCCCCTTTCCCGTGCGCGAATCGGGTCGTGTAGACCATCCCGTTGTCTGTCAGGGTTGAGGCCGGGTAACCGTACGTTGGCGCAGCGGAATTTTTCAAGTCAAGCGGTACCAAGGTGAGTTAGTTGGCCGTTAGGCCGCTATTTTTTCGGTGGATTCTTTTGGTTCGTTGATCCATGCCGGTCCGGGGAGGGCGAGGATTTTCGGGTCGGTGGTCTTGGTGAATCGGTGCGGGTGTTTGGTTCGTGCTGCTGCCAAGGTTTGTGAGCGTTTCTCTGCGATGCCGGCCGCGAAGCCGTAGTGCACGTTGGCGGGGGTATGGAACCCGATGCCGGAGTGCTGGTGGTGATGGTTGTACCAGTCCACGAATTCGCTGATGAAGGCCCGTGCATCGCCCAGGGACGCGAAGCGTTCCGGGAAGGTCGGACCGTATTTCATGGTCTTGAAAAGTGACTCACTGTTATTCCGAATTCGGAATAACTCGGATTATGCCGTGGCCGTGATTATGCCGAGTACGGTCTTGTGCGCGCGTGTTTGTGCTGGTCAGGAGCCTGTCGCCGCTTGAACTATTCGGCATAATTCAGGTCGTGGGTTGATGCTTGCTCTGTACGGGTTTTTCGTTCAGAGGAGGCCATGATGAGGCACCAGCGAGCAGGGAATGCGGGTCCGCTTAAGTTGTATGAGGAAGGATTTCGGGAGCATCTGGAGGGCGTAGGGTATTTGCCGGAATCGGTTCGTTGGCGGCTGCGGCAGCTTGCAACTCTGAATCGGTGGTTACGCGACCACGGTCTCACGGCGGATGAGCTGGACGATTCTTGCGTGGAGCGGTTGGTTCGGGAGCGACGGGCTCAGGGGCTGGCAACGTTCGTGTCAGTCAGGAACTTTGCGGTTCCCCTCGCGTATTTGCGCGGGATCGGTGCTGTGCCTAGTCAAGTCTCCCTGCCATCCGATCCGGTCTCACGGACTCTTGAGCAGTATCGAGGCTATTTGGTCACCGAGCGTGGCCTTGGGGCGAGCTCGATATCGGATGCCATGCGCATCACTGAAGGTTTCTGCAGCACGTTGGACCACTCGTTGGAGGAGCTCACGGCGGCAGAGATCACCGCCTATTTGGTCGCTCTTTGTGGGCGTTCAAGCGTCGGGTGGTCGAAGAAAACAGTGAGTGCGCTGGCATCGTTTCTGCGGTTCCTTCACATTATAGGTGTCACTGCCCAGCCACTGATGTCGGCACTTCCGAAGGTTGCTGGGCATCGTCACAAGGTGCCGTGTGAACTCGAGGAGGTCGATTTCAGACGACTTCTCGGTGGCTGCGATTGCAGTCGCGATGTCGGGGTGCGCGACAGTGCGATCTTGACTGTTTTGTGGCGGTTGGGACTTCGCCGCGGCGAGGTCGCTGGGTTGCGGGTTGATGACATCGACTGGCGAGATGGTGAAATCACGATTCGAGGAAAGGGCCACCGTCACGATGTACTCCCACTTCCTCAGGATGTCGGAGAGGCTATCGTTCGCTACCTCCAGGACAGCCATCGCCGAGTCCCGCCGGGCTGCCGGGCCTTGTTCGTTCAAATGAGAGCGCCGGAAGGACCGATGAGCCCGGCCGGTGTTGGGGACGTCGTGACACGTCTGTGCAAGCGTGTTGGATTGCCTGCGTGGGGAGCACACCAGCTACGCCATGGCACTGCGACGCAGTTGGTCCGTCATGGCGCTTCATGGCCGGAAATCGCACAGGTCATGCGACATCGCAATATGGCAGTCACTGTTTCCTATGCCACCGTCGACTCCGTGCTGATGCGCGAGTTGGCGCGTCCTTGGCCTGGTGCGTGATGACCGACCTGTTGATGGAAGTTGATTCGTATCTGGCCATGCGTCGTGGTCTGGGCTTCAAGCTCGTTGATGCCGGGTCTTTACTGCCGGACTTCATTAGTTTTTTGAACCTTCATGGAGCCGAGCATGTCAGCACCGAACTGGCCCTTGCATGGGCAATCCAGCCAGTAAATGCCCACCCGGTATGGTGGCGCCAACGTCTGGGCATGGTGCGAGGCTTTGCCGAATACTTGGTTAATATCGACCCTGATACTGAGGTGCCGCCACGTGAGCTGATACCGGCACGAACACAGCGGTTGGCACCGTATCTGTACTCTGCTGCTGACATCGCCGCTCTGATGACAGTCAGTAGATCCCTGAATCCGCCTCTGCGCGCCGCCACCTACGAAACCATCATCGGGCTCCTGTCAGTCACTGGCCTGCGACTTGGTGAAGCGTTGGCTCTCAACCGAGAGGACATCGAGGAAAATCAGCTTCTTCTGATTGTCCGGCAGGCCAAGAGCGGCGGCCGGAAGGTGCCGTTGCACGAAACAACCCTTCATGCACTGCGGCAATATTTCGATTGCGTCGATCGCCTTTTCCCGGAACCGGTGTCGCCATCGGTGTTTGTCTCGATACGGGGAACCCGGATGAGCAAAGATTCAATTCACGCAACGTTTCCGCACTTGATCGATCTGGCCGGCCTGACCGGACGAGGGCAACGTCCCCGGCCCCGACCTCATGATCTGCGGCATAGTTTCGCGGTTCGTCAACTTATCGACTGGCATGAACAACATGTCGATGTAGATGCACGCATGCCGCTACTGTCTGCTGTTCTTGGGCACAGCGATCCGGCATCCACTTACTGGTATCTCCAAGCCGCGCCCGAGCTCTTTGCCATCGTTGGAGCCCGCCTTGAAGAATTCTTGGGAGAACTGCCATGAACACCCTTGCTCCGACCTTGCAAAAGTTTTTTACCGACCGACTCATCATGCAACGGCAGGCCAGCCCAGATACCGTCGCTGCCTACCGGGACACGTTCCGGCTGCTCTTCGGCTTCATCGCCGAGACGAAGCGGATCGCCCCGGAAAAGCTGGAACTCGCAGATCTCGACGCCCCGACGATTGGCGCGTTCCTGACCTATCTGGAAATTGTGCGGGGCAACACCGTGCGAAGCCGCAACGCACGCCTGGCTGCGATCCATTCACTGTTCAAATTCGCAGCTCTCGAGCACCCGGAACTCGCCGGCCTGATCTCGCGCGTTCTTGCTATCCCGCAGAAACGATTCGATCAGGGCATCGTTGCGTTCCTGAGCAAAAAGGAAGTCGAAGCTATCCTTGCCATCCCGAATAAGGACACCTGGATCGGTCGTCGTGACCACGCGCTGCTCACTCTCGCAGTCCAAACCGGTTTGCGCGTCTCAGAACTCACCAGTCTGTGCCGCGACGACATCACCCTGACCTCCGGACCACACGTTCGTTGCCGTGGCAAAGGCCGAAAACAGCGCGCCACTCCCTTGACGACAGGGACCGTCGCCACTCTGCGGGAGTGGTTGAATGCTCATGAGGGCCCACCTGCGGCGCCCTTGTTCCCCAGCCGACACGGCACACCATTGAGCACCGACGCCGTTGAATGGCTCCTCAACAAATACGTCACCGTCGCGACATCCAATTGCCCCTCGCTGGCAACCAAACGAGTTACTCCTCATGTGCTGCGCCACAGTGCTGCCATGTTTCTGCGCGAAGCAGGAGTGGACATCTCAGTTATCGCACTCTGGCTCGGCCACGAAAGTATCGCCTCAACCCAAATCTATCTGCACGCCGATCTGGCCATCAAGCAACGAGCCCTCGATAAGACCACCCCCTTGGAGCACACCCCGAACCGCTACAAACCAACCGACTCGCTGCTCGCTTACCTCGACACCCTGTGAATTATGCCGAATAGTTCAAGCGGCGACAGGCTCCTGACCAGCACAAACACGCGCGCACAAGACCGTACTCGGCATAATCACGGCCACGGCATAATCTGAGTTATTCCGAATTCGGAATAACAGTGAGTCAGGATCCAGGACCATCCAAAAACCAAGCACAGCATCCGCCAACTCACGGTCCCTGACTTCCACGTCAAGCAGCTTCGCAAACGCCGCCTCCGACAAACAAAATCAGCAATGTCCAATCCGCTCGGACTGATCTATCCGTCATCCACCGGCACCGTGATGGACGCAAACAACGTGGGAAAAATCTGGCGCGTGGCGGCGGACGCCATTGGGTACGACTGGGTGACACTGAAGACCTTCAGGAAAACCAATTCGACCATCATTGCTAGGACCATGGGCCCGGAGGCAGCCGCCTACCAAGCCGGCCATTCAAAGGTGGCCATGACTCAGGAGCACTACATTGAAGAACGCCGTGGGGCTTTGGACACCAGGGCCGCCATTGACGCCTTCAAGCCGAAACGCGAATCTCGACCAAAGCATGAACAAGCCTCAAACGCTGACGGACAGTCTCCACGAAAGGAGGATTCAGTGCCTGATTCGGCAGCACCAGCCCCGCCGCCGGACATTGAATAATCTCCACATTTAGAGGATCATGAGCCTCATGAGGACCCTCCAAAAGCAGCGCAAACTAGCGGCAAATAACGAAAATGGAGAGTTAAACTGGAGAATTTGTGGAGAGTTAAGGACGAATGGCCCCTCTCGGGGCCATTCTCACTTCCAAAATCCCTGTAAATCCGGGCTTTATGGGCCCCCTATCAGCTTCGAACTGATGACCCCGCTGTAGACCCAATGGTCGCTTCCTGCTTGCCATTGATGGCTTTTGATCATTGGGGCAGCAGCATAAACGCAACAACGATAGCTACTAGATTGACGTTGATTTTTCTTCAAACGGGTAGGTTTGATAGGACTCGGTCAAATGGGCTCTGGCCTGTAAACACGATCCGCCAATTCGCTGAGGTCGTCACCTCACTGGTGGATGCTGAACATGAAAAACAGAGCGGCCTTCTCAAAAAAGCGGCAACAATCAAGTGCCAGTTCAATCGTCCTCGTCGACCAACCTGAGAAGTTCTTCGAGAACTGCATTCCAATGTTTCTTCGGCGAGATGTCCATGAGTTCCTCGAGCAAAATGCGCGCATTCGATTCCACACTCTTCAGCGCGGCTCCAGACAATTTCTTGCCCGAACCCGCAGTACGGCGCTCCCTTGAACCCGCGCGATTGCCCGCTTCCGATTCATCGTTGGCGACAGGCAAATCTTGGCTTGCCTCGTCGGCAGGAGCATCATTCGTGCTCTCGTCGCGCAGGTCCTCGTGCGCCCCGGCCGTGAATGAGTCGAAATTCGTTTCTGGCAGAAGCTCAACTGGGTCATCAGCCGCGTCACCGGAACTTTGCGGTTCGAAATTGCCGGGTTCAGACCCAAGAATTTCAGGGAGTCGTCCAGTCGGGTAGACGATGTCCATAAAGGTTGTTGTTCTCGTGAGTGCAATGTACAGAAAGCGCTCACCTCGCGGCAGATCCAGGATGGATTGTGGATCAATCACAACAACTGCATCAAATTCCAGGCCTTTGGCGTCTTCGGGCGTCACCAGATTTATGGCATCGCCCAATCCCCCGGACGTGGATTCGTTCCATTTGCTGTTCCGCGCAACGAGCTCGTCTCGAATTCCATCCCACTGGTCCAGTTGGGCAATGGCCCCCACTGATCGCCCGCTGGCTGAGTGTTCTCGAATCACATCGACCACGCGGCTGTAGAACTCTTGCTGATCCACGCTCTCAAATGTCGGGTTAACTCCTGAATCTCTGACAATTTGAGGAGGAACTATGCTCGGTGCGGCAGCTTTCAGGACTGGCAGCGCGACTTCAAAGACTTCTCTAGGTACCCGGTAACCATGCTCCAGTGTCACCTCGTTGATTGGCAGGTTGGAAGAGAGTGCCGTCTTCGTTATGTCCCAGTCTTCTGAAGCGTGCGGTCCTGTTGATTGGGCAATGTCACCAACAATTGTCATGGCGCCAGTTCTGGAGCGTCGCCGGATGGCTGCCAACTGCATTTCAGAGAGGTCCTGTGCCTCGTCCACCACAATGTGGCCGAATTTTTCGGGCTCGCCCCTCAAGAGGGCTGAGGCCTCATCCAACAATGCGAGATCGGCCAACGTCCACTGCTCATCACTCATCTTGTCCGCTGAAGGCCGATACAAAGTCTCAATACTCGACGCTAAAAACTGCTTCGGCGACGCCTTGAGCAAACGCTCTTTGGACCCAAGGAGGTCTCGGAGAAACTGCTGCGGTGACAACTGCGGCCAAATCCGCTCCGTTGCGGCATCAAGAGACCTGATTTCGAACATTTCGGCCGTTGCTGTCCCGGCAAGATGTCCCCGTGCTACACCAGCCAGTTCCACGAGATAGTCTCTAAATAGTGATCGACCGTCGGAATAGGTCCCGCGAAAAAGCTGATGCAATCGCTCCGCAATAGCGACGTGATCCAACTCCACGCTCGTTCCACTGTTGCGAAGCCTGATACTCACGGGCGCTGACGGCTCTCGAACCCTGTCCTTCAGAGCTGTGGACAACAGATCAATCATGATCTGAGAACCCTTAAGTTCCGCGGCTTCGTCGCTATCGATACCTGTTGCACTTGTTCCAGGCGCCAGCAGGTCCTTCAAGGCCTTCTGGACTACATTGTCATCACCAAGCGATGGCAGAACCTTACTAATGTAGCGAGTGAACGTTGGGTTTGGGCCAACAACAAGAATGTCGGTTGGTTTCAAATCAGCAGGAAAATTGTAAAGTAGCCAGGAAACCCGGTGTAGAGCTACGGCGGTCTTACCGGTACCCGGCCCGCCTTGGACGACCAGCAGCTGATCCTTGTCAGCTCGAATAATTTGGTCCTGCGCAGCTTGGATCGTGCTAGCAATTTCAGACATCACGCCATCACGGCTAGATTGCAACGACTTCAGCAATGCGTCGTCCGGTTTTGGCTCACCACTAAGCGCAGCCACCTTGGCTTCAACGTCAGCAAAGTAGGTGTCCATGACGGACGCCACCTTGTTCCGTGGCGCCTCAATGGCCCTCTTGGAGCTCAACCCCTGCGGATCCCGGTACGTTGCTTGGTTGTAGCGTGCACCGATGGGCGTCTGCCAACTAATGACCAGCGCTTCTCGGTCTTCGTTGAAGACTGGCATCAACCCCACATGATGCGTCTCCCCGTCTTCCATCGTTATGCTTCCAAATGCTACGGGGTCGTCAGGGGAGAACGCCGTCTTGGCGTCCCGAATACGCTGCATCCCTCTGCGTTCAGCCGCTGTTCCACCGGACCAATTAGCTGGGTCCTTCCATGCTGAGGCTCGCTCCCGCTGGACAACGGCGCTGTCAAAAAATTCTTGTTCTTCCAATACTTCGACAGCTTGGTCATCGACAAGAATAGTCTCCACACTCATGGGTCCGCCTCCAGGGCAAGGTCTTAGGTCTAAACGGTGATCGATATCACCATACCGACTTGGTGTGACATTCTTTGAAGCCGAGTTCAAATCCAACCTCCGCAAGGTCCGCTACCAGCTCGCCACGATGAAAGTGGCGTCATATTTTACTTGCAGGGCGTGTTAATCCTTGTAAGGTCGCCTCATGTCACTTGATGATTACCTGATTCGTGTTCATTTGGTGCTCAATGGGCCGCTTTCATCTTTTTCTGCATGGCCAGATTACGACAATGAGTGATACTAAATACGCTCCACTTTGCACTGATATGGATGAGTTTTGTGTGACGTGGTGGGAACTCCCACAGGGCTGCTGCGCGGCCTCGGGCAGAGCCAATTAGACGTCGCATTGTGTTGGCAATTTTGCTCTTGATTCATCGCATTCAGCCTGCAAGTCGTTTCATTCATGGCTCCGATCGTCAGCCGCCCGTTGATCGGTTCGGTTGAGCCAACGTACGATGACGCAAATTAAGCGGCGGCACGATTCCCGAGACGATTCAGGCAGCTGTCGGCAGTTGACCAACACGCTGAGGGGTGCACCGTAAGTATTGTCTCCGCCAGCTTGGTGCGCAGTCATATTGAGGGTGAACGTGCAAACATGCAGGACTACGTTGCAGCGTGTCCCCCGCTAGACCAGTGCAACCTCGTCATCGAAAACAACAACTGGTTCAAGTCCGTTATCTCGTAGGTAGGCCAGCGCCCGCTCAACTGCCACGATCTTTCGCTTCAGCTCGGTGAGTGCCGGTCCTGTTTCGTCGGAGAACTCGTCGAGTCGTTCATGCTGACGACGCACTTCGCTCTCGATTTGAACAAGAGTGATCCAGATGAGGGGATTTGGTTCAAGGTTTTGAAGCTTGCGCAGAATTGCCGTGGCGAGCTGACGCTCCACAACTGCTTCGAGAGTTTCTGCGCTGGTCCCCGAGCTGGCAAGGCTAAATGCGATGCCACCACCACCAGCGGTGGCCAGTGTCCCCGCAGTCAATAGGCCACCAATCATACCGCCGGGTCCAAAACTCGCGAGAGCACTCGTAATCGCAGCGGCACCAGCCAGACCAGCGGCGGGAGCAAGCACCAGCCCACCGGTCGCCACCACGAGCGCGGCTGCTCCGGCGCCAAGAACAACCCACTTAACCCAGTTCACTGGACGGCCATCGCTGAGTGCCTCGTGCGCAGATTTCACAGCCGCGAATACATCAGAACCGTATTTGCTTCCCAATCCCATTTCAGCAGCCAGATCCATCATGGCTTCTTCCCGCTTGTCTACTTTCTCTTTCTTGTCCTTCGGGATTGAGATTTCAAACGGCTGGATAATGTTCTCCACGGCCAAAGTAGTCAATAGCGCCACGGCGTCTTCCTTTCCCATATGCTTGCTAGGGAGCGGCTCGGGCACGGTGGAGGTGGGGTCCGACGCATCAAAGGCGAGGCGTGCAACAAGCGCGGGCATAGGCCGATTTTCGCCATTGTTGCGCATCCTAATACGGTCGACGGTGGTCGCCTGCACAGCTCGGAGCGCACCGGTATGACGGTCCTGAATTTCTCCAGTTAGCCGCGCATTTATCAGATATGAGTAGCGCAAGGCCGCCAGCGCATACTGCTCGCCCATATCCAGAGGAATATCGAAGCCAGTGTCAATGACCTCGACTTCCCGCGACCGCGAACCGAAAAGACCGAATCCGACTGCTTCCGCAACAGTCCGGTTGGAGAGGTACTGCTCCGCGTCGTGAACGTGAGTATCCACCTTGGTTGAAATGCGGAAATCGACCATCCAAGGGAACACGGATGAAACTCCGCGGTGAGCCGCTACCGGGTCCAGGACATTCCAGAAATTCACCCACCAGCCCAGGTTTGCAGGGGGATCCTTCAAATCATTCCGCAGCTTGCCGTCGTCGAAATTTCCATTGGCCAAGGGACTGCCAATAGTCACCATGCCAGCAACTTCAAGACCAACGGGCAGGCGGCGCACCAAGTCAGCAGCGATCACCGATCCTAAGCTATGCCCAATGATGACTATCCGCCCATCCCTGGGGAGCTGCCCGAGTATCCGGTTCAAAACCAGTGCGCGAATCTGCGGAGTACTCATGTAGTTTTTCACTGCTTTGAACGGGGACAGCCCAAAAGCCGCATTGACAACCGTCTCAGCGCCGCCCCAGCCAGCCCCACTATTCGAACGCCCCAACCGGAACTCCACAGCACCCATACGGCGTTCAAAGTCCCTGCGATTCTGCATAGCAGCCTCACGGACAGGCAGTTTGATTGTCAAATCTGGGAGTGCGTCGTTGTCATCGAAACCCTTAAGCGCGTGTGCATACTTCGGCGCAATCACCTTGACTTTGTCCAGCTCGGTGTATCCCAAATGCTCGAGGGAATCGGACAGGTGGCCCAGCCATTTGTCATGAGGATCCCCGTCCCCAACACCATGCAAGAACAGTAAGATCGGTTCGATTAACAAGAAAACTCCATTCATCGCGGCCTCTTGGGCATCCGCGAGTGAATCCCCTAAGCTTCCGGGTCAGTATAGCGATCCCTAGCGTATTTCCTGGCGTACTTCACTGGTCTCGGCGAAGAACGCCAAGGGGTTTTGGACACCAGGGCCGTCGCTGACGCCTTCAAGCCGCAACGCAAAGCGCGACCAGCGCTTGACCAGTCTCAAGCACCTGATGAGCAAGCATCACAATCGGAGGCACCCGCCCCGGAATCGGCAGCACCAGTCCAACCGCCCGAGACTGACAAATCCCCGCTTTCGACGGGCCGTATGAATGCCCCCCCAAAAACACCGGAAACTAGCGGCAAATAACGAAAATGGAGAGTTAATCTGGAGAGTTTGTGGAGAGTTAAGGACGAATGGCCCCTTTCGGGGCCATTCTCACTTCCAAAATCCCTGTAAATCCGGGCTTTATGGGCCCCCTATCAGATTCGAACTGATGACCCCCGCTTTAGATAAACAGGGCTACTAACCTTTATCAATACGCTGCCTTAGCGTTTGTTCTAGCTTGCGACAAGGAACAATAGAAGGTACTAAGAAGTCCCCAGCTTCCGTTCATTATGGCGGGTTTATGGCGACTCGGTTGCAAATGAACTATGGTCCTCCAATTGCCCTACTACTTCATTCTAGCGACTCCTTCTGAAGGAAATCCCCCTACGGACTATGAAGCAAGTCATGTCGTTTCGAAAACTATTATTCTGCCCCAACTCTTTCACCAGCGCCAGCTTGGTCGCTCACAAATCGCACGAATCCCATCTCGCCAAGAAAAGCCCACACGGAGGCAGAGAATTCCCCCTCGTTCGCATCCAGAACAAGAGCCTCCGCGAGCACCTCCTTGTGCTCACCGGTTGCCTGGAACCAGCGCTCCAAGAGCTGTTTGACACTTTGGAAGCGAGCGATACGAGAAGTGACAAGTTCCATCCTGTTGAGATTCAGTCGATTGACGGATATCTCACCTCTGATTTTACCAAGCTTTGAAACGATAAATCCGCCATAAAATGTCAGGTGCTCGGAAATATTCTCTTTATACGGATTGAGTATATTGTTTTCTTGCGAAAAATAGTCGCTCTTTTTCATATTGCATTTCTGACAGGCCAGAGTCAAGTTGCTCCAACTGTGCGCCAGCTCCGGATGCAACGATTTTGGAATGATATGTTCTACGTGCGGATAGCTAACGTCTCCTATGAAGCCCTCGCAATATGCACATTTTTTGGCAGTTTCCGAATCCAAAGTCTGCTTAATTTCATCAGCACTCCAGTGCTCGTATTTTTTTCGTTCGCTAGATTCAGCTCGAACATAGGCTTCAGTCCAATCTTCAGAATTATTGACGAGAATGGCTGGTTCCGGCCACTTGCGCAGTTCTCTCAATTGCCCTCAGAACTTCCATCATGGTCAACTATCAGCGATATAGCCGTCGAAAAGTTGGAAATAAGTCCTTGCTGTTCAAGCTCATCTCTCAAAACTCTTAGACCAGCACTAGAAATCCCGGACTTCATGTGGCTTTTGACTATCTTCTCGAAGGCAGTCTCCGCCCAGATGGGCATGGTACTAGGAACCCCTAACACTCTTTGCAATGTTTCTTCGGCTCCACTGGCTTTGCTACCCGTATTCAGTTTATTTGAATCCACACGGCCGTCGTCATTGTAATCGAGGACGTAGACGTTGGATTCCGCTGCAGCAGTCACCACGAATGGACTGTGCGTCGCAACTACGAACTGAACTGAAGGAAAGGCTCGGAGAAGTGATGGAATTAGCTCTCGCTGAAGGCTCGGATGCAAGTGATTTTCCGGTTCATCCAAGAGAACGCAGAATGAAGCGTGTCGGCGAGAGCGCAAGAATATTTGCCACGTCATCTCCATCATGGCAACTAGGCCCCCAGACGCGTCATCCAGAATGAAGCTCCCAGACCGCGCCTCAATTACAACGTCAGGATTCCTAACCACCAATCTTGAAAATCCCAGAGAGGCGGGTAAGACCTGCTCTAAGAGCTCTTGATACCCTTCCCAAATGGCGGTCGCTTCGTGATCTGGAATTAATGCGGAGTTGCCTTTGCCACCAAAAACAGCCGCTGCCATGAGTGCCTCTTTGAAGACAAGTTGAGGGGTTTTAGGCGTAAAGACACCGAACAGGCGGTTTCGAATTACTTCCTCGTACTGAGAAAGCAGCAATTCTGGATCAGAAAATGCTGTCGGAATGCTCTCGACGCGAGAGTATCCACCCGCAGCTTGGCGGTGAGAATTCAGGAATACTCCTTTGGCAACTTGTTGCTGAGGCATCTCCAAAGCGTAGGACGAACGTGCCTCTGTATTTTTAAGAGGGAGTGTGATATCAGTTTGTATGCCCGAACCATAAGTAAGGCTTCCAATTCTGTGCCTTTCGGTTTCCTGTGCGGCGTCGATTCCGTTATCTACACTAAAAGTTGACCAGATATTTCCATCTTTTGTACTAGGTGAGGACGAATAATCTCGAATCCATTCGAAGTGGCGTGCAAGAATTCCCAACAAAGTGCTTTTTCCACTCGCATTTGCTCCAGTAAGGACCGTTAGTCTGGGGTGAAAATCAATCTCGATCTCGCCCAGCTGTCGCCAGCCGGCGATTTGCAGCCGTCGAAAAACGGGCGCTTCGTCATTTTCAACCACTACTGTTGCACTCTGCGTCGACATGAAAGCAAGCCTACGACATATCTAACGGAGGCCACTGCCCTTGCTAATCTCGGCACCCCAAAGAAAAGAGGAGCCACGCGGGCAGGCGGTCATGTACGGGTCGGTGTCGGTGGGCCGCTTGTCATGGACGAGAATGACAAGCCAAGACCTACTAGCGGGGAAAGGGTTTACCGGAAACGATCAAGAGCTGCCGACGGAATCCTTCACGCACTCGTAGGGCCACCCTTCGCATACGCGCCATTCAAGTCCTGGGTGGGGAAATGGGTGCGGATCGATGAGACTGACTCCTGCGCCGTCTCTGCGACCTGCTCCAGTGTGAAGGCGCGGCTGGCAATGCCGGAGCATTCTTCTCAGCATTCATGGTTGAGGCCACCGCGATGGAGTTGCCTACCTTGAAGCACCGCACGGGTTCCCACCACGCTTCTTTTCGCCACAAGTTTTATCCATTTCAGGCCTCATCATTCTCAGGCATTTGTAATACTCTCCACATTTTTACGGCAGCGTATCTAAAGTGGCTCTTCAGAATTCAGAGTGTAGTTTCGGTCTGAAGCCTCCGGATTCCAGCAACGATCTGGCGACGTAGTTGGTGAGATTCCGGAAGCCTAGGGCAGAGCCTCGGAGGTG
>NZ_JBTNDB010000043.1:0-18148 GCF_054511175.1 Arthrobacter sp. Sr24 | reverse complement strand
CCGGTCAGGGGAAGGTTGCCCGCATTGGGCCCTCCTCTTTTTGTGTGCCTTTTTGGGCTGCGGCCCACCACAGGAGCTGGTTGTGGCGCCACCATCAGGGTGCGCCCCGGCCCTCCGGCAGGATTAGCGCCGGAGTAGTATGTGCACTTAAGCGAGGTACTCACATGTCTATTGGCGTTTTTGATTTGTTTACAGTGGGAATCGGACCATCCAGTTCCCACACAGTGGGTCCCATGCGGGCCGCTGCGGCTTTTGCCCAGGAGCTGAAAGACCAGCATATTTTAGAGCGTGTAGCAGCTGTCCGGGTGGACCTCTACGGCTCGTTGGCGGCCACCGGCCGCGGCCACGGCACTATGACCGCCGTTCTCCTTGGCCTAGAAGGTCGCGAACCTGAACTGATCCTCCCCGAGGAAGTGGAGGATCGCCTCGCGGCCTTTAGTGCTGGCGAACCGCTGCTTGTCGGCGGAAGCGTGGCCCTGAACTACGGTGCCGAGGACATCATTCTGCACCCCCTCACAATCCTGCCGCGTCACACCAACGGCATGAAACTCAATGTCAGTGACGCAACCGGGGCCGTGCTCCATGAGGCCACCTACTTCTCCGTCGGTGGCGGATTCATCATTCGCGAAGGTGCTGTTGAGGAAGCCGCCGCCGAGCTGGAATCATCCAAAGCACTCTTGCCCTACCCTTTCCGCACGGCTGCCGGCCTGCTGGAACACTGCGCCACAATCGGTGGCAACTTCAGCGACGTCATGCTCGCGAACGAACTTGTCAGCCGCAGCGAAGATGAAGTCCGCACCGGGCTACTGCACATTCGCGATGTCATGGAACAGTGCAAGGATGCCTCGCTGACACGCGAAGGTTTGCTGCCCGGCGGCTTGAATGTTCGACGTCGGGCTCCAGCCTGGCATGAACGCCTCCGTGCTGAGGATCCGGACCGTGACCCGAAGTTCTGGCAGGAATGGGTCAACCTCGTGGCCCTGGCCGTCAATGAGGAAAATGCCTCCGGCGGTCGTGTTGTCACCGCTCCCACCAACGGCGCTGCCGGTATCATCCCCGCTGTCATGTTTTACGCAACGCACTACGTAGACGGGATCCGCAACGCCTCGCAGGAAGTCATCGACGACGCCGTTGTGAAGTTCTTGCTGGCCGCCGGTTCAGTGGGTGTGCTCTACAAGGAACAGGCTTCCATTTCTGGTGCCGAGGTTGGCTGCCAAGGTGAGGTGGGTTCGGCGTCGTCTATGGCGGCAGCCGGACTGGCTGAGGTCATGGGTGGCACTGCCGCACAGGTGGAAAACGCGGCTGAGATTGCCATGGAACACAACCTGGGATTGACCTGCGATCCTATTGGTGGCCTGGTGCAGATTCCGTGCATCGAGCGCAACGCCATTGCTGCGGCTAAGGCTATCAATGCTGCGAAGATGGCGCTGTGGGGCGATGGACACCACCACGTAACCCTCGATGAGGTCATCATCACGATGCGTGAAACCGGACGCGACATGTCTTCCAAGTACAAGGAAACAGCCATGGGCGGCCTCGCCGTCAACGTGGTGGAATGCTAAATCAAAGAGCAGCATGTGGGTCCACGTGGCACACGCTGGCAGAAGGAGATATTTCATGACGTTGGCACCTGAGGGACGTAAGTTGTTGCGTGTTGAGCAGCGTAATGCTGCGGTTCCGGTTGAGCGTAAGCCGGAGTGGATGAAGACCAAGGTTGAGATGGGTCCGGAGTTCATTGCGATGAAGAACCTGGTCAAGGGTCAGGGCCTGCATACGGTGTGTGAAGAGGCTGGGTGTCCCAACATTTTTGAGTGCTGGGAAGATCGTGAGGCGACGTTCCTTATTGGTGGTTCCGAGTGCACGAGGCGTTGTGATTTTTGCCAGATCGATACGGGTAAGCCGTCTCCGATTGACATGTTTGAGCCCACGAAGGTTGCTAAGTCTGTGGTGCAGATGAATCTGCGCTACGCCACGGTGACTGGTGTTGCCCGTGATGACTTAGCTGATGAGGGTGTGTGGCTCTACGCTGAGACGGTCCGGAAGATTCATGAGCTGAACCCGAACACGGGTGTGGAGCTGTTGATCCCTGATTTCTCGGGTAAGCCTGAGCATATTACGGCGATTTGTGAATCGAAGCCGGAAGTTTTTGCGCACAATGTGGAGACGGTGCCGCGGATCTTCAAGCGTATCCGTCCCGCGTTCCGGTACGAGCGTTCCTTGGACGTCATCACCCAGGGCCGGGATCAGGGCATGGTTACTAAGTCCAACCTGATTTTGGGTATGGGTGAGACGCGTGAGGAAATCTCTGTTGCGTTGCAGGATCTTCATGATGCTGGGACGGATTTGATCACTATCACCCAGTACCTGCGTCCTTCCGAGCGGCACCTTCCGGTGGATCGTTGGGTCAAGCCGCAGGAGTTCATGGAACTCTCTCAAGAGGCAGAAGAGATCGGTTTTCTGGGTGTCATGTCCGGGCCGTTGGTGCGTTCTTCCTACCGTGCCGGACGCCTCTGGGCCACAGCGATGCGGAAGAAGGGTTTGGACATCCCCGAACACCTCGCCCACATCGCTGAGGGCATTGAAGATTCCGGCCACACCCGCCAAGAAGCAGCCTCGCTACTCGTCGCAGGCTAACCATGAGTGGCCGTAGATGATCTCGACGCCGGGGGAGTCTGGCCAGAGTTCAAGCATGCCGGATTCAAGCATGCCGGATTCGGGCGCGAAGGATTCAGGCGCGCAGAATCCAGGCGGGCCGGATCCACATATGCCAGCCGCAGCGACTCTCCCAACGCGTGTTGAAATTATCCCCACGGCAGGGATTGCGGATGCGGTCGTTGCGCAGCTTCCGGCTGGCACCACAGTCACAGTGACCTGCCTGCCGCACCATGGTGTTGAACGCACCATGGCTGCGGCGCGTGAGCTGGCTGATCACGGCTACAACGTGGTGCCGCATCTTGCTGCCCGGTCCGTTGACTCTCGCCAGGAACTGGCAGCGATAGTACGTTCTTGCGCTGCGGGCGGCATCACCGAGGTCTTCGCTGTTGGTGGCGATCAGCAGCCAGCAGCTGGTCCCTACACCTCAAGTGCCACCCTCATGAAGGATCTGGCCGAGCTGAGCGGGAACTCACTGCGCATGGGCGTGGGCGGTTATCCCGAAGGGCACCCCGCTATCACCGAGTCGCAGTTGCTGGCAGATCTGCGCGCGAAGAATGAGCTGGCCGATTACGTGGTGTCACAGATGTGTTTTTCACCAGACGTGATTGCTGCCTACCTCGCCAAGCTCCGGCAAGAGGATATCGATTTGCCGGTATGGATTGGCGTCGCCGGGGCGGTACCCCGCACCAAGCTGATCTCACTCGCGACGAAGATCGGTGTTGGCAGTTCGCTACGATTCATCAGCGGCAAAGGCGCGCTGGGCCTGCGTCTGCTCGGGGGTAGCAGCTACAGTCCAGAGAATCTCGTCGCGGAGATGACGGCCTTGGAATCGCCTCCCGCAGGCATCCATCTCTACAGTTTTAACAATCTGGACAGCCTGGTCCCAGCATCCGCCTGCTAGGGCTTATCTGATCGCGCCTACAGACTCCCGGTAAGGGGACTCCGGTGCTAAGCTGGAACTTCGAATCTTTGTACTAGGCGGTGGTGTGGTGTTTGGTGTGGATCCAGCAGCTCGGACGCCGCCCCCTGGGGAACCAACGGGCTTCGCATCCCCGGCCCGAGATTACTTTGACGGCGGCATTGATCTCAATCGTCATCTGATCAGGGACCGCACCAGCACGTTCATCATGCGCGTCTCCGGAGATTCCATGGCCGGTGCCGGCATCGCCGATGGTGATGAAATCATCGTGGACCGGGCGCTCACCCCGCGCGATGGCTCAGTGGTGGTGGCCGTCGTCGACGGTGAATTGTTGATCCGCCGCCTCGTGAAGCACGACGGCGAGACCTCCCTCGCCACCCAGCCCACCTATGCCCCGTCCCCGGCTCTTGTGGAGATGCTTAGCTTTTCTGGTGAGGTTTCGGTGTGGGGTGTTGTCACCCGATGCCTGCACCACGTGTGAGCCACAAATTTCCTTAAGAGGGCACGTCGGCAGCAGACTAATCAGCAGCCACCAACATCACAGCACCAGAAGGGCAGTACTAGAGGTGGCAGCAATATGTGAAAGGACGCTGGCGGAAGACTTTCAACAACGGCACCCCATGCCGCAGAAACGCTTCAGCTTTGATGCAGAAGGGGGTTACGCCTGCGTAGGGGAAGGAGTGTTCGCCGAAGTTCCCCGCGGTGCGTGGTGGACGGTACCGTTTCTGAGATTTGGTGCGTTCGGCAATACTCTGTTCCCTGACCACGGAAACAACATCCCCTTCACCATTGAAAACTACCCCTCCATTGATGGCTTTGGCCGCCCCACCATCACGTTCATCAGAACTCTGGATACGCCGGGGACATTTATGGGTCGCACTAAGAAAGGCCGCTTTGCTGCCGCCATGGTGTACAGCGAAGCGCGTGGCGCCGTGGTGGAGCACTTGGGCACCCGCCAGTACTTGGCCACCGATCTAGTTCTGGAAGTGTTGGCCGATGGTTCACTGCATCTGCAGACCACTGGACAGCGGTTCTACGAAGGGCCTGTGCCGTTTAGCTTTCCCGGCACCAGCACCTCAAACCGGTCAGAGAAGAAATCCGTGAATAGCGTTAGGGGAGATACACCGTGAGCAACGAACGCATCGCGCTGGTAGACGTGAACAACTTCTATGTCTCCTGCGAGCGGGTCTTTGACCCAACGCTGGAAGGGCGTCCCGTCGTCGTGCTTTCCAATAATGATGGCTGCGTGGTGGCACGATCGGCTGAGGCCAAGGCGCTGGGTATTGCGACAGGGGCGCCCTGGTTTCAGATTCAGTCCCAAGCCAAGGCGTGGGGGCTGGTGGCGCGCTCCAGTAACTATGAGCTCTATGGCGATTTGAGCGCCCGGGTCATGGAGGTTGTAGGTCGATTCGGCACGTGGCAGGAGGTGTACTCCATCGATGAATCTTTTGTGGGATTGGTGGGGGATTCAGCCCAATTGCAGAGGGCGGGGCAGGATATTCGTGCCGCAGTGATGCGGAATGTGGGTGTTCCTGTGTGTGTTGGCGTCGCCACGACAAAGACGCTGGCGAAGTTTGCTAACCGGATCGCCAAGCAAAACCCGGCACTGGGTGGGGTGTGCGCGCTGGAGGCGATGCCGGCGGGGCATGTGGATGGCATCCAATCGAAGGTTCCTGCGTCCGGGCTGTGGGGTGTTGGCGGCAAGACGGCGGCTCGTCTGAAGATGATGGGCATTGAAACCATCGCCGATCTCAAGGCCGCCGATCCTACCTTGATTCGCAAGAAGTTCTCGGTGGTGCTGCAACGTACCGTCATGGAACTCAATGGCACAGAGTGCATCCCTCACATTGAGGAACGGGTGGACAAGCAGCAGATTATGTTCTCGCGCAGCTTCTCCGAACCCGTTACCACGGTGGTTGGCATGGAGGAAGTCATGGGCATCTACGCACAGCGTGGCGCCGCCCGGCTTCATGAAGAGGGAATGCGGGCCTCCCTCATGACCATCTCCGCTGGCACGAGCCGTTTCACAGCGGGGGAGGGCAGCTTCCCGGCGGTGACCATCCGTTTTGCAACGCCCACTCAGGACCCCATTGTGCTGGTTCGGGCGGCAGTGGCTGCTATGCGGGAAGTGGCCGTTCCCGGTGCCTCGTATCTGCGGGCTGGGGTCATGTTCAGCGGGCTTGAGCCAGCGTCGGGTGCAGGGATGCTGGATGTCTTCGGGACGGAGGCGAAGCCGCCAGAAGTGGGCGGGGTACTCGGTGAAGTGCGCAGCAAGTTCGGCAACATGGCTATTGGCATCGGACTCGGCGGGCTTGCCCAGGCTCCGCAGTGGTCCATGAAACGTGAACACTCCTCGCCGCGTTACACCACCGAGTGGAAAGAGCTGCCTGTGGTGCGGGCCTAGGCCTGTTCACCGGAGACAACTTCGAGCAACGGCTCTATACTTGTATAGAGAGTGGAGGGTGATGGGATGTCTCAGCTGAACGTTCGGGTGGATGATCAAACAAAAGACCGGTTGGATGCACTTGCGCAGCGAACGGGACGGTCCAGATCCTTCTATGCCACAGAGGCCATAGTGCTTTACCTCGATGAGTATGAGGATTATTTTCTGGCAAAAGACGCCTTGGCGGAGTTCACTCAGTCTGATGATGAGTCCATTGATCTGGCTGAGGTTCAGTGGCCGGAGTGAACTATTCAATTCGGTTCACACCTCAAGCACAGAAAGCTGTAAGAAAGCTCGATCCAGTTGTGGGCAAACGAATTCGCCGCTTTCTCGAGGAAAGATTAGCTGTAGCGGAAAATCCCCGCTCTATGGGCAAAAAACTGGTCAACGAAGACTTTTGGCGATACCGGGTTGGGGACTACCGAATTCTCGTCACTATTGATGACGAGCAAATCCTTGTTTTGCTCGTGGATGTTGCCCACCGCCGGGATGTCTACACAGACCTCTGAGCGGGCCCGCCATTAGACTCGAGCGCATGGCAATTGTGAAAACTACCAAGTCCCGGCGCTTGGCGCTGTCCTTCGCCGCAACCGATGTCATCATCCTTGGTTTAGTGATCCACTTCTTCGTTCCGGGGGACTTTGCCAGTCTCATCGCCGATGCGCTCTATACCGTGATGGTCTATTTGGTGCTGGCAGTGGTCCTTCCCCGAGCCAAGAGGGCATGGCTGGCGCTCGCCGCCTTCGCCATCAGCGCCCTCATTGAGCTTGCCCAGCTAACCGGAGTGCCCGAACAACTCGCGGTGAGCTTCCCGCCGTCGCGCTTGATCTTTGGCACCACATTTTCCGCGCTCGATCTAGTGGCCTACGCGGTTGGTGCCGTGGCGGTGTTCTACGCGGACACGCTCATTTCAGCGCGACTGTCCGCGCGTTCTTCTACGAATGACGCCCAGTGGCGTCCACCACAGCCGGAATAGCCTCCCGCTACCGCCAGTTGGGGCTAGTAGGAGGCAAGAATGCTCGATGTGGTGGTTATTGGTGCTGGCCAGGCGGGACTTTCGGCTGCGTATTACCTTGCTCGGCACGGGTTGGTTCCGGAAACGAACTTCGTGGTCCTGGACGCGAATCCGGCTCCCGGTGGCGCGTGGCTGCACCGTTGGCCCTCGCTGACTCTGGGCGCAGCTCACGCCGTGCACGATCTTCCCGGGATGAAACTGCCTCCCAGTGACCCAGACGAGCCTGCTTCTGCTGTGGTCTCACGCTACTTCGGTAGCTACGAGAAGGAGTTTGGTATTCCTGTGCACCGGCCCGTGAAAGTGCTGGCGGTACGCGCCCTAGTTGCGGACTCTGCCGTGCGTTTTCCAGCGGACGACGGCGGCCTTCCCGCCGACATTTCCGGCCCGCCTCTGGTGGTTGAAACCGACCGCTGCTCCTACCAGACGCGTCTGGTGATCAACGCCACCGGGACCTGGGATAAGCCCTATTGGCCCCATTATCCGGGCAAAGACATCTTTGCTGGACGGCAACTGCACACCCACGATTTCCGCTCCGTGAGCGATTTCACCGGACAGCGTGTTTTGGTGGTTGGAGGCGGGACCTCAGCCGTCCAGTTCCTCTTGCAGTTGGCGGCGGCAGGGCTAGAAACTGCCTGGGCTACCCGGCGCCCTCCTGAGTTCACTAGCAAGGAATTTGACCCCGACTGGGGCCGCGACGTTGAGCGCCAAGTCAATGAGCGCACCGCCGCCGGGCTGCCGCCGCTCAGCGTGGTGGGAGTGACCGGGCTCCCCTTAACACAGCAGTACCAAAATGGGATTGCCGCGGGCACCTTGGTTTCCCGAGGACCGTTGCAACGGCTGACGCCGTCGGGAGCTGTTTTCGAGGACGGCACCACCTTTGAGGCGGACGTAGTTCTCTGGGCCACTGGATTCCGGGCTGTCCTGGATCATCTGGCGCCGCTGAAACTACGCGAACCTGGTGGTGGCATCGTCATGGACGGCGTGAAAGTGGCTCGCGAGCCACGCCTGCTCCTGGTGGGCTACGGCGCCTCAGCTTCCACGCTGGGTGCCAGCAGGGCCGGCCGCGCTGCGGCTTTGGCCACCCTTAACCGATTGAGCGTTCCCGTATAGCAATGAGCTAGAACGGCCACTGGAAATATCCGCACGGACTTGGTAGTTGGCGCTAGTAGGACCACCAAGTAGTACCCCTTTGAAAGGCAATACCCATGACACTTCCCCTATCCATTCTTGACTTGGCCCACGTAGGCGACGACGGAATTGCCGAAAGCTTCCGCGCATCCGTTGAGTTGGCGCAGAAGGCGGAGGGGTGGGGTTATAAGCGGATCTGGTTCGCTGAGCACCACAACATGCCCTCCATCGCGTCGTCGGCAACGAGTGTACTGATCGCTCACGTGGCCGCCAACACGAAGTCTATCCGCCTCGGGGCCGGCGGCATCATGCTGCCCAACCACTCACCGCTGCAGATCGCGGAACAGTTCGGCACACTCGAGGTCTTGCATCCGGGACGAATTGACTTGGGGTTGGGCCGTGCCCCCGGCAGCGACCAAAACACGATGCGTGCCCTGCGCCGTGATCCGATGGCTGCGGACACCTTCCCCTCCGATGTGCAGGAGTTGCAGGCCTACTTTGCTGGCCAGACGCGCATCTCGGGGGTCAACGCCTACCCGGGTAAGGACACGAATGTGCCACTGTACATTCTAGGTTCATCACTCTTTGGTGCTCGGTTAGCCGCGGCATTGGGATTGCCGTATTCCTTCGCATCGCATTTTGCCCCGCAGGCGCTGGAGGATGCTGTCCGTATATACCGCCGCGAATTCAAGCCTTCTGAGGCCTTGGCAGAGCCCTATGTGATTGCTGGCGTCAACGCCATTGTGGCCGATACCCAGGAAGAAGCAGATCGGTTGGCACTAGATGCCCGGCGCCGCCGCGTAGTTTCCTTGGTAGGCCGCGGCCAAACGTTCACCGAAGCTGAAATGGATTTGTTGCTAGATTCACCAGCGGGCCATCAGGTCGACACCATGTTCCGGTACGCCGCCATTGGCACGCCGTCCGTGGCGCGCGAGTATTTGGAGGAGTTCGCAACCGTGGCCGACGCCGACGAGCTCATCGTGGCCACTCAAGTCACCGACCGCACTGCCTGGGTCCGCAGCTTTGAATTGCTGGCAGATGCTATGAAGCTGACTCCTTCGGAGTAAGCGCCAGCTGCGAGCATGACGTAACCCCCAGCGTGGTCTCTGGCTTTCCACCCGAGCCTGGATGCAAGTGGATGAGACCATGCAGGGGGTCTTCGTTGTCTAGTCTGACTCCGCATTATGGGAGTTGGTCAGAACCCATAACTGCACTTCTCAAGAGGGAGTTCGTTGAGCAGTTCTGAGTCTTCTGCTTTCAAGGGCCCGGTAGATGTGTGGAGCGGCTGACGGAGAACAGTTCGGCTATCTCTGCCATGGTGTAAGTTCCCGCATCATGAAGTTCCAGGAGATGAGCTTCCTGTTTTACTGAGAGTTTTGCTTGCTTTCCCCGGAGCCGTCCATTGGCCTTGGCGACTTTCATTCCTTCGCGGGTTCGCATACTGATGAGGTTAGCTTCGAACTCGGCGATCATAGCCAAGATGTTGAACAGCAGCTTGCCCATTGGATGGGTGGGGTCATGGACGGAACCACCGATGCAGAGTTTAATTTCACGCCTGGCGAGATCATCTGCAATTTCGTGGGCGTCCCGGACGGAACGAGCCAGACGGTCTAGCTTGGTGACGACAAACGTATCTCCGGCTCGACACGCAGCGAGGGCTTCTCGAAGTCCCGCGCGATCCTTGTTCTTACCGTCAGTTCATGATCAACGTAGATGCGATCCGTCTCTACACCATAGGATGCCAGGGCATCACGCTGTGCAGTGAGGTCTTGCTCTTCCGTCGGTACACGGGCGTAGCCGACCGTGATCTTAGATATGTAGATCAGTGAGTCACGTAGGGCTCGCCGCTCGTTCACCGTTCGATTCACCGGACACCGCTTACGGTGCATCCGAGACGCGGTACGCAACGATCCTAGTCAGGAGGGGGCGGTGGAGGACTGGCTTACGCACGCTGGTGGCTCGGTGTTATCGCTGAGCGGCGATGTTGGCCTCCGCGAGACGACAGGGTCGAGGTAGATAAGGTTCCTATTTGTATTGCCTTGGACCTTTCGGCCGCCGTCGCCACCAGGGTCGTTGACGCAACTCGGCCTGCGCGTGGGCGAGCAGGAGTTGAGTCTCGCGAAGAAGTTCTAGCGACGTCTCTTGAATTTCTCGCGACGCATCCGTCGCCGCCTCTGCCTTCTCTGCCGCACGGCGGGGCAGGAGAAATTCGATAAGAAGCGTTGCTGCGGTGCCGAGCAAGACCCCTGACAGCACCAGCAGGAATTGCGCCATGGATCGCATCTCGGGAACGGTCCAGCGGACGACGAAGCCGTAAGCGATTGCGGAGCGGCGAGCTATCCGCTGATCCAGGTTGTCAGCCACCCACGGACCCTTGGGACGAAGGGAGAATTGGACGACCGCGACCCTTCCGATGTCGTTTAGGAGGACAGAGATCGTCTGCCGGTCAGGGGGTCTGCGATGCTGTTCTGCGTCGCGTGGAGACCTCGTGCGGGCACAGGCCAGACCCCCTGCCGGAGGAGGGCAGGTGACGGGGTGGTGGGAGCAAGCGCCTACTTGACGGCTCCCCGAAATCCGCGCAAGATTGCGTCCATGGGAGACTCGCACGAGGAAATGCTTCGCCACTACGAGCCAAGCGGACTTCTGCCGCGAATCGTCGCGGGGTTGCAAGCTCTCGGCAAGGACCTAGACTCGGTCACGCACGAAGATCTCGCGCCGGCCGACGAGTTTCACTCCGCGGGACGTTCGGCCACGCGCGCATTGGTGGAGCTTGCAAAGATTCCGCCAGGATCGCGAGTGCTCGACGTGGGCAGCGGGTTGGGCGGCCCGGCGCGTTACCTCGCCGCAACTTTGGGTTGCGACGTGACAGGCATCGACCTCTCGCCTGAATTCTGCGGGGTGGCCAACGCCCTTTCTGGGATGACGCGGTTGTCCGATCGCACCCGCTTTCAGGCGGGTGATGCCCTGGAGCTTCCGTTCGCCGCGTCCAGCTTCGACGTGGTGTGGACGATACAAATGCAGATGAATATCCGGGACAAGCGCCGCCTGTATTCCGGAATCGTCCGGGTACTCAGGCCGGGCGGGCTGTTCGTCTGCCAAGAAATCTGCGCGGGGAACGGCGAGCCGATCGAGCTTCCTGTCCCATGGGCGAGCCGCCCCAGCCAGAGCCATCTGGCCGATGCGGAATCCCTCCGCGGGTTGATCCGCGGTGCAGGTCTCCTAGAGCGCACTTGGCGCGACATTACCGCCGACATCGTGGCGGCGCGCAAGGCACAGCAGGCGAAGGCGCAAGCGTCGGGTGCGAGCGACTCCAACGGCCCTCCTCCGCTTGGAATGCATCTCGTGCTGGGAGAACAGGCAGCCGTCAAGATCAGTAACTCCGGGCGCAACGCCGACGCCGGGCGCACGGTGTTCATCCAGGGCGTATTCGACAAGCCTGGCGAGTGGTCCGATCCGCTGATCCCGCTGGAAAGCTCTGTCTGAAGCACGGGCGCGGCGAATCTCCATTGATCGTCCGGTCAAAGGGCATATTCGGTCACGACGACCGAAATTCGTCCGCTGAGGGATCCCGCCACGGACACGCAGAAATCTGAGCCGCCTTGCAGAACACGTTCGATGCGATCCAGAACGAGGTCTATTCAATCCATGACTTGGCTTGGGTAACAGTGAGAAACGATATTGCTTTTTGTCGTTACCATTTTTCGTGGACCGGCCTGGTGCAGGGCCTACCGCGATCTGGAACTGGGAGAGGCACCGACGTTCTCGTCGAGCACGAGTCCGGTTGGTTTATCGGGCACGAGCAGTTGACCTCTGACGGCTAACGTCCTGTTGAGGGTTCCCTGAACAGGCACCCCTCTGGCCCATGTCTTTGCCGACTGCAAGTATGTAGACATGATCATCGTGGAAGAAATCTTTCTTGCGGCAGGGCCAGCGCTTGAGGCAATTGTGTCTCCGGATGAGCTCGCACACACCCAAACCAATGTGGTGACGACGAAGGGTGAACCGGTCCCATCATCAATGATCGTCAGGGAAGACTTGCGTCTCCGAGTCGTCGTGTGGCGAGGAAATTGGGTTGTGGCTTTATCCGCCCGAAGGCGCTAACGGCTTCACGGCACGTTTACGTAGCGAATTGCAGGATTTCGTTGCAGTAAGTGGATTCGAGTCGGGAGAACTTCGCGGTGACACACATTGGACCAACCCAGATTCGCTACTTGTCCTCTTTCCGGTCGTGATGCGACGAAACAAATTGACGGGCCGACAACATGACGTAAACAAGATCCCACGGAACAGCGTGGAACGCGCCTGAACGAGTGCAGCGAGCAAACTAGGTGTACCCCCGTTGCCAGGAAAGACAATCGCTGAGATGATGTTCGGCTTTTGGACCTATCTGCTCACAGACTCGCACGAGAAAACGATCTGGGTCCCCTATCTCCACAGAGCATTCCCCCATGGAACAGACCGGAATCGAGTGGCTCACCATGAGAACATTCTCAACGGCTCCGAGGGCGAACGCCGGAGAATCGTGTACCTGCTGCTTCTGCTTTCCGCCGATGCGCTGGAGCATCTCCAGACCAATAGTGGCGTCTCCGCCACTCTTCTGAATCGACCGTAGGCCCTTTATTCTCAGGAACGCCACGAAGCATCCCGCATACCGTTCCCTTGTGTTTTGTTGGGCGATGGCGTGAACTGTGCAAAGAGCATTCGCAAATTCAAGGGGTGTCATTCAGTTGAAGGCGTGGTTGCGGAAGCACTATGTTGTAGCAATGCCTGTAGTGGCTGTGGTCAGTGGAAGTGCTTTTGCAATAGCCATAACCATGGCTTTAGGAGAGGATTTCACGTCGGCCCTTGGTCGAAATACTTGCATCTCCTTGGCAATGAGTGGCATGTTTTATCTGTTCTTGCGAAGCGATAGAAAGCGGAAGCGCTCTCTGGAGAAACAGGGTTTTGTCGCCTATCTTCACCTTCCCGGATCTAGGCCGGGCTCCTTAGATGATTTGTGGGCTGAGGGTACAGTCAAGTGCGAGCCCGGACAGATCATTTTCCAAGAAGTTGCGCTGAATAGTGACATACCTTTGGGCAAGGCCCTTTGGGCAAGGCCAAAATGTTTGACGCCACCGGGCTTACGGACTCCCCAGCACCAGTCCCGGCAACAAGTTCCTACCTTCTGCCATTCGGCACCCGAACGCTCACGTTCGCGCTCGCCCAAGGCGCCATCCAACTGACGGCTGAGCCTTCAGTGCTAGATGAAATCAAAAACCAAGTGACAGCTAATGACTAACCAAGTTTGCAAACACGGCAAGTAGCGCCCAACCAGTCTCGTTCAGAGTACGTCACAGGCCAGTAATTTAGGTTTACCGTATGTTGATATTTCGGCTTACCTTAATTATGCTGTGGAGCATGAACACTCGCCGTCTCCGTCCTGCGCTTCGTCTTCGGTTATCCCTGGCAGCTGGGGTTGCTGTTGTCGCTTTGGTTTTATCGGCGTGCAGCCCTGCCAGCGACACCATGAAGGTCGTGGGTGAAAGCCGTCCGGTGGTGCTGACAACCTTCACGGTATTGGCCGATATCGCCCAAAATGTGGCTGGGGACAAATTGGTGGTCGAATCCATCACCAAGGCAGGGGCAGAGATCCACGGCTATGAGCCCACTCCGGGGGATATCCGAAGGGCCGGCAAAGCGGACATGTTCCTGGATAACGGCCTGGGGCTGGAGGCCTGGTTTGAGAAATTCGTGCTGGACCTTGACGTACCGCACGTAGTGGTCTCGGATGGCATCGAGGTGGTGGACATTGCCGAGGACAAATACAAGGACCTGCCTAATCCGCACGCATGGATGTCACCCTCCAATGTCCATATCTACGTTGACAACATGGTGGACGCCTTCAAGGAGCTGGACCCGAGCAATGCTGCCCATTTCGAGGCAAACGGTGCCGTCTATAAGGGAAAGCTGCAGGCTGTGCAGGACGAGCTCGTCAATGACTTGTCCGTACTTCCCATCAACCAGCGTGCCTTGGTGAGCTGCGAGGGCGCGTTTTCATACTTGGCCCGGGACGCTGGGCTGACGGAGAAGTACATTTGGGCCGTCAATGCTGAGCAGCAGGCCGCTCCTCAGCAGATTGCCGGGGTTATTGACTTTGTCCGCGCCAATGACGTTCCGGCCGTTTTCTGTGAGTCCACCGTCTCTGCCGCGCCCATGGAGCGCGTCGCCGAGGCCACCGATGCCGTATTTGGAGGGACTCTCTATGTGGATTCCCTGTCGGAACCCGACGGACCTGTACCCACCTACCTAGATTTAATCCGTCACGACGCCAAGGTCATTGCCGAGGGACTGACCGGCACGAGCAAGGAAGTGAAACCATGACCACAGCCATCGACGTTGCCTCCGTCAGTGTCCACTACGGTGATGTCTTGGCCCTGGATCAGGCCACACTGCAGCTTGAAAAGGGCAGGATTTGTGGTCTGGTGGGCATGAACGGCTCGGGGAAGTCCACACTATTTAAGGTGATCATGGGCTTGGTGAAGCCCGACGCCGGCACGGTCACCATAGCGGGCAGGTCGCCAGCCAAGGCGCGGAAGTCCGGGGTCGTGAGCTATGTCCCGCAAAGTGAGGACGTAGATTGGAAGTTCCCACTCTCCGTCCACGACGTTGTCATGATGGGCCGCTACGGTCATTTGGGATTTACCCGCCGTCCTCGCCGGGCCGATCGGGTGGCGGTAGCCGATGCTCTGGAACGGGTAGAGCTGACGGACTTCGCCCAGCGGCAGATCGGTCAGCTCTCAGGAGGCCAGCGAAAGCGTGCTTTCGTTGCCCGTGGCATCGCCCAAAATGCCACCACACTGCTACTGGATGAGCCATTTGCCGGTGTGGACAAGCGCTCCGAAGCTACTATTTGTTCTTTACTGAAGGAATTGGCAGGGGACGGGGCGACCATACTTGTCTCTACGCACGACCTGCACGCCCTGCCTGATCTAGCCGACGAAGCAGTCCTGCTCATGCGCCGGGTCCTCATGCACGGAGTGCCAGCCGAGGTGCTGCAACCGGAAAATCTTGCTCTTGCCTTCGGCCTTGACGTCATGAACCGAACGGGATCCCCGCTGTGAGCATCTTCGAATTCCTGCTTGAGCCCTTCGCTTTCGTGTTCATGCAGCGAGCCCTTGCCGTCACCGTGGTCGCCTCCGTCGTATGCGCCGTTCTGTCCTGTTGGCTGGTCCTGATTGGCTGGTCTCTAATGGGCGACGCCGTCTCGCACGCCGTGTTGCCGGGCGTGGTCTTGGCCTACATGGTGGGCCTCCCTTTCGCCGTCGGTGCCGTGCTGTTCGGGTTCCTTGCGGTGGGCTTAATATGGGCAGTGCGGGACACAAGCCGAGTCAAGGAAGACGCAGCAATCGGCATTGTCTTTACAACCCTTTTTGCGCTGGGCCTGGTCCTAATCTCGGTCACGCCCAGTCAGACGGACCTGTCCCACATCATCTTCGGGAACCTGCTGGGGCTCAGCCACCAAGATCTCATCCAGGTCGTGGTGCTTGGGGCCTTCACGTTGGGAGTTCTGCTTCTCAAACGCCGTGACTTCACCTTAGTTGCCTTCGATCCCATTCACGCCCATGCAATTGGTCTGAATTCACGCCTGCTTGGCGCGCTCCTGCTGGGCTTGCTGGCGTTAACCTCGGTGGTGGCGCTGCAGGCCGTGGGTGTGGTGCTTGTGGTTGCGATGCTCATCATCCCCGGGGCGACGGCGTATCTGCTCACGGACCGCTTTAGCAGGATGCTCCTACTTGCTCCGGCGATCTCCGCTGGGTGCACCGTCGCCGGGCTCTACGCCAGCTACTACCTTGATGCAGCGTCCGGCGGCATGGTGGTGCTTGCCCAGGGCAGTGCCTTCGCTGTGGTGTATCTGTTCAGTCCACGTCATGGGCTCGTAGCCACCCGCCTCGCCAAAATTAGGCGCAAGAGGGCGGCGGCCAGCCCCGCACTGCAGACTACACAGTGACTTGTCGCATTCAGTCAAGCTGTCATGTTTTTGAATCCTCGTTGCTAGCACTTTCGCACTTATGCGCCCAGCCGGGATTCAGGATTTAGTATGCGGCAGGTCGCGTGCGGACAGAAAAGAATGTTTGGCACCCGTTGGTCCGAGCGCGTGGGGTGCATCTCCAGTTCAGGCCACCGGGCTTGCAGTCTGGGTGATGGTGCCGGGCTTAAGTAACTCGGCCGTGATGGTTGGGGTGATCGAGGCGCCCACATGATTCACGCACGCTGAGGAGACGCTGGTTGTGCTTGGGCCGCCAATTCGGATGGCGCGCGCTGCGCGAGGGGTGACCGCCGAGCAGCTCGCTGGTACAGCCGCATTACGCGGAAAACCCTAGGGGCATCGAGCGGGGGTCTACCTCGAGCAGTAGCGGCGACGTATTCAACGTTGCGTCGATCATTGGTGTCCCCTGTTCGGGGTCGATGACCCCAGTGAGCTCATCGTGCTCCGCCGACGAAGCGAGGAACGACTCGCATTGCTTCCCGCACGTGTCGACAAGAAGCAAAAGGACAACGAAGATGACCTCGACTTCTGACATCTATGTGTGGGCGTGGCTGCCCGAGGCTACCGAACCGGTGCCCGCTGGTCGTCTTCGAGAGGGTGCGCCCTCCCGCTATCCAAGCGAACGTTCGGGCCCACGGAGTCATTGGGGCTACCAAGTGCTCTGCGCTACGCTTCCCCAGATGCATGGGGGTGGCGCGTCGTGTAGTACCAAGTCACCGGTGACCAAGGTGGCTGCGCCGACACAGGTGACCTGGACGAACGTACCTACCTCTCGAACTCCGGCTCCAACCGCTTCGGCGCTATCGATTTCCAGAGGTCAGTCACCGACTACGTCCCGGGTGCTACGGGCCCGCCCGAAGTCCGTCATCCACGACTCTGGTCGCGAGTGCATCGCGAAGTTCACCTCATCCGATGACCACTTCCCTGTGGTCGGGGCAGAGGCTGCGAGCATGTTTCTCGCCGAGAAGACGGGGCTCGACGTCGCTGGAACTCGCGTCGAGAGCGTCCTCGGGCGAGAAGTCTTGCTGGTTGAGCGATTCGACCGCACGAATAACGGGGGCATCCTTGCCTCGAGCGCCCTGACCCTGACCGGCTTAGACGGGCTGCAGGCGCGCAGCGGAGAGACAGCTTAATGGGCCATCGCATATGACAGGAACGGGACAAGGCGGAACAAGCTATCTGAGCTCATCGCGGTCCGTAGTCTCTATGACCTGACCAGGGACGAAGCCAACGACATCGCTGGCCGAATCGAAGACGCTATTCGTGAGCAGTGAGCAGTGAGCAGTGAGCAGTGAGCAGTGGGCGGAGGCTGCGGACTTCCGAATGCTGACTAGCGCCGACAGGCGTCTCCCGCGGGGGTGGCAGATTCTCAATCCCGGCACCCTCTACGGTTTCGGCGATCGGTGAAGTTCGGCCATGGGCATTACGCGGAGCTGCGCCTAACTCCTAAGTACGAATTTCTGGATCCAACGAATACGGGAGCTTGCCTTTGGGAGGTACTCTGCGTGGTAATCGCGTAGAAGTTCCACTCAAATACGTCGCGAAAGGTGAGGCCCAGGCAACCAGACTGCCAGCCGCTGCCTATCGTTGGACCGTCCCAGTCAGCGTTACTGCTGCGGGCAATGGGGAGGTGGCATTCAGCGTTGCGAAAAAGCCACCATTTATCGCTGCGATCTACACCCTTTCAGGAATCTCAAGATACTTTTAGCCTCTTTGCCAATTTCGTTATTAAGCCAGTGCCTAGAGATGTGGGCTCTAGGGTTGTATGGTGCACTCAAGAACAATCACTATTCTTGAGTCACCCAGGGCAGCTGAAAGGTCGTCATTCGTGAAGGAAAAGTCTTTTCTGCCGGTTACGTCCCGCTGAGTGGTGGAGTTTGCCTCAACACCGTGCGGGTCAGTTCTTTGATTATGCTGCAGTGAGTTCTGGGAGCAAAATCGCCTCCTCCACGGGCTCGGCGG
>NZ_JBTNDB010000042.1:0-19299 GCF_054511175.1 Arthrobacter sp. Sr24 | reverse complement strand
AGGGGATGAGGACGGTTTTTGGGGAAAAAGCCTTCTTCCCACACCCTTTTTTTCCCGCAAGCGCCGTCCGAATTTACTGTTGGGTCTCCCTTGCGGACCGTAAAGTTATCCACAGGCATCGCCTTTGCCCCACTCGCGAGTGACCTTACAGTGAGACGCTGGGTTCATGAGCATGCCACGACTGATCCTTCCAGCAGACTTTGAAAAGTCCGGCCGGGACCGCCGGCAGCTGGTGACGCTCTGCAATAGCGGCGAACTCACCCGTTTACGCCGCGGGGTATACGCCGATACTGCCGCTGTCCAGAAGCTGCGTCCCCTACAACGCTACGGCCTCGACGTTCTCGCATTCCAGGAAGTGGCCTCGCGACAACCACTACTCGCGCATGCAACAGCGGCTCTATTGTGGGGATTATGGATTGTTGGCACTCCCCGACGTCTGCACGTCATGACCGACGTGATGGTGGGCGGTCGAAACGAAAATGGTGTGATCAGGCATCGCGGATCCATGACTGATGGGCTCCAAAGGTGCGGCCCGTTTCTGCTCACAGATAAGCTGACCACGGTCATGCAGCTGATCCTGGCGTTAGATTTCCCCTACGCAGTCGCCATCTGTGATTCCAGCCTGAGAGTACCCGAGCGGAAACACCAGTTCAATCAATTTAATCCGGAGTCCATGGAGTCCCCACTATTCGACCCCTTGTGGCAAAGCACTTACCCACAGGGCCAAGCATTGCTACGCGAGGATCTCACGGTCGCAGCCGAGAATCTACCAAGTGCCACCGCCCGGAGACGGGCATTAACCGTCATCGGCTTCGCGAACCCACTCTCCGGTTCTGCTGGGGAGTCAATCAGCCGAGCCAAGATGCACCTGTTCGGGTTTCCCGCGCCGATACTTCAGCAACGGTTCATCCTTCGTGATGGCAGTGACGCTTTGACCGATTTTTGGTTCGAAAAAATTCGGCTCGTCGGCGAATTCGACGGCAAAGGAAAGTACTTGCGTGACGACTGGGGCGGAGGCCTGTCCATCGCTGACCGTGTCATGAAGGAAAAGCGACGGGAGAACCAAATCCGGTCCCAGGTCAACGGTTTTGTCCGATGGGAATGGAACGAAATGATGAATCAGGAACGCT
This sequence comes from Arthrobacter sp. Sr24, assembly GCF_054511175.1. NCBI lineage: Bacteria > Bacillati > Actinomycetota > Actinomycetes > Micrococcales > Micrococcaceae > Arthrobacter > Arthrobacter sp. Sr24. Next base: position 18,169 of record NZ_JBTNDB010000042.1, on the reverse strand, counting down.
TCATCAGCCTGTTGCGGGCGGTTGGGCTGCGACAGCAATAGCTGGTTCAACTAAAAGGACGGCGCTTGCGGGAAAAGATGGTCGTCTACAACCATCTTTTCCCGCAAGCGCCGTCCGAATTCAAACAGGGCGATTCAAGCCAGGGTTTACGCCTCGGCGGCGGGCTCTTCGTACCGCGGGAAGATCGGGGCCGGCGCGGGCAATACCGTTCCGGCAACCAAAGGTGTGGCGATGGCAGCGAACTGACGCAGAGCAGAGTCAGCGCTAGAATCCTGACCCAGAACCGTCAGCAGCTTCGCAGCAGCATCCGGCATGACCGGCTGAATCAGGATAGAGACCATGCGCAGCACCTCGAGGGTCACGTAAAGAACGGTTTCCATGCGGGGAACGTCCGTCTTACGCAGCACCCACGGAGCCTGATCGGCAAAGTACGCGTTAGTGTCGCCCAACACGTGCCAGATCTTTTCCAATGAACCGTGGAAGTCCTGCACCTGATACGCGTTGCGGGAGATCTCCAACAGCTCTCGAGCAGCAGCCATGATCTGTTCATCCGCAGCAGTGAACGCGCCCGGCGTCGGAACCACACCGTCACAGTTCTTAGCCACCATGGACAGCGACCGCTGAGCCAGGTTACCCAAGTTGTTGGCGAGATCGGAGTTCATCCGGCCCACCACGGCGTCGTGGTTATAAGAACCATCCGCGCCGAAAGGAACTTCACGCAGGAGGAAGAAGCGGACCTGATCCAAACCGTACTGGGCAACCCAGTCAGCTGGAGCTACAACGTTACCCAAGGACTTGGACATCTTCACGCCGTTGTTGTGCAGGAAGCCGTGGATCATGACGCGCTTAGGCAGCTCCAGACCAGCCGACATCAAGAATGCGGGCCAGTACACGGCGTGGAAGCGGGAGATGTCCTTACCAATGATGTGCACATCGGCTGGCCAGAACTTTTGGAACGCCTCCGAGGACACATCCGGGTAGCCAACACCGGTGAGGTAGTTGGTCAGCGCGTCAACCCATACGTACATGACGTGCTTGGCGTTACCGGGAACGGGAACGCCCCAGTTGAAGGTGGTACGGCTGACGGAAAGGTCTTCCAGCCCACCCTTGACGAAACTGATGACCTCGTTGAAGCGGGTGCGAGGAGCGCCGAATTCAGGCTCAGACTCGTAGAGCGCCAGCAGCTTATCCTGGTAGTTGGAGAGGCGGAAGAAGTAACTTTCTTCCTCAGTCCAGGTCAGTTCGGTGTCGGTGACCTTTGAGTAGCGCTTACCGTCTTCGCGCAGTTCGGTTTCGTCCTCGCCGTAGTAGGCCTCGTCGCGGACGGAGTACCAGCCCTCATACTTGCCCAGGTAGATGTCCCCGGCTTCTTCCATCTTCTTCCAGATGGTCTGGGACGCGGCGTAGTGATCGGCGTCCGTGGTGCGGATGAAGCGGTCGTAGCTGATGCCAAGGGCGGCGTGCGCTTCCTTGTAAATGGCGGCATTGCGGTCCACCAGCTCCTTGGGCGTGACGCCTTGATCCTCGGCGGCCTGGGCGATCTTCATCCCGTGCTCATCGGTGCCGGTCAGGAACATCACGTCGAATCCGTCCAGGCGCTTAAAGCGTGCCATGGCGTCGGTGGCGATGTACTCGTAGGCGTGTCCAATGTGCGGAACACCGTTAGGGTACGTGATGGCGGTGGTGAGGTAGTAAGGCGTCTTGGCCGATTCAGTAGATGTCACCCTACGAATTTACCGCGTCCGCACCCGAAACACCGATTCGTGACCCTGAGTACGGTCCGGGTGGACTCCCTCAGTGTGTTAACGGACGATGGCGGGTCGGCTCCCTCGCGGGCAGTAAGATTTCTACGGTCGCTGGGCGACCTTAGAAATCCATCCCCGCTCCGGGAACCAACCCGCCATCGTAAGTTTGACTGCAGACTAGTCTTCCAGATCGACCTCGCGGGCCATGGTGGCGCCAATTTCGGTCTTGATGGACTCCAGCAAGGCCTGCGGCACAGAGCTGTCAACCGTGATGAGAGCCAGAGCCTGGCCGCCTTCGGTGTGACGGGCAACCTGCATGCCGGCAATGTTGACGTTGTTCTCGCCGAGGAGGCGACCCAAGGTGCCAACCACGCCGGGACGGTCAGCGTAGGAGATGACCAAAAGGTGATCGCTCATGGGGATTTCGAGCTCGTAACCGTTGACGGCCACGATCTTCTGGATCTGCTTCGGGCCTGTCAAGGTACCTGAAACGGAGATCTGTGAATCATCGGACAGGGCGCCGCGGATGGTCAGCACGTTGCGGTAATCGGCGGATTCCAGCGTGGTGATCAAGTTGGTCTTGATGCCGCGCTGTTCGGCCAGAACCGGTGCGTTGACGTAGGAGACCTGCTCGGAGACGACGTCCTTGAACACACCCTTCAGAGCGGAGAGTTCCAGTGCTTTGACGTCCAGGGCTGCAATTTCTCCGGCAATTTCAACATCGATCTGGGTGACGGAGGCGTGGGTCAGCGCGGTGAAGATGCGGCCCAGCTTCTCGATCAACGGGATGCCCGGGCGGACCTCGGCAGCAATGACGCCACCGGCAACGTTTACAGCATCCGGGACCAGCTCGCCAGCCAGTGCCAGGCGGACGGATTTGGCCACAGAGACGCCGGCCTTTTCCTGAGCTTCATCGGTGGAGGCACCCAGGTGCGGGGTGGCGATGACATTGTCCAAGGAAAGGAAGTCAACGTCGGTGGCCGGCTCCTTGACGAACACATCAATACCGGCACCAGCAATTTCGCCCTCGCGCAGCGCAATGTTCAGGGCTGCTTCGTCAATGAGACCGCCGCGGGCCACGTTGATGACGTAAGCGCTCTTCTTCATCTTCTTGAACGCTTCGGTGCCGATCATGCCCAAGGTTTCCGGGGTGCGCGGCATGTGGATGGTGATGAAGTCCGACTGTTCCAGCAGCTCATCGAGCGAGAGCAACTGCACGCCGAGGCTGGCGGCGCGGGCGCTGGTGACGTAGGGGTCGTAGGCAACAATCTCCATGCCGAAGGCCTTGGCGCGCTCGGTGATCAGGGCGCCGATGCGGCCCAGACCGATGATGCCGAGCTTCTTTTCCAGCAGTTCGGTACCGGTGTACTTGGAGCGCTTCCACTCGCCGTTCTTCAGGGCGGTGCTGGCGGCCGGGATGTGGCGGGCCAGGGAAAGAATGTGGCCGATGGTCAGTTCGGCGGCGGAGACAATGTTGGAGGTAGGTGCATTAACCACCATGACACCAGCCTGCGTTGCGGCCTTGATGTCCACGTTGTCCAGCCCCACACCGGCACGTGCGATCACCTTCAAGTTCTTCGCTGCAGCGATCGCTTCGGCGTCAACCAGCGTTGCGGAGCGGACCAAGATCGCGTCGACGTCAACAATGGCGGACAGCAGCGCGGAACGGTCGGCGCCGTCTGCGTGGCGGATCTCGAAATCGGGACCCAATGCCTCGATCGTCGCGGGCGAAAGTTCCTCAGCGAGGAGTACTACTGGCTTGGTGGCGCTCACCTGGTGACCTCTTTAGTTCTCGTTAGTGTTCTTGTGGGGATTTTGGTGAATGGTTCTGATGCTGCAAATTCAGCGACAAAAGCCGGTCTCCAGTTTATGGGAGGCCGGCTTCGGTGCCGTAACAATTAGCGGGAAGTAATACGTAAGCGATATAAATCACATGATCCACGCCACTTTTGTTCATCTAGTGGACGCTGCCACAACTCATTAAAGTCCGACGGCGTCTGCCGCACCCACGCGGGTCCGGCAGACGCCGTCGTCCTTCAGTACATAGCAAGGCCACTGGGCCCACACTCCCGAATCACCCAAAGCGTTGGGCCCACGCTCACCAGGTTCCCGATAAATCGCTTCAGCGATTTATCGGGCCGGTGAGTGGGGACTAGCGAGCTACGGAGCCTTCGGTGTAGTCGTCGCTGTTGCTGATCCAGGAGAACAGTCCACGCAGTTCGCGGCCGGTGGCCTCGATCGGGTGCTCTTCGCCCTTCTTGCGCAGCGCCTTGAATTCAACGCCGCCGTTGTCCTGGTCCTCGATGAAGCGCGTTGCGAAGGCACCGCTCTGGATGTCGGCCAGAACAGCCTTCATGTTTTCCTTCACCTCGGGGGTGATGACGCGCGGGCCGGAGACGTAGTCGCCGTACTCTGCGGTGTCAGAAACGCTCCAGCGCTGCTTGGCAATGCCACCTTCCCACATGAGGTCAACGATCAGCTTGAGCTCGTGCAGGACCTCGAAGTAGGCGATTTCCGGCTTGTAGCCAGCTTCGGTGAGAACTTCAAAGCCGTACTGAACCAGCTGTGAGGTACCGCCACAGAGAACTGCCTGCTCGCCGAACAGATCGGTTTCGGTCTCTTCGGTGAAGGTGGTCTCGATGACGCCAGCGCGGGTTCCGCCGATGCCCTTGGCGTAGGACAGCGCGAGAGCCTTGGCGTTGCCGGTGAAGTCCTGCTCGATGGCGATCAGGTCCGGGATGCCACGGCCAGCTTCGAATTCGCGGCGCACGGTGTGACCCGGAGCCTTCGGAGCAACAAGAGCCACGTCAACATCAGCCGGGGGCGTGATGTAACCGAAGCGGATGTTGAAGCCGTGGCCGAAGAACAGGGCGTCGCCAGCCTTCAGGTTCGGGGCAATGTCCTCGGCGTAAACGAAACGCTGAACCTGGTCCGGGGTCAGGATCATGATCAGGTCAGCTTCAGCGGTTGCTTCTGCAACGCTGAGGACGCGCAGGCCCTCAGCCTCTGCCTTAGCGATGGACTTGGAGCCCGCCTTGAGGCCAACGCGTACGTCAACACCGGAATCGCGCAAGCTCAGTGCGTGGGCGTGGCCCTGGCTGCCGTAACCAATGACGGCAACCTTGCGACCCTGGATGATGGACAGGTCGGCGTCGTCGTCGTAGTACATGTCAGTCACTGTGGAACTCCTTGAAATAACGTGAATAAATGGTGTGTTGCTTCGTGAATAAGTACTTGCTCCAGAACCCTTGACTGGCTGGGTTCCGGTGGGCCGTGCGCTAGGAAGCGCGCAATGCCCGATCGCTCATGGAACGGGTTCCCCGCCCAATGGCCAAGGTGCCGGATTGCACAATCTCCCGGATCCCGAAGGGCTCCAGGACATTGAGCAAGGCAGCTAGCTTGTCAGCGTAGCCGGTGGCTTCAATGGTCAATGAGTCTGTGGACACATCAACCACGGAAGCCCGGAAGAGATCTGCAGCTTGGGTTACTTGCAGTCTCGTAGCGGCATCCGCACGCACCTTGACCAGGATGTGGTCCCGCTGCACGGAATTCTCTGCAACCAGTTCAACGATCTTGATGACGTTGACTAGTTTGTTCAGCTGTTTGGTGACTTGTTCAATCAAGTCGCCGTCTGCGTCAACCACCACGGTCATGCGGGAAATCCCGGCAATCTCGGTGGGGCCAACGGCAAGTGAGTTGATATTGAAGGCGCGGCGAGCAAACATGCTGGCCACACGGGTCAATACGCCGGGCTTGTCTTCAACCAGCACGGAAAGAGTATGTCGGCTCATTTCTAGTCCTCCTCGTCCCACACCGGGGTCATGTTCCGGGCAACTTGAATCTGATCATTGCTGACACCTGAGGGCACCATCGGCCACACCATGGAATCGGGGCTGACCACGAAGTCGATGATGACAGGGCGGTCATTGATGGCCAAGGCAGCCTGAATGGTTGCGTCGATGTCCTCGACGCGTTCGCAGCGCAAACCAACGCAGCCGTAGGCATCTGCCAGCTTCACAAAGTCAGGCACCCGAATGGTGTCATGGCCTGTGTTCAGATCGGTGTTGGAGTAGCGGCTGTTGTAGAACAGCGTCTGCCACTGGCGCACCATGCCCAAGGAGGAGTTGTTGATGACGGCAACCTTGATCGGAATGTTGTTGATCCGGCACGTGGCCAATTCCTGGTTGGTCATCTGGAAGCAGCCGTCGCCGTCAATAGCCCAAACCACGCGGTCCGGGTTACCCACCTTGGCACCCATGGCTGCGGGAACCGAGTAGCCCATGGTTCCGGCACCACCGGAGTTGAGCCAGGAACGGGGACGCTCATACTTGATGAACTGCGAGGCCCACATCTGGTGCTGGCCAACGCCGGCAACATACACGCCCTCTGGCCCGGTCAGTTCACCGATGCGTGAGATGACGCGCTGCGGGGACATGAGTCCATCTTCGGGTTCGGTCCAACCCAACGGGTAGGTATCGCGCAGGTTGCCCAGGAACGCCCACCAGTCGCCCAGATCAGGGGTTCCATTACTCTCAAACTCCGTCTTCACGGCAGCTGCGAGATCCGGGATGATTTCCTTCAAGGAGCCAACGATAGGCACATCAGCCGTGCGGTTCTTGGAAATTTCTGCCGGGTCAATATCCGCGTGGATGACCTTGGCATGCGGGGCGAAACTGCTCAAGACACCGGTAACGCGGTCGTCAAAACGAGCGCCCAAGGTGATGAGCAGATCGGACTGCTGCAAGGCGGTCACGGCCGAAACCGTTCCGTGCATGCCCGGCATACCAACATGGAGCGAGTGTGAATCGGGGAAAGCGCCGCGGGCCATCAGCGTGGTGACCACGGGAGCGCCGGTCAGTTCAGCCAGAACCAGCAGTTCCTCCGAAGCGTTGGCCTTGATGACACCGCCACCCACGTACAGTACGGGCTTCTTGGCTTCACGAATCAGCCGCGCAGCCTCGCGCAACTGCTTCGAGTGACCGCGGAACACGGGGCGGTAGCCGGGCAGGTCAATGACCGGCGGCCAGGAGAAAGTCATCTGAGCCTGCTGCGCGTCCTTGGCGAAGTCCACCAGCACGGGGCCGGGCCGGCCGGTGGAGGCGAGGTGGAATGCCTCGGCCATGACGCGGGGAATGTCATTGGGGTCCGTCACCAAGTACGAATGCTTGGTGATCGGCATGGTGATACCAACGATGTCGGCCTCTTGGAAGGCGTCGGTACCGATCACGGAGCTGGAAACCTGACCCGTAATGGCCACCAGTGGAACCGAGTCCATATGCGCATCCATGATGGCGGTGACCAGGTTAGTAGCGCCGGGACCGGAGGTGGCAATGCACACGCCAACATTTCCGGTGACCATGGCGTAACCCTGAGCAGCATGGCCGGCACCTTGCTCATGGCGCACCAAAATGTGGTTCAGTTTCGAGGCCATCAGCGGATCGTACGTGGGAAGAATGGCGCCACCAGGCAAGCCAAAGATGTCCTTGACACCTAGCTCTTCAAGTGAACGGACAAGCGCTTCGGAGCCAGTCATTTGAATGGGAGCCACAACATTGTTGGGACCCACGACGGCGGATGCCGGGCTTACAGTGCTAACGGCACCTGCGTGGGTGCTCGCTTGCGCTCCGTGCCCGGGGGACTTGGCTGCCATCAGCGCTGGGCTGGCGGGCGTTCCTTTGCTCATCGGTTCTTCCTTTGGGGAACTCATGCTTGGGTAATTCTTCTGTAGCTGCGTTTGGTGCAGGGTGGATCACGCAGTATTACAAGTTGCCGCTGGTGGTGGAAACAAAAAAACCCCTCTTGCCCATAAGGCGTTCATCGAGGGGTTTGCACGTGTTGTGGCTTTCTTTCATCTAAAGAAAGCCACAAGCCAATAACCATGGGTGTGGTCATTGCGCGTCACGTGCTAGCTAATGACGGCTAGGAGCTCTCGTTGCATGTGTTTAGTGTCCCGTTTTTGGCTTGTGAGTGTCAAACGCACCACACGGCCATCTCACTATGTGGACACAATGTCCACTCTGTGGTCATGACTGCGTTCAGGGGTACCAAGCGCCAGCAAGTTAGCTGCAATAAGCTCCGGTAGAGGCACTGTTGACTAGCTTTGCATACTTAGCCAATACACCCGTGGTGAACTTGGCCGGCAGCGGTTCCCAGCCCACTTTCCGCGCCTCGAGCTCGGAGTCCTCAACCAATAGATCAAAGGTACGCGCAGCAATATCCACGCGGATTGCGTCGCCGTCACGCACAAAGGCGATGGGACCGCCGTCGACCGCTTCCGGGGCAACATGCCCAATACACAACCCAGTGGTCCCACCGGAGAAGCGCCCGTCGGTCAATAACAGCACGTCTTTGCCGAGTCCGGCACCTTTGATGGCGCCGGTAATGGCGAGCATCTCGCGCATACCCGGTCCACCTTTGGGCCCTTCGTAGCGGATCACCACTACGTCCCCTGCATGGATTTCGCCACGATCAAGGGCCTCGAGCGCACCTTGCTCGCGCTCAAACACTCGGGCTGAGCCCTCAAAAACGTCTAGATCGAAGCCCGCACTCTTCACAACGGCGCCATCCGGGGCCATGGAACCGTGCAAGATGGTGATGCCGCCGGTCTTGTGGATGGGGTTGTTCATGGCGCGCAGCACCTTGCCATCCGGATCCGGCGGGTTGATGGCGGCCAAGTTCTCGGCCACGGTTTTGCCCGTGACGGTGAGGCAATCGCCGTGGATGAGTCCGGCGTCGAGCAGTGCCTTCATAATGACGGGCACTCCCCCGATCTTGTCCACATCGAACATTACGTAGCGGCCAAACGGCTTCAGATCCCCTAGGTGCGGGACCTTGTCGCCGATGCGGTTGAAATCCTCCAGAGTCAGATCCACCTGGGCCTCGCGCGCGATCGCTAGGAGATGTAGGACCGCATTAGTGGAACCGCCAAACGCCATGGTGACGGCGATGGCGTTCTCGAAAGCCTTCTTCGTCATGATGTCGCGGGCGCGGATGCCCTTCTCCAGTAGATGGACCACGGCCTCGCCAGACTTGCGCGCGTACAGGTCACGACGGCGGTCGGCGCTCGGCGGGGCGGCCGAACCGGGGAGGGACATGCCCAGAGCCTCGCCAATGCAGGCCATGGTGTTGGCCGTGTACATGCCGCCGCAGGCACCCTCTCCCGGACAGATGGCGCGCTCAATAGCGTCCAAATCTTTCATACTCATCTTGCCAGCCGCGCAGGCGCCCACCGCTTCGAAGGCGTCGATCAGTGTGACTTCCTTCTCCGTGCCGTCTTCCAACTTGGCGAAGCCGGGCATGATGGTGCCGGCGTAGAGGAACACGCTGGCGAGGTTCAGCCGGGCGGCGGCCATGAGCATGCCGGGCAGGGACTTATCGCAACCGGCTAGCAAGACCGAGCCGTCGAGCCGTTCCGCCATCATGACGGTTTCCACGGAATCGGCAATAACTTCACGGGAGACTAGGGAGAAGTGCATTCCCTCGTGGCCCATGGAAATACCGTCCGATACCGAGATGGTGCCGAACTGCATGGGGAAGCCGTCGGCCGCGAAAACACCTTCCTTCGCGCCCTGGGCTAGGCGGTTCAGCGAGAGGTTGCACGGGGTGATTTCGTTCCAGGAGCTGGCCACGCCAATTTGTGGCTTCCTGAAATCGTCATCGCCCATGCCGACCGCCCGGAACATGCCCCTCGCCGGCGCTGCGTGAATCCCGTCAGTGACAACTCGGCTGCGCGGCTTGATATCCGGCTTGCCATCAGGGGTGCGTACAACAGTGTCTTCCGGTTCAACCGAATTAGTCTCGACGCTCATGAGCGTCAGTCTAGATCCGAAAAGTGAAGTAAGCCACAGTGCCGAGGTGCAGGGTGGACAACTGCGGTAGCTGTTGCCACCTTAAACAACGACGCCGTTGGGCTGTGCGCGAGAAGTTCGCGGTGCTCCCCTGACGCGCCATAGTGTTCACGGCGAGCTCCAACCGGAGCAATCTCGAAATCAATATCCGGTCCAGATTCCGCACGATCACGGGGTTCCTGCACCGTCAAAATGTGATCCCTGCCGCAAAGTGCCACAAAAGCTGTTTTTCGATTTCACACCCGAGCAAAAAAGCCGTATAGTTTCATGTCGTTGCAAAGAACACGACGGACACAAATCCTCGCGCTTCACCGCAACGAGAAGATGCACCTCTAGCTCAATTGGCAGAGCAATTGACTCTTAATCAATGGGTTTCCGGTTCAAGTCCGGAGGGGTGCACAAAGTAGGGCTGTTCCAACACCGGTAACAACCGGTGTTGGAACAGCTTTTTACTGTAGTAAAAGATGCACCTCTAGCTCAATTGGCAGAGCAATTGACTCTTAATCAATGGGTTTCCGGTTCAAGTCCGGAGGGGTGCACAAGGGTAGAACCGCCTCAACACTGGCTAACGCTGGAGTTGGGGCGGTTTTTTGTTGCCCGATTGTGGTCTCAAATCCAGGGTTCGGGGTTAGCGGCTAACACCTTAGCGGCATACGAGGGGTCATGGGCGACGTATATGAGGGCCACAGCCCCACGAGTCCTCACGTTTGGCCTCCAAATTGGCCGTTTGGGGGCCATACGTGAGGACTCGAATTCGGCCGGCCGGTGATACGACCCCAAAGTCGCACTAGCACCCAGCACTCGGCTACCCCTGCCCGGCAGCCCCCGCTACCGCCACCCCAATTTAGCCCGTGCCGGCATCTCGCCTAGGCTGAAATCACAGCCCAATTCCCCTGCCACGCCACGCCCATGGCGACGTGACGGGGCGGAACGAACAAGGAGATCCTCATGACCGAGCGCCTGACCACCGGCGATCCAGCCCCCACCTTCAGCCTGCCCAACGCCGATGGTGGTATCACCTCATTGGCCGACTTTGCTGGCCGCAAGCTCATCGTGTTCTTCTACCCGGCGGCCATGACGCCCGGTTGCACCAAGCAAGCTTGCGATTTCCGCGACAGCCTGGCTTCCTTGCAAGCAGCAGGCTACGAAGTAGTTGGAATTTCGCCTGACTCAGTGGCCAAGCTGGAAAAGTTCGTGGCCCGCGACGAGCTCAGCTACCCTCTGCTCAGCGACGAAGACCACGCCGTTGCCGAAGCCTATGCAGCCTGGGGCGAAAAGAAAAACTACGGCAAAACGTATGAGGGCCTGATCCGGTCCACCGTTGTCATTGACGAGACTGGCGCGGTGGCCTTGGCCCAATACAACGTCCGCGCAACCGGCCATGTGGCGAAGTTGCGCCGGGATTTGCAGCTCGACGCCGCCTAAGGGCTAGCGCATGAACCGACCGTAAAGGCCCCGAAAAAAATCAAAGGCCCCGCCAATCTACTGATCAGCGGGGCCTTTTCAACTGTGCGCAAGAGGGGACTTGAACCCCTACGCCCGAAGGCACAGGTACCTAAAACCTGCGTGTCTACCAATTCCACCACTCGCGCAGGTGTATTGAAGCATGAACAATACTACAGCGTGTGAGGAGTACTTTTGACCACACTTCTCACGCCGGCAGCAGCAATCCACCGCTCGCGCCCAGAATGTCCCACTATGATGAGTGGCTGATGGACAGTCCGTGCTGCAAGGAGAACCCCGAACGTGCCTAGCCCAGCCAGCCCACTGCGCATGGTGATCCAGCGAGCGTTGGCTCTGTCCGCCGTCGTTCTTCTCGGGGTCACGGCCTGCACCGCGGCACCTCCTGTGATCCCCAGTACGACGCCGGCACCCACCCAGGCACCGACCCCCACCATTTTCACGTTTGGCACGGGATCGGACCCGCTAGGTTTCGATCCGGCGATGGTCTCTGACACGGAGTCGTATCGGGTGACGCGGCAGCTGATGGAGGGCCTGCTGACGGTCAATGCGGTCACGGGCGAACCCGCACCGAGCTTGGCCACCGAATGGACCGAGGGCGAGGACGGGCTGAAGTACACCTTCACACTGCGTCCCAAGGTGAAATTCCATGACGGCACCGCATTCGACGCCGCCGCCGTGTGCACCAACTTTGAACGCTGGTACACCATGCCGGTGTCCACTCGCGGCGACGGTTCGTCCTCCATGTTCAAGCAGGTTTTCCGGGCGTTCAGCGATGATCCACAAGATTCCATTTATGACGGCTGCACAGTTGACTCGGCATTGCAGGTGACCCTCGGTCTGAAAACTCGGCTTACCGGTTTCCTCCCCGCCCTGACATTGCCGGCGTTCGCGATCTCCTCCCCCACCGCGTTGAAGGCCAAGACCGCCAATGTGTTGGATCAAACTTTCGGTGGCAACAAGGTCTCCCGTTACGGGCTGCATCCGGTAGGCACCGGGCCATTCACGTTCAGCGCAGCTTCCGCAGGCTCGGTCACGATGAATGCCACCAAGGATTATTGGGGTGAAAAGGGGCAGATCACCACGTTGAACTTCAAGACTTTCGAGCAACCGGCAACCCGGCTGGCTGCCCTGGAAGAGGGATCTATTGACGGCTACGACCCCGTCACACCAGATAACTTGGACAAACTCATCAAGAGCGGCAAACAGGTTTTGCAGCGCGATCCCTTCTCCGTCATGTACTTGGGCATCAACCAGAAGATCCCGGTCCTGCAGGACGTGAAGGTTCGTGAAGCGATCGCTGCCGCCATCGATAAATCGTTGTTGGCGAGTAACTTCTTCATTGGCGGGACAGCAACCACCGCCCAGTTCATCCCACCCAAGCTCAGTGGTTTCAACAACGCTGTGGAGGGAATTGCGCACGACCCGGCGAAGGCAAAAACTCTCCTCGCCGAGTCCAGCTACGACGGCGAAGAGCTCCCGTTCTACTACCCCACCAATGCCGCGCGCACTTATTTGCCCACGCCGGAAAAGGTCTACGCCCAGATAGCCGCTGAGCTGACCAAGGTCGGTTTCAATATCAAGCCTGTGCCCATTCCCTGGAATGAGGGCTATCTCAACGCCGTCACACGCGAGGGCACCCACGCGCTAAGCCTCATGGGCTGGAATGGCAGCTACGCAGATCCGGATAACTTCGTGGGCCCCATTTTCGGTTCCCCTGGCGCCGAACTGGGTATGACGGATCCGCAGTTGGCATCCAAGATCACCAGGGCTCGCAGTATGCCCAACGGTCCGGATCGTATTGCCGCTTATGAATCCATCAGCAAGCAAATCGCTACAACGCTACCGGCCGTTCCCATTGTCTTTCCGATCTCAGCCATCGCCCTATCGGACCGGGTACAGAGCTATCCGCTCAGCCCCGTCCTGAACGAGGTCTTCAACCAAGTGAAGCTGGTGGCGTCTACCACAGGCTAAGCGCAGGCAAGCGCTGATTTACGCTTCCGGCGTGTGCCGCGATACGCTTCTAGCGCTAGGAAGAGCCTCTACCGGAGTTGACTGTGACCTTCATTTCGAACACCAAAGACGCTGACGTCGTCCTCATCGGAGGCGGCATCATGAGCGCCACGCTGGGCACCATGCTCAAGCAACTCGAACCAAACTGGAAGATTGTGCTGTTTGAACAGCTCGATACCCCAGGATTGGAATCCTCCAGCCCGTGGAACAACGCCGGTACCGGCCACTCCGCGCTCTGTGAGCTTAACTACTCACCGGCCGCCAAGGACGGTTCCGTGAACCCGGCCAAGGCCATTCACATCAACGAGCAGTTCCAGCTCTCGCGCCAGTTCTGGTCGCACCTGGTGGACGAATCGTTGATTGGATCCCCCAAGGGCTTCATCAACACCGTTCCGCACATGAGTTTTGTCATTGGCGAAGCGCACCGCAAGTTCCTCAAGACGCGGCATGAAGCCCTCAAACAGAACCCGGTCTTCGCCTCCATGGAGTACTCCGAGGACCCGGCAACGATTGCCAAGTGGGCTCCCCTGGTCATGAAGGGACGCGACCCCCAGCAGGTGGTTTCAGCTACCCGCTCCGCCGAGGGAACCGACGTCGACTTTGGCGCGCTGACGCGGGAACTGATCGGGTACATGGACAAGAGTGGCGTAGAGATCAACTACGGCACCACCGTCACCGATGTTGCCCGCACGTCCGACGGCGGCTGGGACGTTGCGCTCAAGCACCCCAAATCCGGTGAGCACGGCAAGGTCAAGGCCAACTTCGTCTTCATTGGTTCCGGTGGCGGCGCCCTGCACCTGCTGCAGAAGTCCGGTATCGCCGAGGGCAGGGGCTTTGGCGGGTTCCCCGTCTCCGGCCAGTTCTTCCGCTGCACGGATGAGAAGGTTGCAGCCAAGCACAGCGCCAAGGTTTACGGTCAGGCATCAGTGGGCGCCCCGCCCATGTCCGTGCCTCACTTGGACACCCGTTACGTTGGTGGCAAGCGCTCCTTGTTGTTCGGCCCGTACGGCGGATTCTCCACCAAGTACCTCAAGACCGGTAGTTACATGGATCTGCCCAGCTCCATCCGCCCCAACAACATCATTCCGATGTTGGCAGTTGGCAAGGACAACCTGGATCTGGTCAAGTACTTGGTTTCCGAGGTCACCAAGTCCCGCTCCGGCAAGGTCGATGCCCTGCACGAGTACTTCCCGCAGGCCGATGGCAAACAGTGGGAACTGATCACCGCTGGCCAGCGTGTGCAGATCATCAAAAAGGATTCCAAGAAGGGTGGCGTGCTGCAGTTCGGTACCGAGGTCATCACCGCTGCGGACGGAACTCTCTCGGCCCTACTGGGTGCTTCCCCCGGAGCTTCCACGGCAGTGCCGATCATGCTTGAGTTGCTGCAGCGTTGCTTCCCGCGGAAATTTAAGCTGGAATGGCAGGATTCACTGCGAACCATGATGCCCACCTACGGCACCAAGCTCAATGACAACGCCGAACTCTTTGAAAAGAGCCTGGCGGCCACGGCAGCTTCATTGCAACTGAAGTAACAGCAACACCAGACGTAACAGCAGTAAGAGTCGGCCTGAAATTCGTTTGAACTGGCCCGGGTTCAACGGGTCTGACGCAGCATGAAGCAGTGGGAGTGGTTTGATGTTCAAGTTGGCCAGAATGTCGTTGGGGAACCGGGCCCTGATTGCCCTGATCACCATTTTTGCGGTGGTGTTCGGGGTGATCACTCTCGGCTCCCTGAAGCAGGAACTCATTCCCAGCATTGAGTTCCCGCAGATCACTGTGGTCTCGGCTATGCCCGGGGCCTCCCCCGCAGTGGTCGATAAACAGGTCAGCGAACCACTTGAGGCTGCTTTGAACGCAGTGGAGGGGCTGGAATCCAGCACCTCCACCTCCCGCAGCGGGGTCTCCACCATCAACCTCGCCTTCACCTATGGCACCAACTTGGACCGGGCCCGGAACCAAATTGACCGCGCCATCTCCAACGTCAGCCAGCGCCTACCTGACGGTGTGCAGCCGCTGCCCATCGCCGGAAGCATCTCTGATTTCCCCATCGTCTTTTTGGCCGTCTCATCGGATCAGGATCTCGCTGCGCTGAACACGGATCTGGCGCGCATTGCCGTCCCCGAGCTGCTGAAGATCGACGGCGTACGCAGCGCTGACGTGACCGGCGCCAATTCCCAGCACATTCAGATCCTTCCGGATCCCGCCAAAATGGCCGCCGCCGGCGTGAACCCCGGCGATATCGCTCAAGCGCTGAAAAACAACGGCACACTGGTCCCCGTCGGCTCGTTGAACACCGACGGCACCACACTCTCCATCCAGGCCGGCAGCCCCGTCGATTCACTCGACGCCGTCAAGGCCCTGCCCCTTGGCGGCTCCAACGCTGGTTCCAACACCGGCTCTAACGCAGCCGCCGTTCCCACCATCGCCTCGGTGGCAACCGTGACAGTAGCCGATGACCCCACCACCTCCATCACCCGCACCAACGGCGAGGCCACACTGGCTTTGTCCATCACCAAGAAGCCCGAGGCCGACACCGTCTCGCTCTCGCAGCAAGTCAATGAGATGTTGCCCGAACTCACGGCATCCATGGGCAATAACACCACCTTCACCACGGTCCTAGACCAGGCCCCGTTCATTGAAAAGTCCATCCACGATCTCACCGTAGAGGGCCTGCTCGGACTCGGATTCGCCGTGGTCATCATCTTGATCTTCCTGATGTCCGTGCGCTCCACACTCGTCACTGCCATCTCCATCCCGCTGTCTTTGCTGGTGACCTTCATCGGCCTCTGGGCAACGGGCTACTCGCTGAACATCTTGACCTTGGGCGCGCTCACTATTGCCATCGGCCGAGTGGTGGATGACTCCATTGTGGTCATTGAAAACATCAAGCGGCACCTCAGTTATGGCGAGGACAAGAAGACTGCCATCTTGGCCGCCGTTCGCGAGGTCGCCGCGGCCATCACCGCCTCCACGTTGACCACCGTGGCCGTGTTCTTGCCCATCGCGTTTGTGGGCAGCCTGGCTGGCGAGCTCTTCCGACCCTTCGCTCTTACCGTCACTTTTGCCTTGATTGCATCGCTGCTGGTCTCGCTGACCATTGTGCCGGTGCTGGCCTACTGGTTCCTGAAATCCACTCCAGTTGTTTCCTCCACCACTGACGCGGACGACGCCGGCACCCCTTTGCGTGGGCAGGCTCTACTGAGCGCTGTGGAAGAGAAAGAGCGCTCCTCCCGGCTGCAGCGCGGCTACCTGCCGATCCTCACCAAAACCCAAAAACACCCTGTCGTGACGCTGATCGCTGGTGGCATCATCTTGGCCGCCACCCTGGCCATGACCCCGTTCCTGCCCACCAATCTACTGGGCGATACCGGCCAAAACAGCATGAGTATCCAACAAGACATGCCAGCTGGAACTAGCCTCGAGGTCACTAATGCAGCCGCTGAGAAAGTTGAGCAGGCATTGACTGGCATTGAAGGCATTAGCGACGTTCAAGTGACCGTGGGCAATGCCTCTGCCGGCTTCTCCGCGCTGCTCTCCTCGGGAGCCTCAAGCGCCTCGTTCCAGGTCATCACCGATCCCGATGCAGATCAGGTGGCTCTCCAGAACACCGTAAGAACTGCTATCGCGGGCGTCAAGGACGCGGGCACCATCAGTCTCGGGTCCCAGGGCGGCGGCTTCGGCATGTCCTCCACCGTGGATATCACCGTCAAGGCAACCACGGGCGAAGAACTGCAACAAGCCAGCGACGCCCTCGTCAAAGCCATGACGGGAATCCCAGGCGCTCAATCTGTTGAAAGCAACCTCAGTGGCACTCAGCCAGTTGTACAGGTAAACGTCGACCGTGCAAAGGCGGTCGCGGCAGGCCTTGATGAGCAACAAATCACCGGTCTGCTCGCTGCCACTGTCAGCCCTATTCCGGGCGGCACCGTCCGTATCGACACCACCGATTACAGGGTGCAAATTGGTTTGGGTACCGAGTTTGATTCGGTGGCTGCATTGGCCGCGGCTCAAATTCCCACGGCAGCCGGTCCGGTGCCGCTCTCGCAGGTAGCCACCGTTGAGGAAGTCCAGACCCCGCTCACCGTAACCTCCTCGAATGGGCAACGCACAGCAACGGTCTTTGTTGCCCCGGAAAACAATGCACTGGGTTCGCTCAGCGCAGAGGTTCAAAAGACTCTGGATTCCACCGAGTTGCCCCCCGGCACTATCGCCACCATTGGCGGCGCGGCAACACAACAGGCCGAATCATTCCAGCAGCTAGGCCTGGCCATGCTGGCCGCCATCGCTATTGTCTACGTGATCATGGTGGCAACGTTCAAGTCCCTCATCCAGCCCTTGATTTTGCTGGTGTCCATCCCGTTCGCCGCGACCGGCGCCGTCGGCCTTTTGCTCATCACGGGGATCCCGCTGGGCCTGCCTTCCTTGATCGGCATGTTGATGCTGGTCGGCATTGTGGTCACGAACGCCATTGTGCTGATTGACCTGATCAACCAATATCGGCAGCCAGCCGGTGGCCGGCCAGCCATGAACGTAGCCGACGCTATTGAGCATGGCGCCCGGCAGCGTCTGCGCCCCATCCTGATGACGGCATTGGCCACCATCTTTGCGTTGACACCTATGGCTCTTGGTCTCACTGGTAGCAGCGGATTCATCTCGCAGCCTCTGGCCATTGTGGTGGTCGGCGGACTAATTTCCTCTACGGCTCTGACACTGATTTTGGTGCCGGTGCTGTACAGGTTGGTGGAAGGCCGAAAGGAACGCCATGACCTCATCAAGGCACTGAAGGTGGTGCACGTCCCTGCAAACGATGTGCCAGCAGGTACGGATGCGACAAGTAAAGGCTCAATCGCCAAAGACTCAACAGGTAAAGGCTCAATCGCCAAGAGCTCCGCATCTCGCGAGGTAAAGCCTGTTGCTGATTTCCAGGATTGGACCACCGGGGCCATCCCGAAGGTACGAGGCCGCCGGGCCGCCGGGCCACAGACTGAGGGCGCCGCCGACTGACCAGGGCACGAGTACTACGACAGCGGGGGGGGGAGGCGCCGCGGGCGGAAAAACCCCCTTTTTCTTCCTTTCCCCCCCCCATTTTTTTTTTTTTCTCTC
>NZ_JBTNDB010000041.1:0-21727 GCF_054511175.1 Arthrobacter sp. Sr24 | reverse complement strand
AGATCTTAGACAATCTGATTCTCTACCAAGGCCCTCACCTATGCCGAAACGAGTTCCACACCCGGATTCATCACTGAGCAACCCTGACTACACCCTGCATTCGGAAGAGCCACATTGGCTCCTCCGGATTGAGAGTGTAGGGGTCGTTGCTGCGTGAGTTGCCTAGGGCTGGAAGCCATTCCGGTCCGTCAGCAGCACCTTCATGGATTCTGGATGAAACTACCCGCCCAATAATGCCCTGGATGCAGCTTTTGGGCATCCACCAGTGTCCCCGAAGGCCGGTGACTTCCACGCTCCCACATGCGCCACTGAGACCTAACTCCGGGCCGGCCAGCAAACAGCAGCGAGTATCCGTCCAGCCAAGACCTCCGCTGACCTTGTTGGCGTCCTCGAAGCGGGCCCCGGTCACCTGCGGGCGATACCCCAAATCACCAGACAGCGAGTTGCATGACTGCCTGTAGCCAGCACACAGTATCAACCGCAGCCCAGGCGTCCGTATCCGTGTCCGTGTCCGTGCGAATGTTGGATCAGATGAGGCTAGGGAAGAGACTACCGATCGTGAGGGCGTCCAAAGATTCCCGCAATGATCTGCTGTAATTTCAGCTGACGCTTTTTGGGTTTTGAGCTAGGACCCTCTTGAGAATAGTCATGGGGCTGGGGCTGTAACGTTGCGGGAGCAGGGTCGTGAGTTTTGGTTGGGACAGGCATCGGCTGTGGCGGGACTTGTGCGCTGTAGCTTGGAGGGGCATGCTGCGGCATCCGCTCACTGGAAGGCTGCGGCTTGGGATCCTCGGGCTGTGACGCAGATACCACAGCATCGGGCTTTGGCCCGACGTACGGTTCTGGCAGATAGCTGTCCCGGTCTTCAGGCTGCAGGTCGGCTGGGATAGCTCTCAGAGTCGGAGGCGTGTTTTGGATGGAGACAGGCGCCGGTGGTGCCGCCATGCCTGGTTCGACAACTGGCGATTGGGCCACAGGAACCGAGGTGGCTACAACGTGGACTGCAGGTTCTTTCGCCGCTAGCGTCGGGGCGGCCTGTTCTTGTGACATGACGCTCGAGGTGTACCACGCACCCGGGTCCTTGGACCACTCAAGGAAGAGCTCGGCATCGAACGTCGGTTTGTTGAACTTCGCTGCGTTCTTGGCCTTGCCGGATTGCGAGCCTACTTCCGCGGTCACCAGTGCCTCACATTTGGCCTTGGTCACGCTGCCAACTGGCTCCAGTCCGAGAGAGACGGCGATGGCTTCCATTTCCTGGCGGGAGTGCGTGTTGCCCGCCTCGTCGATGACGGTTCCGGTAAAGCAAACCCGCGCGCCTGTGACGAGCACGGCCGAGATGTCGGCTTCGCCAGAAAGATCATCGTCGGAATCGATGATTGGGTGCCCGATTCTGGCTTCAACACCGCGCAGGAAATCTCTGGTTTGGGTATTCAGGCTGGTGCGTTGCGCCGTGATGCGCAGATGGCCGGCCAGGACTGCGTCGGCGGAGTCCCCGGCAGCGACCAGCCCTCCCACCATGAAGTTCTCGGCATCCTGGCCTCGAGACAATAGGTAGCCGGTGCGTTGTCCCGGATCAGGGAAGACATCGGCGAAAGCATTGTGGGCCGCACCGGTTCCTGCAATGTCACGCACGGCCCTGGCGCGGTCCAGTGCCTTCGGGGCCCTGAGCCGTTCTGTTTGGCTGGGCGTGAGTTTGGTGCTGTCGATCTCCACCCCAAGGGGCATGGGCACGACGAATCCGTTACGTTTGAGTTCAAAGTCGAGGTAGCCGAGCGACTGGTCGATGTCCACTCCGAAAGGTGTCCTGCCAGCCAGGTATGGCGCTAGGGCCGCCCACGCTTCTGTCAAAAGCGGCGCCAGCTGGACGTCGCTGGCTGAGATACCGTAGGCAGCCCGTGCATCCCCGAGGTCGCGTTCGGGATTGACTAGGGTGGTGACTTCGAGACCGTCGTCGGTCACGAGGGCAATCTCGATGGGGCGGGGACGCCAGGCCCGCCCTTCATCGCCCACGGTGCTGACGCCCAAGTAGACGTTGCCCCGTGATGCCACCTCAGTGCCGCCAGACCTCAGAAAACGGCGGATGCGCTGGTCCACCTTCAAATCTTTGGGCTCGATGTCACGCCGCAACACCAAGCCGCCCATGCTGGTGCAACGGCTAAGCGCCACGTACAGCTGGCCGTAGGCAAAAGTTCCACCGGCTAAATCAACAACCAGGCGTTCCAATGTCTGGCCCTGACTCTTGTGAATGGTAATGGCCCAAGCAAGACGGAACGGCAGCTGCGTATAGGTGCCCACAATCTCGTGACGCAGGCGGCCCGCCTCAACCACCGGGCGGTTGATCTCCCACGTGTGCGTCCCCACCTCAGCAAAAGTGCCGCCGGGGAGTTCGACCTCCACCAGAACGTCACCGCCATCGGTGCGGTGGCCGGTGATGCGGCAAATAGTGCCGTTGGCCCAACGCCTGTCGATATCATTCGAGAGCAGCATGATCTGGGCGCCGACCCGATAGTCAAGCAGGTCATCGGTCGGCTTGTCGAATCCGTCCACGTCCCCCGTGACGCTCGCGGCATGTTGCAGTGCCGGCAGGGGCAGCTGTTCAAGCATCTGCCGGTTCCTGGCACCGGCAATCCGATTGGTTGTCGCCAGTGTCAACCAGAATTCATCCAACGGTGGGAGAAAGGACGCGTCTGTCCTGGCATTGAGAACAGCACGCTCGACGTCTTGCAGGGCTCCTTCCCGCACAGAGTTGAGAACGTCCACCAGCTGAGGGTCGCCGACCTGTCGAAAGACCGTGGTCAATTCGACCAGTGGGAAATGTGCCCGGTCGTAACTATCCGCGGCGAAGAAATACGGTGAACTGTAGCGAGTGCTGAAGTACTCGGATTCTGCCTCCGTCACCACGGGCGGCAGCTGGTACATGTCTCCCACCAAAACAATTTGGACACCGCCAAACCGTGTGCCGGGCTTCGGGCCAAACCGTTCAAGGGCAGCCGCAAGGCAGTCAAAAAGGTCCGCTCTGATCATGGACGCCTCATCAATGACCAACGTGTCCAGGCTCTTGATGGTCTTGGAAAAGCGCCGCGGGTAATAATCAGCGGACTGTACCTGTTCCACGGTTGTTCGCGGACTGAAGGAGAACAACCTGTGAATGGTGTAGCCCTCGACATTTAGCGCTGCGATGCCCGTAGGAGCGGCAACAATGACATTTCGCCCCGTTGAGGCAAGGAAGTGTCGCACCAAAGTGGACTTGCCCGTACCCGCCCTGCCCGTCAAGAAGAGGCTGTTGCCGCCATCGAGCAACGTCAGCGCTTCCTTGAACTCCTCGGTCAGAACTATATTGTCGGTACCTTCAAGCAGCATGGCCGAGCACTCCCTCATACAGATGTAGCCACAATCATGACATCCCGGTCCGACATATCAGGATTCCCCGACATACAAGGGGTGCAATATTTGCCAGCAAGGTTGGGGTTGTCCCTGAGGCCGTGTGTCGACTCAGGCGGCAGGGATTTGCTTTTGGTGGGGCCTGGCATATTGGCGACTCGGCAGCGCAGGGTGATGATATTGGTGGCGGCGGGCATTCGCCCGGGACCATCCGGCCTCCGCGACCTCGGCGACCAGCCGGTCCACGATCTCACCCGTGGCCTTCTTCGCCGTCGACGCATACGCGCCAGCGTCCTTCATCCTCATTTCCCCGCCCGCAGACTATCGCCTCCCTACATATCCCTCCAGCGCACGAAGCACCGGAACATGCTCCAGAGTTTTCGCGAGCATTTCCCAAAAGAGGCACGCATCCCACTACGCTTGCATTCCAGATGGGGTTCGTCGCAACCTTGAAAAACTACATAGAAATCTGTATAGTTTCCATATGAGCGCTATGACGATTACAGAAGCTTCCCGTGCCGGATTATCCTCGCTGGTTGCCTCGGCTGAAGCGGGAATCGATGTTCCCCTCTCTCGACATGGCAGAGTCGTCGCCGAAGTTGTATCCGCTGAAGAAATCTCTGGCCTGAGGCGTGATCGTGACACTCTTCGCGATGCAGCGCTCGTCATGGCCCGCTTCGCAACCGACACCGGGGTCCGCACCGGCCTGGATCAGGCCATGGAATTCTTCGGTTACACTCGCGCTGAGCTGGAAGCTGAGATTGCTTCCGACATCGCTGCAGGGCGAGCGTGACGCCGCATCCGAAGCGCGTCTGCGTGGTTCGACTTACTGAGGATGCAGTTGCCGACCTTCACCGGCTCGGTAAGAAAGACCCCCACGTTGTCCGTACCGTATTCAAGAAGATGCTGCTCCTGGAACGCTCACCAAATGCCGGTGAACCTCTGCTGGGCGCCTTGATTGGATTTCGTAAACTCGTTGTCGGTGACCGGCATTGGCGCATTGTTTGGCGGGTCACCGAAGACACCGATGGCACACCAATCCTGGATATTTCCGAGGTATGGGCGGTGGGCGTCCGATCGGACAGCGAAATCTACGAGGAACTCAAGGCCCGCGTCGCACGGATAGGCGATGACCCTAAGCTCCAACCGATCAAGGACGTCATTACCCAAATGGGTCGTCTTTATGAATCCATCGAGGTCGCCGCGGAACCCACACAGGAATCTTCTCTGCCGGATTGGCTTCAGTCTGCCCTCCGCGAGCAGCTCAACCTTACTCCGGAAGATATCTCCAAAATATCAGAGCAACAAGGACAAAAGCTGCTGATGGAATTCTGGTCCAGCCGCCAGAAACCCTGAATCACAGGGCAAAGGTCACGGGCGCGGGTGTGGGAGTCCGACCACTACTCCCGGCCGTTAGCGAACCGCCAATCTGAACCAAAAAATGCCAAGAGGTCGCCCACGACCAGCCCCGACGAGCGTTTCGCAATCCCGAAGAACGGACATTCCCTCCACCCACGACTGCGGCGTAAAATGATAAGAACGGCTGGCGGCATGCACTGCTTCGTGGCGAATCGCTGGCAAGCTTGTTTTTAAGGGACTGGACGCCTAGGCCAAAAGAACGTTGGGAGCGAAAAGCATGCACTCCCCTTTTATTCCCCCTTTTCAACCAAGAACTACGACAAAGCACGACATGCCACTGCCTTCGAAAACTATGAACTATCACTGAAACACGGGGATTTTGGCAGTCGACGACAACAGGCAAAATCCAGACGGCTAGATTCTCTTGCTCGTGGGTTCAATTCCTACCCCGGGCATGTAAAGGCCTCTGACCTACGCCTACGTTCGGCGGTGGGCCGAGAGGGAAAATCAGGTTCTACTCACGGTTTTGAATGAAAAGCTGATGACAGTTTTAACGTGCTGCTGTCCGAACAATCTGCGGTTGTTGTCACGTTTTCCTACCGATGCCTTGTAAGAACCTTGGTAGTCCACGTGTTCTTGGCGTTCGCGTTGTTGCGGGCGACAGCCCCTAACTATTGGGCCTCCGAACGCCGTGCTCACAGCGCGGACGCCCACTCTCCGTAACCCACGAGCTACCTATGGACTCCATTCCGCCAGGCGCTGCAGATTCAACCTACTAGCTCGCCTGAATCGACAAAGTTGCCATGTACCACTCGTCCAACGATGGACTTGAGTAGAATCTTTCCAACACCATTGCTTTCCAGACTGCCAGATTTCTATCAACTCGCAGTTCTGGAAGAGGAAAGATTTGCGGAACATTCGCCGCCTTGTCCCCTTCAATCAGCCTTAGTACCGTCGTGGCGTCCAGCCTGATGGCAACCCACCAGTGATCTTTCCACGTTCAGAGTCAGCCTCAGCTGACCAACCTTGAACTGTCTTCGCATCGTCGAATGCACCCCTCGCCAGACGTAGGCCAAGATCTGGGTGACTCATCCCTGGCGCTCCACCGCGACGGGTCGAGGCTCGTACGCTCCAATGTTTGTCGGCGAAACCTCCGCCACGAAAGACCCGGTAGTCGTCGTAGCGAGCCGGATCGAGTAGATCCCAGCACCATTCCCATACGTTCCCAAGAGTGTCGTAGAGCCCGAGGGCATTGGGCTGTTTTTCGCCAACTACATTCGGGCTCTCTAACTGGTCATTCGCTGTCCACCCAATGGAATCAAGGGGTCCGTAGTGCGGTCCGGCAGTACCCGCACGGCACGCGTATTCCCATTCGGCCTCGGTGGGCAGCCGGTACCCGGAGGCGTTCGTCTGCCAAATCACATCGCCTGCCTCGAAGCGGTATGCAGGGGCAAGGCCTTGGTTCAATGACGCTTCATTGCAAAACTTGATGGCTTCTAACCAATTGATATCTACCAGCGGTGCTTGAGATCTCGTCTCACTATTGCCCATGAGTTGCGCATACTGAGCCGTGGTGACAGGGACGATACCAATCTCAAAAGGTTCTAGTTGGACGCTCCAACGGCGTTTTCGTCGCGCGTCGTGCAATTCCACTTCTCCGGCTGGTAGCGGAAGAAGATCAAATGTAGCCATTCCCCAATGCTCCCATGCCGTCCGCAATTACTCCCGGTGCTGGGAACTCCAGTCGGACCTTACTCTCCGGGAAACTAGCGGGTTTTGACTGTCAGCGATGACGGTTGGCACGTGGGCCCCGAGACTCTCGTAGCCGTGAGTCCGACGCCCACCCGGGGCACCCAGAACTTCCTCTGACCCGAATTTAGTTGGTTTTAGTGTGTCCGTTCATGGTGGCTTGGGCCCGGACCCCAGATGTGTCAGCGCCCAGAACCTCATGCATGTGCGAGCACCGGCGGTACGCCAACGGCGGGACACCCAGCATCTCTGCCAGCGTCCCGCCGTCGTAGTCACACAGCCGTGGCTGAAAATGAAGCGCTAAACAACCAACCCGGCGACCACGAAGATGACTGCCGCGATGGCGAACCCCATGACGCCGATGAGGGTTTCCATGACGGTCCAAGTCTTCAAGGTGGTCTTGACATCCATGCCGAAGAAGCGGCCCACCAGCCAGAAGCCGGAGTCGTTGACGTGTGAGACCACCACGGAGCCGGCTGCCACGGCGATCACCAAGGCGGCAAGCTGCATACCGTTCACACCTGCGATGGCCACGGCCGGGGCGATGAGGCCTGCAGTGGTGGTCAGCGCCACGGTGGCCGAACCCTGAGCGATGCGCAGAATGGCGGCGATCAGGAACCCGGCCAGGATCAGCGGGATACCTAGATCACCCAAGACATCTGCCAAGGCGGAACCGATGCCGGAGGTACGGAGCACACCGCCGAACATGCCGCCAGCGCCGGTAATCAAGATGACGGAGCAAACCGGGCCCAGCGAGGACTCCAGCAATTTCTCCAGAGTCCCGGAGCTGATGCCGCGGCGCGTGCCGAGCACAAACATGGCCACCAACACAGCGATCAGCAGAGCCACCGGAGTTTCTCCGAGGGTGCGCAGGATCTGGAACCACTGCTCATCCTTGACCGACTCGGCAAGAACGCCGGAGGAGGCCAAGGTGTTCAGGCCGGTATTGATGAAAATCAGCACGAGCGGCAAGAGCAGCAGGCCAATGACGGTGCGGAAGCGCGGCGGGTTGGATTCAGCCTCGGCGCTGGCCTTGCCCAAGAGTTCTGGAACTGGGAGGACCAATTTCTTTCCGGTCCACAGACCGAACAGGTAGGCGGTGACGTACCAGGTGGGGATAGCGGTGATGAGACCAGCAATCAGAACCAACCCGATATTGGCGTCAAAGAAGGCGGCAGCAGAGACCGGGCCCGGGTGCGGCGGCATGAAGATGTGCATCACAGAGAACGCGCCGGCTGCCGGAAGTCCGTAGCGCAGCACTCCCCCGCCAAGGCGGTAGGCTACGGCGAATACCACGGGCAGCATGACAACCAGCCCAGCGTCAAAGAAGATGGGGAAGCCGAAGATCAAGGAGGCAAGGCCGAGGGCGAAGGGAGCACGCTTTTCGCCGAAGACACCGATCAGGTAATCGGCCAACACCTTGGCGCCGCCGCTGGTTTCAACGATGCGGCCAAGCATGGCACCTAAACCAACAAGGAGTGCCACGGTGCCTAGGGTTGTACCGAATCCTCCGATCAGAACGGGAACCACCTGGCTGGTGGGGATGCCAGTGGCGAATGCCGTCAGGAGGCTGATGACGATCAGAGCTATCAGCGCGTGCATCCGCAGTTTGATGATGAGGAAGAGCAGCACAATAACCGCCGCTGCTGCAATGAGCAGCAGCGGGCCTGCCCCTAGTGTTTGGGTCCATCCTTCGATGACCATGGTTCTCCTTTGAAATAGATCTAGTAGTGGAGTGGGAAAATTGGGTGGACTTAGAAGGTGCTGCGTGCTGAAAGAGCGGGAAGCGTTAGACCAGCCAAAACCGCGGCGACAATCTCTTCTGGTGAATGGGAGATGTCCAACCGTAGGCTACCGGCTGCAAGTTCGTCGCTGGTCAACGGTTCCAGCGTCGCCAGCTGGCTGGGTAGGAGCGTGGGAGGCATGAAGTGGCCTTCGCGGCCCAGCATGCGCTGGCCGATCAGTTCGGCAACCCCGTCAAGGTGAACGAACAGAACCCGGCCCTGCGCTTCGGAAAGCAGCCTACGGTAGCTCTGCTTGAGCGCGGAACAGGTTAGCACCGTACTTTTCCCGGCAACTGCATGTGCGCTCATCCAGCCCTGAATCTCCTGCAGCCAGGGCCAGCGGTCCTCATCCTGCAGGGCAATTCCCTGGGTCATTTTCTCGATATTGGATTGTGGGTGGAACTCATCCGCTTCGGCGCAGGCCCAGCCAAGCTGTCGAGAAAGTGCTGACGCAATGGTGGACTTGCCTGAACCGGCAACGCCCATCACCACCAGATTCGTGTCTGGATACTGCATGTTGTACCTCCGAAGAAGACGCTTTGGCTCACTGTAGAAATTCGTTGCGTACCTCACAATGAAAATACGCCGAAAGTTAAGGTATCACCATTTGAAGCCATAGATACTATCTTTTAGTGTCACAGGTCATACCTTTATCGATTTGCCGGTAGTATGGCTGTGCGCGCAGGCGCCAAGGAAGGCAGGAAATATGTCAACGGCGACACCACCGGATACGGACACCGCATCCAAAGGTATGCCCACCCCCGCCATGCATGAGCGTGTCCTCGAAGCAGTTGGCTCTGCCATAGCGGCAGGGCAACTTGCTCCTGGCAGCCGATTGACACTGGAGGGCCTGCAACAAGAGCACGGCATCTCCCGCACCGTCGCGCGCGACTGCATGAAAGTCTTGGAGTCAATGAACTTGGTCTATTCGCGCCGGCGAGTGGGCATTGTGGTTCAAGAACGCAGACTCTGGAATGTCTTCGATCCCAAGCTGGTGCGCTGGCGTCTAGCGTCCGGCCAGCGAGAGATTCAGTACAGCAGTCTCACCGAGCTGCGCATCGCGGTAGAGCCCATTGCGGCCGCAGGTGCAGCCCGCCGGGCCAGCGCCGCCGAACGGGCCAGGCTGGTTTTTCTTGCCGCAGAGCTGAGGCGCCTCGGTGAGGCCGGCGAACTTGAGGCGTTCCTAGCGGTGGACATTGAGTTCCACTGCCTGTTGCTCCAAAGCTGCGGCAATGAGATGTTCACGTCGCTCGAAGGCATGGTGGCAGAAGTACTCACCAGCCGCACCCAGCAAGGATTGATGCCATTCAAGCCTCGGAGGGAAGCTTTGCAGGCTCACGAGGACGTAGCCACTGCAGTGGCTCGCGGAGATGCCGTCATGGCGGAGGCCTCTGCCCGCCACATTCTCAATGAGGTCCGTAGTGCGATGGGCCTCGGTATTTGAGCTGAGCTCACACCCTCGGCATCTGGTTGATAATGCCAATCAGTTTGGTGCGGCTGATCCAGCAGCACTCCTGCAGGTGGACTGTTGCTAGGGAGGTTAGGCGGCAATCGATTCAACACCGAACCTAGGCACCCCGTACTATCGGCATCCTAGGTCGGCAAAGCTCCTCTCTAGTGCCGCGGCAGGCTGTGCTGTCCCAATCGGGGCGCCAGCCAGGTCTCAACCACGTTCTCCCACCTTTGCGGGTCCACGTTCCATTCCTTGGTGTGCCGAGCCTTGCTGAACGGCTCAAAGGTCACCATCTCGGGGTTTCGCCTAGCCAACTCCGCGGTGGGTTCATAGGGCACAAAGTCATCGTCAATGCTGTGCATGATCAACGACGGCGTCCTTAACTCCACCGCTCGGCTCACCCAGTCCATGCTCTTGAGGTTCACAGGCGCGGCCAAACCAGTGATTCGCCGGCCCAGCGGGTGGGTCAGCATGACCTCGGCGTACTGGCCAATAAAGTTCGGGATGCGGTTCAGCTGCGCTTGATGCGCCAGCACATTCACCCAATTAATGACGGGCGCGTCCAGCACCATGGCTAGGACGTGTTTCCGGTTCCGGGCCAGATCAGCTGTTTGCAAACTGATGGCTCCACCCATGGAATAGCCAAAAAGCACTACGTCCTTGGCGCCATGGGCGATGGCATAATCAATGGCCACTTCCACATCGGCCCACTCGGTGACCCCCAGCCCATACCGGCCATCAGACGCGGCGGGGGCATCGCCGTCGTTCCTGTAAGAGATCAGCAAAGCGTTCATACCGAGGCGGTGAGCGGTGGGGACCGCACGTAAACCTTCGTTGCGAGTGGCGCCGCGGCCGTGCACCACGATGGCCCAGGTAGCTCCAGCGGAAGGCGCCGGTAGCAGCCAAGCGGGAGCTGGGCCACCGGACAGATTCAGCGTCACGTCCTCGTACGCCAAGCCCATCTCATCCGGGTGTGCATGCAAATTGCCGGACCACCAGCCCGCCGTAGCCGTGCGCAAATCACCGCCGTGGACGGCGAGGACCTCGCGGGTGACACTGCCTTCGCGCGGCACATAGGAGAGGATCCGGCCAATGACTGCGTGGGCGCGGCTGTTGTCGAAGTACAGCCCGTAGTTGCCCTCAATGATGGTGTCCGGGGTGGCTTCGAGCACGATCTGCAGCTCTGGGCCGTCGGAGATCACGGCGAGCACGGCGACGTCGTCCATCCTGTGCTTCTCTGGGGTCACGATCCGGCGGGCGAAGTAGACGGCCAGAGCGGAGGTTGCCGTCATCACCGCCACGGCGCCGGTGCCTGCCGCGGCGGCCCCGAGGGCGCCCCACTTGAGCCAGGGATTGGACTGCTGCGAAGAGGAAGCCATGCCACCATTGTGCCTACTGCCCGGCGGCCCGTCGAGCGGCACACCGGGGGCGTTCGTAACTTTCTTCGCACAACTTGGGCCGTTGTCATTGTTTATGGTGCATAGGCGCCTAAGCTGGTGCCATGAGCGAGCAGATCATCATTTTGACCGAAGAAGCGCTGACGTCCACGGACGTGGCCAACATTACGAACCTCTACGAGCAGGGCGACGACGTGGAGCTGGTGCTCTTAGTGCCGGCCGACACGCACCGCAATCTCTTCGTGGACGTCATTGACCAGTTGACCATGCTTGATGTGCCCGGCGCCCTGCGCGAATTGCGCGAGAAACCCGATGCTGCCACCGTCAAGGCCGAGGCCTCGGAGATTCTCGCCGCCTCCCTGATTGTGCTTTCAGCTGCGGGCGCCAAGGCTACCGGGGCAGTTGCCGAGGGCGACGCCGTTGCCTCCTTGGTTGCCAAGGTCACCGAGTCCGGTGCCCGGCAGGCCGTGGTGGTCACCCGTCCCCATGCCGTTGCCGATACCTTCCGCCAAGACTGGGCGCACCAGGCGCAACGGAAACTGGGCTTGCCAGTTTTGCATTTGTACTCCGATTCGGGATTTATTGGCGACTCCTGAACGTTGGCATAAATATGAACAGCTTTGATAATTCCGCCGTGCCCGCCACCCCTGCTTCCGCAACTCCTGCCGTCGTCAAGAGCGATGCCCAGTGGCGTGAAGAACTCACCCCCGCCGAGTATCAGGTGCTGCGCCAAGCCGGCACCGAACGCCCCTTCACCGGGGAGTACTGGGACTCCACTCAAGAGGGCGTGTATGAATGCCGCGCTTGTGGGGCTGAACTCTTCACCTCAAAGGAGAAGTTTTCCTCACACTGCGGCTGGCCCTCCTTCTTCGCCCCGCTGGCAGAAGGTTCGGTGACGTACCTGCATGACAACTCGCTGGGCATGGAACGCATTGAAGTGCGCTGCACCGCCTGCGATTCGCACCTGGGTCACCTCTTCAAAGGTGAAGGCTATGACACGCCCACCGATGAACGCTTCTGCATTAACTCAGTCTCAATGAAACTGCGGTCATAACGCTGCGTTCATAGAGCTGATTTACAACACTCCCTTCATGACCCTCAGGCCATGAAGGGAGTGTTCTTAATTCTGCCGGAAGGCTCACAGGAACTGTGGCCAGAAGCCCTCTAAAGTCACGGAGCCGTAGAGCCTCTTATGCTCAACCGCTTTTCACATTAGCTTTGCTATTCCATTGCTAGGCTCGGAATCAATCCAGCCGGGACTCCCCCTGTCTTCCGAGTAGCCAAAGGAAACTGCATGAGCATCACGATCGAAACCCCAGGCAGCGCCAGCACCTTTGACTACACCGCCTTGGCCCAGAGCCCTGCGTGGCTGGCCCTGAAAAATGCGGCCATCGCCCTGCAGGAACTGCAGGTCAAGGACGGCTCCGTCCCCGAGGCAGGCAACCACGCTGCCGCCACGGCGTTGATCGCCACCATCACCGAGTCCATGGACACCTTGGCCCCGCATTTTCCCCACGACGCCCGCTATCTAGAGCTGGCCGTGGCCGATTTCAACAAGTGGGTAACCGCCGGTCTAGGCGTTCCGGATTTCCTTGACTCACTCTTGGCCTTCAACCCGCAGGAACACCGCGTGGACGGCTTGGGTCACCTGGTTGTGTTCCCCATGTATACCCAAAATGGTTCAACCTCGCGCTTTGTTGAGGCCGTCTTGGTGGAAACCCTCTGGCCTGAATTTATTGGGGAACTGGAGGCCAAGAGCTACTCCAACAAGCTGTTTGTACCGCTGCGCTTCATTGATTTCACCCCCGGCTATGACAGCAACTCAGCCGTGCTGTTCCCGGAAAGCGTCTCCGTGCGCGAAACCCCCACGTTCACTTGGGGTGCCATCTTCCAGGACCGCGAAGCCGCCCGCTTCCGTCGCGTGGTCCGGGAGGCAGCACAGGTGACCCGGCTGGAATTGCCGGCTGACGCCGTCGAACTTCTGGAAAACCAAGCCCTGACGCAGGAAACGTTCATCATGTGGGACCTCATCCACGACCGTACCCACATGCGCGGCGACCTTCCGTTTGACCCGTTCATGATCAAACAGCGCATGCCGTACTTCCTGTATTCGCTGGAGGAACTGCGCTGCGATCTCACGGCGTACCGCGAATCGGTGGCGGTGGAGGCTGACGAGAGCGCCTCCCCCGAGGCGCGCAAGCACGCGAAACTGGTCCAGTACGCAGTGATTTTTGACCGCATTTTCCGCTTTGCCATCACCGGCACGCGCGTTCGCAACTACGACGGCCTGGGCGGGCAGCTGCTGTTTGCGTGGCTGCACCAGCACCACGTGCTGCACTGGACCGACACCAAGCTGACCATTGATTGGGCCGAGGTGCCCGCCGTGGTGATCGCCCTGGGACACGAGATTGAGGAGCTGTACTGGCGCTCTATTGACCGTCCCAAGTTGGCGCATTGGCTGGCCGCGTATGAGCTGGTTTCGGCGACGGTGACTCCGAACCCGGCGTCCACGTGGGCGAAGGGCCCTGAAGCCTTGCCGCTGACAGCGCCGCTGCGCGAGATCACCGATCAGGTCATGGATGATGAGTTCCCGCTCTCCATGTTCTACGAAGCGCTGAACAAGAAGATGCGCACCGTCATCGAATCCACCGCGGGTATCACCGGCACCAGCGTCGCCTAAGTGAGTAGTGTTGGAGGCATGAAGACTCCTTTGGTAGTGATCGCCGGCGGCAGCAGTGCCGCCGGCGTTACCGTGGCTAGTGCCCTGCTCGGCGCTGGAATGCGCGTGTTGACCGTAGGGTCCGACGCCGGACGGATCCAGGCGGCGGCTCGTCTCACCGACGGTGCCGTCCCCCTGGTGTGTAACCTTGGCGATCCAGACGACGTGGCCGATCTCCTGGAGGACATCCACGAGGGCTTTGGTCCCGTGGACGGCCTGATCCATTTGGTGGGAGGCTGGCGCGGCGGCGACGGGATCGCCGGCCAAAGCGATGCCGATTGGGACTTCCTCCACACCACAGTCCTGACCACATTGCGCACCACCAGCCGGGCGTTTTATCCGGACCTCGCGGCGTCCCCTGTAGGCCGGCTGGCCATTGTTTCCTCTACCACCGTTACGGATCCGGGCGCTGGGGACGCCAACTACGCCTCGATCAAGGCTGCTGCGGAAACGTGGGTGCGCTCGGTGGCTGCCGGATTTGCCTCTGGTGCACCCGCGGCGGGCGAAGTAGGGACCACGGCAGCTTCGGAGGGCATGGAAGGTGGGGCGGCCGGCGTCGTACTTGTGGTGAAAGCGCTGGTGGATGACGCCATGCGCGCCCGCTCGCCTCAACGCCGTTTCCCTGGCTTCACTGATGTGGCCGTGCTGGGGCAGGCCGTGGCGGGGCTGTTCAGCACGCCCGCGGCGCAGCTCAACGGCGCGCGCATTATTCTTGACAGCAACTCATAATCTGAAACCCGCAACCTGAAACCCGCAACCGGAAAGACATTGTGAACATCGACGCACAACTCCATGACCCCTCTGTGAGCAGTTTCGCCTCAGATAACTACTCCGGCATCCACCCGGAGGTGCTCGAAGCGCTGGCCGCAGCCAATGGCGGGCACCAGAGCGCGTACGGCGAGGACGTCTACACGGCCCGGCTGCGCGAGGAAATGAGCACGCTTTTCGGCAAAGAGGTCGAGGTGTTCCCGGTTTTCAACGGCACCGGCGCCAATGTGGTGGGTCTGCAATCGTTGTTGCCGCGATGGGGCGCTGTGGTCTGTTCGGCCACGGCCCACATTCACAACGACGAAAATGGGGCGCCGGAGCGCGTGGGCGGCATGAAGCTGCTGCCTGTTGCCACGCCTGACGGAAAACTCACCCCCGCATTGATCGACAAGGAAGCGTGGGGATTCGGCGACGAGCACCGTGCGCAGCCGCTGGCAGTCTCCATCACGCAGACCACCGAATTGGGCACCTGCTATACGCCGGAGGAAGTGCGCGCCATCTGTGATCACGCTCATTCTCTGGGCATGAAGGTGCACATGGACGGCGCCCGTCTGGCCAACGCGGCTGCTTACTTGGGTGTTCCGGTGCGCGAATTCACCTCCGACGCCGGCGTGGACGTCCTCTCCTTTGGCGGCACCAAGAATGGCATCATGTTTGGCGAAGTCATTGTTGCGCTCAACCCGAGCGCTGCCGACGGACTCATTTACCTGCGCAAATTGAACATGCAGCTGGCCTCCAAGATGCGCTTCATCTCAGCCCAGGTGCTGGCGCTGCTGCGCGATGATCTCTGGTTGCGCTCGGCTACTCATTCCAATGCCATGGCCGTGAGGCTGCGCGCCGCTGTGCAGGATCTGCCGGGCTTGGAGTGCACTCAGGAGACTCAATCGAACGGCATCTTCGCGATTCTGCCCGAGGGCGTGGCAGACCGGCTGCGCCAGGACTTCAAGTTCTACGACTGGGACCCGGCCGCGCGGGAAGTGCGCTGGATGTGCTCCTTCGATACCACCGAAGCTGACGTTGATGCGTTCGCAGCTGCTGTTCGCAAGGAACTTGAGGGGTAACTGCGGTTCTGCTCGTTGGAGTTCCGTTCGCTGTAGTTCTGTTCGCCACGTGACGGCGCACCATTTAGGGTGCGCCGTCTTTTGGTGTGGTGGGTGGGGTGGCTTGGACGGGGCAGGCACCGGAACGGGCGCCATACTGGGCTGACCAGGTACCTTCAGAGCGCCGGATTCGGCGCGCCTGACGCGCTTTGCCCCGCTACCGTCATAATCTGCACATGTGAGCCACGATCTGCAACTGCCCGCTGACTTCCAAGAAGCCTTGGCTGGTTTGCGTGCTGCCCCGCATCGTAGCGAGCTTTCGCTGGCCGAAGTGCCTGCGCCCTCCCGTCTGGCTCCCTATGGAGTTGCTCTCGGAGCGGAAGTGTTGATGGACGGCGAAGAGCTCGCCACCGGCCGATTCATCCTCCTGCATGACCCCAACGGCTCCGATCTATGGGGCGGTACGTTCAGAATTGTCACCTATATACGGGCGCAACTCGAAGCTGACATTGGCAACGATTCCCTCCTGGGCAATGTTGCTTGGGCATGGCTGGTTGAGTCTCTCGACGAGCACGGAGCCCGGCACAGCAACGCCGGAGGTACGGCGACACGAATCCTCTCGGAATCATACGGCTCGTTAGCGTCCCGACCCGATGCCATTGACATTGAATTGCGCGCCTCGTGGACACCTGAGGGCCGCGATATGCGCTCTCATCTGGATGCTTGGGTGGATATTGTCTGCACCTTTGCAGGCCTACCACCCGTGCCAGACGGCGTGACCTTGCTGCCACAGCGACGGCCCCGAACTAACAGGTGACTGCTTCTCCGCTCCATCACCTGATCCGCCCAGAAGAGCAATTAAGAGGCTTTCCTTCGCCATTCGGTAGACTAAGGTCATCATGACCAAAGCAGAAACAAGCACCCACAGCCGCACCAGGGCCAAAATGTCGAACACACATCAAGGCCGCAGTACTACAAACGTTGGACCCGAGGGCACATCTACCTCGGGCTCGGTTGCCCAGACCAGTACTGATCTTGCCCCCGCACCGCTGACGTCTGTGCTGATCGACGGCGTCCAGATGGAACTGGGCGAACTGCCTGACCTGGTAGATCTGGACATGCCCCGCGACGGCATTCCCGCCGTCGTAGATTCAGAGCCGGCTCTGAGGCGCTGCGCCACCGCACTCGCTGCAGGACATGGCCCGGCGTCCGTTGATACGGAGCGTGCATCAGGTTTCCGCTACGGTCAACGCGCCATGCTGGTGCAGATCCGCCGCGACGGTGCCGGTACTTGGTTGATTGACCCCGAAGCTTTTGACGATCTGAAGATCATTGATGAGGCGCTGCGTGGCGTCGAGTGGATTCTCCACGCCGCCAGTCAGGATCTGCCCTGCCTGGCCGGTGTTGGCATGTGGCCGGACAAGCTTTTTGATACAGAACTTGCCGCCCGGCTCGCTGGCCTGCCCCGTGTAGGACTGGGTGCCGTAGTGGAAACACTACTGGGCTTCCATCTCGCCAAGGAACACTCCGCCGCGGACTGGTCCACCCGACCCTTGCCTGAATCCTGGTTGCGCTACGCCGCATTGGATGTGGAAGTGCTCGTGGATCTTGAAGAGGAACTGCTCGCTTTGCTGGAGCGGGACGGCAAGCTGGACTACGCGGCCCAAGAATTTCAGCACCTCATTGACGTTGGAATTCCTGCCCCGCGGGTGGACCCGTGGCGCCGCACGTCCGGATCACACACCATCCGCAACCGCGTCCAGCTGGGAGCCGTTCGCGAGTTGTGGCAGACCCGCGAAAGACTTGCCGAAAGCCGCGACATTGCCCCTAGCCGTTTGATCCCGGACTCGGCCATCATCGCCGCAGCAAAAGGCATGCCCTCGACAGTGCCTGCACTATTAGCACTGGCGGGTTTCCATGGCCGCTCAGCCAAGCGCGACGCCCCCAAATGGCTCCATGCCATCCAGACCGCGAAGAACAGTAGCGATCTGCCACCGTTGCAGGTTTCCAACAACACTCCTCCGCCGCCGCGAGTCTGGGTCGATCGCGATCCTGTGGCCGCTGCACGTTTCGCCACGGCCCGCAACAGAATGGCCGAACTCTCCGAGGAATTGAACATCCCGTCGGAGAATATTCTGACCCCGGATCATCTGCGCCGCGTGTGCTGGCGTCCGCCGTCGGACTTCACCGTGGAAGCCATCTCGGCTGCACTGGCAGAGTTGGGCGCCCGCGCCTGGCAGATCGAGAAGACCGCCCCCCTTCTGGTAGAGGCCATGAGCAACCCCGAGCCACTAGCTCCGCGGGAACCCAAAGAAGCTAACAAGGACCACGCCCAGCTTTAGTTAGCCCGCCCTCGGCCCCCAACGAACGCTCGGGCAGCAATGGTGCCATTTCTTCGAACGCTATCGCAGTCAACTGCGATAGCGTTCGTCTTTTAAGCACCATTGCTGCACTAGCGTCGAGAGGGGTGACGATACCTTCGTTTTGACCTCTAAGTTACTCGCAAGTAACATGAGTTGCGACACACTCCTCCCCCGTTATGCTGGGCTGGAGAGAACACCATTGAACGCAACCAAGGAGTTAGACGTGAGCCAAAATCGGCAGATCAGGGACGTGGTCTTTGTTGACGGCGTCCGCACCCCCTTTGGCCGCGCTGGGGAGAAGGGCATTTATGCCAACACCCGCGCCGATGACCTGGTAGTGAAGTGCATCCGCGAACTCATGCGCCGCAACCCATCCTTGCCCGCCGAGCGCATTGACGACGTTGCCATTGCCGCCACCACCCAGACCGGCGATCAGGGCCTGACCATTGGCCGCACCGCCGCACTCTTAGCCGGACTGCCGCAGTCGGTGCCCGGATTCGCCATCGATAGGATGTGCGCTGGCGCCATGACAGCGGTGACCACAACGGCGTCGGGCATTGGCTTTGGCGCCTATGACGTTGTCATCGCCGGCGGCGTGGAGCACATGGGCCACCACCCCATGGGCACCGGATCCGATCCGAACCCGCGCTTCATGTCCGAACGCATTGTGGATCCGGCCGCCCTGAACATGGGCAACACGGCCGAGAACCTGCACGATCGCTTCCCCGCCATTACCAAGGACCGCACCGACGCGTATGCCGTGGCCAGCCAGAACAAGCTTGCAGCTGCCTACGCCAAAGATCAGATTCAGCCCGATCTTGTTCCCGTGGCCACCATGAAGCCCGGCGCCGGCTGGACCGTGAACACCGTGGATGAGCCACCGCGCCCCGGCACCACCGTTGAGGACCTTGCCACACTGCGCACTCCTTTCCGTGCCCATGGACGTGTCAGTGCCGGTAACGCCGCTGGATTGAACGACGGCGCGACCGCGGCACTTTTGGCTTCTGCCGAGGCTGCTGCGGAGCTGGGCTTGCCTGTCAAAATGCGCCTCGTCACCTACGCGTTCGCCGGAGTGGCACCGGAGGTCATGGGCATTGGCCCTGTTCCGGCCACCGAAAAGGCGCTGCGCCTGGCCGGGCTCACCATCGAGGATATTGGCCTGTTCGAAATCAATGAGGCCTTCGCCGTCCAGGTGCTCTCCTTCCTAGACCACTTTGGGATCGCCGACGACGATCCTCGCGTCAACCGCTATGGTGGAGCCATCGCCGTGGGCCACCCTCTGGCATCCTCCGGCGTGCGCCTCATGAACCAGTTGGCCCGGCAATTCGAAGAGGATCACTCCGTGCAGTACGGCATCACCACCATGTGCATCGGGTTGGGCATGGGTGCCACCGTAATCTGGGAAAACCCACACTTCACCGGCACAGGTGCTGAAGCCACCCCGTCCGTAACCGCCTCCGCCACCACCGAAGGGAGCGCAGCATGAGCGCCCAGGATTTCACTAAACTCGCAGCCATGTTCCCCGATGAGGTTGTGACGCACTCCTACGTGCAGGACATCGCACTCCCCGGCGTTGAGGGCGCACCAAGCGCTGGCACCTTTGCGCTGATCACACTGGACAACGGTTTGGATCATCGCCGCCCCACCACGCTGGGCCCGAACACCCTGGTCGAGTTAGGCACCACGCTGGAGGCACAGCGAGAGCGTGCTGCTCGGGGTGAAATTCTCGGCGTGGGCGTCACCGGCAAGCCCTTCTTCTTGGTGGCAGGAGCGGACCTGTCAGCCGTCAAGAGCCTGAAAGATCCCGAAGCAGCACTCTGGATGGCACAGTTGGGCCACGACGTTTACTCCACGCTGAATGATCTGGGGGTTCCCAGCTTTGTGTTCATCAACGGGCTCGCCTTGGGTGGCGGTCTGGAGATTGCCCTGAACGCCAACTACCGGACCGTTTCCACAGGTGCTGGAGCCTTGGCTCTGCCCGAGGCATTCCTTGGCTTGGTCCCCGGCTGGGGCGGCGTCTACTTACTCCCCCGCTTGATCGGTCCGGGCAACGCCGTACAGGTCATGATTGAAAACGCACTCAGCAACAACCGCACCCTGAGCGGCCCCGCCGCGTTCAAGCTCGGCATTGCCGACGCCCTCTTTGAACCTGCTGATTTTGTGGAACAGTCGCTGAATTGGGCCGCCCGCGTGCTTGCCGGCGCCGAAAGCCCCAGCCGCCCCAACGCGGTGAGTGAACCCCTGAGCGAGGAAAACAGCGCAGCGTGGGATGCCGCCGTCGTGCGTGCCAAGAAGTTTGTGGAGGCCAAAACCTCCAATGCCGCGCCGGCCCCCGCGAAGGTGATTGAGTTGCTCGAGAAGGGCAAGCATTTCACGAAGGCGGAGTCTTTTGCGGCTGAAGATGCGGCGCTGGCGGAGCTCATGGGCACGCCGCAGTTCCGCGATACCGTCTACGCGTTCTTGGATTTGGTGCAGAAGCGAGCCAAGCGTCCGGCCGGTGCACCGGATCCCAAGCTGGCTCGCCCTGTGACGAAGGTTGGCGTGGTGGGTGCGGGGCTGATGGCAGGGCAGTTTGCGCTGTTATTTGCCCGCCAACTCAAGGTGCCCGTGGTCATGACGGACATCGATGCCGCTCGCGTGGACAAGGGCGTGGGGTACGTACACGGCGAAGTGGACAAATTGCTGGCGAAGGGGAGGATCAGCCAGGATGCGGCGAACCGGACCAAGGCCCTGGTTACAGGTTCGGTGTCAAAGGACGTGTTTGCTGATGCCGACTTCGTGATCGAGGCCGTGTTCGAGGAACTCTCCGTGAAGAAGGCCGTATTTGCTGAGGTCGAGGCGATCGTCTCTCCCGAGTGCATCCTGGCCACGAATACTTCCTCCCTGTCTGTCACGGCCATGGCTGAGGACCTCAAGCACCCCGAGCGTCTAGTGGGCTTCCACTTCTTCAACCCTGTGGCCGTCATGCCGCTGCTGGAAATTGTGCGCGCTCCCAAGACCGACGACGCCGTTCTGGCCACCGCGTTTGCCACAGCTAAGGCGCTGCGCAAGACAGCGGTGCTGGTCAAGGATGCGGCGGCGTTCGTGGTGAACCGTGTGCTGCTACGCCTCATGGCCGAGGTTTCCAAGGCCTTCGACGAGGGCACCGACGCACACACTGCCGACACCGCGTTGCGTCCCATGGGCCTGCCAATGACCCCCTTCACGCTGCTGGCGATGGTGGGCATCCCGGTGGCGCAGCACGTCACGGAATCGCTACATACGGCGTTTGGTGATCGTTTCCATGTCTCGGCTAACCAGCAGGCCCTGATCGACGCGGGAAAGAAGGGACTGTGGGAAACTGCGGAAGATGGCTCCGTCTCCATCCCAGCAGACACTTTGGCGCTGCTTAGCTTTGGTTCTTCGCCCTCCACAGGCGAGGAGCTCTTGCGCAAGACTCAGGACGCTCTGGCCGAGGAAATTGGCCTGATGCTGGCTGAGGGTGTGGTTGCTGGACCCGAGGACATCGACCTATGCATGATCCTTGGCGCCGGCTGGCCCATGCACCTCGGTGGCATCACCCCCTACCTGGACCGCGTGGGCGCCTCGGAGCGCGTCAATGGGAAGCTCTTCCAGGCGGCAGCGTAGCTTTTCCCTTCAAAAGTACGACGGCGGGGGGGGGGGGGGTGTGGAGAAGGGGGGGGGGGGGGGGGTGGCGAGTGGTGGAGGGGGGAG
>NZ_JBTNDB010000040.1:0-23997 GCF_054511175.1 Arthrobacter sp. Sr24 | reverse complement strand
AAAGAAAAAAAAGACAGAAGAAAGAAAAAGGAGGGAGGGGGTCAGGGTGGTGTCCGGGCGGAGGGGTGAACCCACCCCCCCCCCCCCCCCCCCGCCGTCGTACTTTGCCCAAAAAGGGCAGACTCCACCGGACAAGCACATTTTTGGCACAGGGACGAACAGGGTAAACATGCCCGCCAATACTGCGTAGGATTGATAGATGTGGTTCTGCCCCTAGGGCCACTCCCAACCGACAGGTGGAACAGTTCCGTGACGCACCCCTCCGCTGGAACAAATTTGATGACGCGGATCGCCGAATTTACTGAGATGTCCATTACCGCCGGCCGTGTCTACGCCGACGAGGACCGGGTCAGCAGCATTGTGCTGGAACCGGCCACTGGGCTGCTCTCCGGCAAAGTATTAGGAACGCAGGTCTACCGGGCCACAGCCAAACTGGTCCGTGAGCACGACGGCGTGATCGCCTGCCGCGTGGGAATCTGCAACTGCCCCGTTCGGCAAAACTGTAAGCACGTGGTGGCCCTGATTGCCGCCGCCGAAAGCGACCCCGCCTTCACTGATTTCTTTGTTCCGGAAGAAGCTCCGCGGGAACCCACGTTCTTGGAAACCCTGCTGGCCAAAGCCAAGGACAGCAAAGCCGCCCCCGCTCCAGCCCCCGACGCTCCTGCCGTGGATTCGTGGGAAGCGGCCCTTTCGGCGCTGCTGCCGCCAGCCGCGACCGGCCCCAGCCCGGATACCCCGGCATTGGGCCTGCAATTTGAACTTCATGTGCCGCCGCCGCGCTTTTCCTACCGGGGCCGCGGCAGTACCGTGCCTTCGCAGCCGGTCCTCAATGTCCGTCCTGTGGTCATGGGAACGCGGGGCAAGTGGGTCAAATCCGGCGTCAGCTGGGCCACCTTGGGCTACCTCACTTATGGTGGCGCCCACGATCGTACCCAGCTGGAATGGCTCACCGAATTCTTGTCCTCACACAGCCCTCGCCAGTTCAACCACGGCAACGCCGGGGCTTGGCTGTCGCTGAACGACTTTGCCGGACGGAACCTGTGGCAGCTGTTGGCCACCGCGCACAAGAGCGGTGTTGCCCTAATCCAGTCGGGCTCCGGGGACCCTATTCATGTCAGTAGCCTAGAAGCTACTCTTCAGCTCGATGTCACACAGGGTGAGTCCGGCTCCTTGGACGTTGGTCCGCTGATAGAGCTCGACGGCGCACCCGTCGCCGCCGAGGTGGTGGGTGCTATTGGCTCTCCCATCTATGGTTTGTTCTTCTCCAATCAGGGCGAGAACGACGCCACGGCTGCATCCAGCACGCCCAACCGCTCCTCCACGGCACCTGGCACTGTGACCTTGGCGCCGCTGCCCGCCGGCACCTCACCGCAGCTACTGGATTTTGCGTTACGCAAGGAAACTGTTCACATCCCGGAGCAGGCCAGGGATAAGTTCCTGACTCAGTTTTATCCCCAGCTCAAACAGGCAGCACCGGTGGTCTCAGCCAACAATTCGGTGGAGTTGCCAGCTTATGTGGAGCCCACGTTGTCGCTATTGGCCGCGTACGGCAGCGATCACACGGTGCGGTTGCACTGGGAATGGCACTACCCCGTAGGTACCCGGGTCACCTCTTTGCCGTTGTGGCCCGAACTGGGTGAGACCGCTGTTCGGGATGCCGGCGCCGAGGCACGGATCTTGGAGCTGGTAGGCGCGCCGTGGGAGGACATCACGGCCATGGGTGTGGCCGCCAACCATTCGTGGGGTGAACCCACCTTGGCTGGCTCGGCTTCCCTAAGCGGTCTGGACACACTCACATTCACCGAAACTGTGCTGCCCCGGCTGCAAGACTTGCCCGGCATTAAAGTTGAGACCAGCGGTGACATCGCCAGTTACCGTGAGGTCACAGAAGCTCCAATCGTCACGATTTCCACCAAAGCCACCGATGAACGGGACTGGTTCGATCTGGGCATTGTGATCACGCTAGAGGGCCAGTACGTCTCCTTCGCGGCCGTGTTCTCCGCCTTGGCCGCAGGGAACACGCGCATGCTGCTGCCAAGCGGTGCGTACTTCTCCTTGGACCGCCCGGAACTGCACCAACTGCGGGCGCTGATCGATGAAGCCCGCAGCCTCAATGACAGCAAGGACGGCCAGCTACGAATCAGCCGCTTCCAAGCTGGTCTGTGGGACGAATTGGCTCAGCTGGGCATTGTGGATGAGCAGGCCCAGGCGTGGCGCGAAGCGGTTTCCGGACTGCTCGACGGCGGATCACCGGATCCGCTGCCCGCTCCTGTTGGGCTGAATGCGACGCTGCGCCCTTACCAGTTGGACGGCTTCAACTGGCTGCATTTCCTCTACAGCTTTGGGCTGGGTGGGGTGCTAGCCGATGACATGGGTCTAGGTAAGACCGTGCAGACACTAGCTCTGGTGAGCCAGGTCAAGGCCGAGGACCCGGACCTGAAGTCACCGTTTTTGGTGGTGGCACCCACCTCCGTGGTGGGTAACTGGGCCAGTGAAAGCGTGAAGTTCGCGCCGGAGCTGAGGGTGGTTACTGTCTCTGAAACCTTTGCCAAGAGCGGACTGATCTCCGCAGATTTCTTTGCCGGGGCCGATATTGTCATTACCTCCTACGCGCTCTTCCGCATTGACTTTGCCGAATACGCCATGCAGCCCTTCGCCGGGCTGATCCTGGATGAGGCCCAGTTCGTGAAAAACCACCAGTCCAAGGCGTACCAGTGCGTGCGCAAACTGAAGGTTCCCTTCAAGCTGGCCGTCACCGGTACCCCCATGGAAAACAACCTTATGGAGCTGTGGGCCTTGCTGTCCATTGTGGCCCCGGGCTTGTTCCCCAGCCCGAAGCGTTTTGCCGAGTTCTATCAGCGCCCCATTGAAAAGAACGCCGACTCCGAGCTGCTGGCGAAACTGCGTGCACGGGTCAAACCACTCATGCTGCGCCGCACCAAGGAACAGGTCATTGCAGATCTGCCGGCCAAGCAGGAACAAATCCTGGAAGTGGAACTCAACCCGCGGCACCAAAAGATCTACCAGACCCACTTGCAACGTGAGCGGGCAAAGATCCTGGGACTGTTGGAAGATGTGAACAAGAACCGCTTCACCATTTTCCAGTCGCTGACGCTGCTGCGTCAGCTCAGTTTGGACGTCTCTCTTGTGGATGAGGGCCAGGCGGGTGTGCGCT
The DNA here is from genome assembly GCF_054511175.1 of Arthrobacter sp. Sr24. Classification (NCBI taxonomy): domain Bacteria; kingdom Bacillati; phylum Actinomycetota; class Actinomycetes; order Micrococcales; family Micrococcaceae; genus Arthrobacter; species Arthrobacter sp. Sr24. The sequence continues at coordinate 20,822 of NZ_JBTNDB010000040.1, read as the reverse complement.
CCTCGAAGTTGGACGTGCTCTTTGAACAGTTGGAGGACGTGGTTAAGGAAGGTCACCGCGCCCTGATTTTCAGCCAGTTCACTGGCTTCTTGGGCAAGGTTCGGGAGCGGCTCATTGCCGAAGGCATTGACTTCACGTATTTGGACGGAGGCACCCGGAATAGGGCCGCCGTCGTCGATGAATTCAAAAATGGTGACGCCCCGCTGTTCCTCATCAGCTTGAAGGCCGGTGGTTTCGGATTGAACCTGACCGAGGCTGACTACGTATTCATTTTGGATCCATGGTGGAACCCGGCGTCCGAGGCGCAGGCCGTGGACCGTACGCACCGCATTGGCCAGAAGAAGAACGTGATGGTCTATAGGCTCGTCGCCAAGGACACCATTGAGGAAAAGGTCATGGCGCTCAAGGCCAAGAAATCCCAGCTGTTCTCTGATGTGATGAGCGGGGATTCACTCTCAGGCGGGGCTTTGACGGCCACGGATCTGGCCGGGCTGTTCCGAGACTGATATTGCGAGGCTCCAAGTGAGCTGCGAGCATAGAAAAGCGCTGACCATGCAGGCCTTTACGGCCTGGCTGGTCAGCGCTTTTTTGCTGTAATCGACTTCTTCGTAGGAAGTTCTTGTTGGCGCCACACCACCAGGGCTTGGCTGCGGGGGCGTGGACGTTGACCCCTTGCCAGGGCCACGATGTCTCCACCCAACAGTCCGGCAGCAAACACCCGACTGTTGGGGCGCGGTGGTCGCGAGTGCATCTCAGCCGTGACAGCCTCGAGCGATTCGCTTAGCTCCACCACCTTGGCACGCAGCGCATCAACCTGATTCTGCAATTCCATAATCCGCCGAATGCCCTCCAGCGAAACACCCTCTTGGGAGAGCCGTTGGACCTCACGGAGCATGCTCACATCATGCTGTGAATATCGCCGGGCCCGGCCAGGGGCCCGGTTGGGTTTGACGATCCCCATCCTGTCGTACTGGCGCAGGGTCTGCGGATGCATATCCGCGAGTTCGGCCGCCACGGAAATCACAAAGATCGGTGCATGCGGGTCAATAATCATTGCAATTTCCTTCCTTGGGTGGAGTGGGTCGGTGATCGAAGCTGTCGAGATCCAGCGGGTGGAGCGTGTCCGGTGCCGGGTTCGAGCCGATGCCGGAACTAAGCCGGCGGCTACAGCTTGGCTTTATCCGCCAGCCCCGCGCGGGGATCGCCGTCGGCAGTCGCGGCAGCGAAAGCGCGGACTGCCTCTTCGGCTTCCTTACTGAGCTTTTGCGGAACGGCTACGTCGATGCTGACGAGCAGATCGCCGTCGCCCTTCTTGGACTGCACGCCGGCACCCTTGACACGCAAAGTGCGACCCGACGGCGTACCTGCTGGAACGCGGACGCGCACCGTTTCCCCGGTCAAGGTGGGGACGCTGATATCTGCACCCAAGGTAGCTTCGGGGAAGCTGACGGGGACGTGGATTCGGATGTTGTTGCCGTCGCGTATGAAGAATTCGTGAGCCTTGACGTTGACGGTGACCATTAGGTCGCCGGGACCGGCTGCACCGCTCTGGCCCTTGCCCTTGACCCGGACCTTCTGGCCATCTTTGATGCCTGCGGGGATGCGGACATCAATGACTTCGCCATTGGGTTCACGCAGGCCAATCTTGGTGCCGTTGATGGAACCGCCGAAGGAAATACTGGTCGATGCTGTGCGGTCCGCACCCTTGGTGGGTGTGGGCTGAAATCCGCCGAAGCCGCCGCCACCGCCACCAAACAGGTCTGCGAATTCCGGGGGCAGGCCCGAGCCGCTGAAGCCGGGATTGCCGCGAGATCCGCCACGGGGTGCGCCGCGGCCGCCGCCGAAGAGGTCACCGAAGACGTCCTCAAAACCGCCACCGCCTTGGCCAGCTCCGCCAGCACTGAAGCGGGCGCCGCCGCCCATGGCACGGATGGCGTCGTACTGCTCGCGGTCTTCCTTGCTGGAGAGCACGGAATACGCTTCGGAGACGTCCTTGAAGGTCTTTTCCGCCTGTGGATCCCCGGAATTTGTATCCGGGTGGTACTTGCGGGCCAGCTTTCGGTAGGCCTTTTTGATATCGGCTTCGGAAGCATCCTTGGATACCCCAAGAATCTTGTAGAAGTCTTTTTCTGCCCAGTCCTGACTTGCCAAGACGTCTCCTTTCTAAAATTTGTGGGTTAATCCCAAGGGTCGAGTCTGTCGAGGCCATTGGCCTCAACAGACTCGACCACTAGGGGTTTCTTACTCTGGGACTGCCACGATCACCTGAGCGGCGCGCAGAATACGCTCGCCGGACTTGTAACCGTTGCGCAGGACCTGGCTGACCGTGTCAATTTCAACATCGGCCGAAGGCTGCTGAATCAGCGCCTCGTGAATGGTCGGGTCAAAGGCGACGTCAACGGCGTCGATCTTCTCTAGACCGTAGGTGGCCAAAGCCGTTTCCAGCTTGGTGGCAATTGCCGCGAACGGTCCATCGACGATGTCGCCGTGAGTACGCCCAGCATCGATGTCATCCAAGACCGGAAGCAGCGAGTTCAGGACACCGATGACAGCCATTTGGCCGGCAACGGCGCGGTCGCGCTCAACACGCTTGCGGTAGTTGACGTACTCGGCCTGCAAGCGAAGAAGGTCATTCTTCAACTCGGCGGCCTCTGCGGCGTCGCTACCCTGAGCCACGGACTCCTGCGCCGGAACCTCAACACCGTTGAGGATCTCTTCGGCCTGCGAGAGTGCATCGCCTTCGGCACCAGCTGCGGCAGAATCGCCTACCGGGTTGGCCGGATCCACAGACTCGTCCTTTGGGACCTCTTCGGGGTTTACGGATTCAGACATGCTTACTTCTTCTCGTCTGCGTCTTCGTCGATGATCTCGGCGTCTACGATGTCTTCTTCAGGAGCACCATCGGAAGCAGCGGCACCTTCAGATGCGCCGGCGTCGGCCGTTGCACCCTCAGCCTGAGCTGCGGCGTAAATAGCCTCACCCAGTGAAGACTGTGAAGCCTGCAGCTTCTCGAACGCGGTCTTTACGGCTGCGTCGTCGTCGCCTGCAAGAGCGGTCTTCAGAGCGGTGACATCTTCCTTGACGGGATTCTTGACCTCGTCGGAGAGCTTGTCATCGTTGTCAGCCAGAACCTTGTCCACCGAGTAGTGCAGCTGCTCTGCGGAGTTACGCAGATCGGCTGCCTCGCGGCGTTCCTTGTCCTCGGCTGCGTGCTCTTCAGCTTCACGAACCATGCGCTCGATGTCATCCTTGGACAGCGAGGAGCCGCCAGTGATGGTCATGGACTGCTCCACACCGGTGCCCTTGTCCTTAGCGGAAACGTGCACAATACCGTTGGCATCGATGTCGAAGGTGACCTCAACCTGCGGGACGCCGCGCGGAGCCGGAGCAATACCGGTCAGCTCGAACGTGCCCAGCGGCTTGTTGTCGCGAGTGAACTGACGCTCACCCTGGAAGACCTGGATGGCAACCGAGGGCTGGTTGTCATCGGCGGTGGTGAAGGTCTCGGAACGCTTGGTGGGGATGGCCGTGTTGCGTTCGATCAGGTTGGTCATGACACCACCCTTGGTTTCAATACCCAAGGACAGAGGGGTGACGTCGATGAGCAGAACGTCCTTGCGCTCACCCTTCAACACACCAGCCTGGAGGGCAGCACCAACGGCTACAACCTCATCCGGGTTGACGCCCTTGTTGGGCTCCTTGCCGCCAGCCAATTCCTTGACCAGTTCAACAACGGCAGGCATACGGGTGGAGCCACCGACGAGCACGATGTGATCGATGTCAGAAACCTTGATGCCGGCTTCCTTGATGACGTCGTTGAAGGGCTTCTTGGTGCGCTCGAGCAGATCCTTGGTCAGGTCCTGGAGCTTGGCACGGGTCAGCTGCTCATCCAAGTGCACCGGACCGTCAGCGGTAACGGAGAGGTACTGCAGTGAAATGTTGGTGCTGGAAGCCGAGGAGAGTTCCTTCTTGGCCTGCTCAGCAGATTCCTTCAGACGCTGCAGGGCGATCTTGTCCTTGGACAAGTCAATGCCCTTGACCTTGAGCTGGTTGAGCAGGAAGTCAACGATGCGCTGATCCCAGTCATCGCCACCGAGGCGGTTGTCACCGTAAGTTGCGCGCACCTGGATGGTGGAGAACTCGTCTTCGTCCTTGCCAACTTCGAGCAGGGAAACATCGAACGTTCCGCCACCGAGGTCGAATACGAGGATGAGCTCGTCTTCCTTGCCCTTTTCCAGACCGTAAGCCAAAGCGGCAGCGGTGGGCTCGTTGACAATACGCAGCACGTTCAAGCCTGCGATTTCACCGGCTTCCTTCGTGGCCTGACGCTCAGCGTCGTTGAAGTAGGCCGGGACGGTGATGACAGCGTCGGTGACCTTTTCGCCCAGGTAAGCTTCGGCGTCGTTCTTGAGCTTCATCAGGGTACGGGCGGAAATTTCCTGCGCCGTGTACTTCTTGTCATCGATCGCGACTGTCCAGTCGGTGCCCATGTGGCGCTTGACGGAAGCGATGGTGCGGTCGATGTTGTTGACGGCCTGGCGCTTGGCAATTTCGCCAACCAGAACTTCGCCGGTCTTGGAGAAGGCAACTACTGAGGGGGTGGTGCGACCGCCTTCAGCGTTGGCGATAACGGTGGGCTCGCCACCTTCCAAGACGGATACAACAGAGTTGGTGGTTCCGAGGTCAATACCTACGGCACGTGACATAAGTGGTTCCTTTCATGAGCCGCTGTGAACAGTTCCGCCTCTGTGACGGGGTCGCTCAACCAGCGGTATTGAGCGTTCTGCACTCAACTTTACTCAGACTCAGTTCCATGTCAAATAGAGTTGAGCGCAGTCGGCTCAACTTTCACTTTAGGCGAACACGTTCGACGCCGGATGGCCGGGTTTAGTGGTGCCCTTCACCCTTTTGTTTCCCTGATCCCGCCGCCTCTAGGTTTAGCCGTGCCTGCCGCCTGTGGGTTTAGCCGTGCCTGCCGTCTGTGGCGAGCATCCGCATCGAGTTCTGACCTTAGCGGCGAGATGTATGGCTACAACCATGCATCTGGTCGCTAAGGTCAGAACTCGATGAACGCAAAGCGTGTTGGTCCGCACCACAAGACTGGTCCGCACCACAAGACACAGTGGCCACATCCGGTTGGCCAGGCGTAGCCTCCACTTATGAACGAGCAACAGCAACCGCAACAAAGCGGAAAGCAGGGAGATGTTTACACGCACGGGCATCACGAGAGCGTGCTGCGATCGCACGCCTCGCGGACGGCTGAACACTCGGCCGCATATTTGATCCCGCACCTCACCCCCGGGCTGCGCGTGCTCGATGTGGGCTCGGGCCCTGGCACTATTACGGCCGATTTTGCCCGGCTCGTGGCCCCGGGTGCGGTGCTGGGCCTTGACCGTTCTCCGGAAGTGGTTGCCACGGCCACCGCACTGGCTCGGGACCAGCATCTGGCCAATCTGAGCTTTAGCACCGGCGATGTTTACGCACTCGACTTCCCCGATGATTCCTTCGACGTTGTCCACGCGCACCAAGTTTTGCAACACCTGACCGATCCCGTGAGTGCCCTCAAAGAGATGCGCCGGGTGACCAAGCCCGGCGGCATCGTGGCCGTGCGGGACGCCGATTTTCACGGCATGTTCTGGTATCCGGAGGTGCCTGAAATGGATGATTGGATGAATCTGTACCAGCAGGTGGCGAGGCACAACGGGGCAGAACCAAACGCCGGGCGACGGTTGTTGCACTGGGCGCACGATGCGGGATTTGCCGACGTCACGGCGTCGTCCGCCAATTGGCTCTACGCAACGGCAGAGCAGCGAGCCTGGCTGGCGGGCGTTTGGGCGGAGCGAACAGTGGGCTCAGCATTTGCAGAGCAGGCCGTGGCCTACGGATTGGCCGATGCCGGCACGTTGCAACGCATCTCGGACAGCTGGCGTGCGTGGGGTGCCAGCAAAGACGGCTGGTTCCTCATGCCCAATGGCGAAATTTTAGCCCGGGTCTAATCCCTGCGAGGTCGGGCGAGTCCGCGCCGGAACGCTAATCCACCACGAGGAACTGGCCCATCATGCCCTTATCTTCATGCCACAACATATGGCAGTGGTACATGTACGGGATCACGGGGTCAGCATCCTCTCCGAATTTCATGAGCAACCGGATGGTCACACCGGGAGGCGCGTAAATGGTGTCCTTCCAGCCCGCGAGTTCCGGCGGAGGCGGCTGTTCGTTGAGGGAGAGGATCTGGAATTGCACGTCATGGATGTGGAAGTTGTGCGGCTGATTGTGGGCATTGAGCACAGCCCAGGCTTCCGTTGCCCCGGCCTTGACTGAGAGGTCAATCCTGTCCATATCCATGAATTTGTTGTTAATGACGTTATCGCCGAGCTGGAACATCCGCATTTCTCCCGCGAGGGCCGGATCTGGATACTCCACAGCGGCAAGCTGTGCCGGAATCGGGGCTGCTGGACTCAGCGCGGCGGCAGCCTTCAGCAGGAGAATATCCAGCACGTCATGCGCACCGGCGTCTGCCGAACGGGTATCTGAAACACCCAAGTCCTGCGGAAAAGAACGTAATGTCACGGTTTCGCCAGGGGCCGCCGCAACGATGATTTCAGCACGCTCACCAGGGGTCAGCATGATCCGGCTCAGCGGCACAGGTGCTGCCAGGAGGCCGCCGTCGCTGGCGATCATGGTGAACGTGCGGTCATCAGAAAAGCCGAAGTTGTAGCTGCGAGCGCTGGAAGCGTTCAGCAGGCGCAACCGCGTGTGCTCGGCCACCACATTCAGCACGGGGGCGGCCGTGCCATTGACCAGCACCGTAGTGCCCAGCATACCGACGCCGATCCGTGCGGTCTCAACAAGCGCTCCGTTCCCGGAGAGCGATTTGTCCTGGACAATGACGGGAATGTCGTCCACGCCATAGTCGCGGGGAAGTTCCAGCGCGCCTTCTTCATCGTCGTCGAGGATGAACATGCCGCCGATCCCCTTGTAAACGTGGCGTTCGGTCTGTCCGTGCGGATGCGGGTGGTACCAGAGAGTCGCCGCGGGCTGGTTGACGGTCCATGAGGGAGACCAAATGGCGCCGGGTTCAACCATCTGGTGGGGACCGCCGTCGGCTGCCGCGGGTAGGCGCATGCCGTGCCAGTGCAAGATAGTGGGCTCGTCAAGTTCGTTGCTCACATTGAGGCGAATCTCCTCGCCGCGACGTACTCGCAGCGTCGGCCCCAGAAGCGCCCCATTGACGCCCCAGGTATCGGTCTTTCCGCCGGGTACGATCTCCGATTGACCGGCTTGGGTCACAAGATTGAAAATGCGCAGCCCGTCCTTGACTTCCGACTGCGCCAGGGGCGGGACATGCAGCTTATTTTGGAAATCAATCTTGCCGACAGTGGCCAGCGGCTCTCCGCCTGCCGTGCCGCCACACCCTGCCAACGCGGCCATGGCTCCCACACCGAGGCCCAGCGTGGATAGCTGGAGAAAATGGCGGCGGTTGAGACCGAATCGATGTGTGGGAGCGCTCATTTGCTTCATCATAGTTGGACCTTCTGGGAGGATGCTCGACGGCCGAGACACGCACCAGATCTGTCATATCCCGGTCGCTAACCGCCAGCGCACGGACCCCTGGCCCATGGCGCGTAAGCTAAGCGGGTGCAATTTTCCCTTTGGCTGGCCCTGCTAGGCGCCGGCGCCATGATCTCTCTGACCCCGGGTGCGGGCGCCATCAACACCATGTCGAATGCGCTGACCGCGGGATTCCGCCGCTCCATCTGGGGCATCATGGGCCAGCAATTGGCGCTCGTGATCCACGTGGTCATCGTGGCTGCGGGTGTGGGGATCATCGTCTCCAACTCCCCGTTGCTGTTCATGCTGATTCGCTATGTTGGCGCCGCATATCTGGTGTATTTGGGTGTCCGGAAGCTGCTGGCCAAAGCCGAAAAGGTCGACGACGACGCCGCACCTGCCGCCGTCGAATCTGGCTTGTCGATGTTCCGCCGAGGGCTGTGGGTCAATCTCCTGAACCCGAAGGCGATTGTTTTCTTCTTGGCGTTCATGCCTCAGTTCATCCGGCCAGCCGAACCGCTACTGCCGCAGTACCTCATCTTGACCGCAACCGTGGTGGTCATCGACATCATCGTCATGTGGTTCATCTTTGCCGCGGGTGCCAAACAGCTCAAACACCTCACCACCAGTCCCCGCGGACAGCTGATCCTGAACCGCATCTTCGGGATCCTGTTCATCGTTGTGGGTATCTTGTTGGTGCTCGTTTAACAGTTCGTCCAGGTGCGGGCGCCGCACCTCCCCCGCAGGCACCTCCCCCGAAAGCGCGCTCCGCAGCCATGCGCCGATAGACTGAATCAATGACCACTCCCTACCGGATCATCACCGTTTGCACCGGCAATATCTGCCGCTCCCCCATGGCTGAATTCATGGTGGCGGACGCCGCCGCGCAAGCAGGTCTGAACGTTGAGGTGGACTCCGCTGGAACCTCCGCTTGGGAGGTGGGGAACCCCATGGATCCACGTGCCCTAGCCGAGCTGGCTGGCCACGGCATTGAGGCCACCGGCCACACCGCACGTACGTTCAATCCGGTGTGGTTTGCCGAGCGGGATCTCATTCTGGCCTTGGACCTTGACCATTACGAGGATCTGCGCGCTTTGGCACCAAACGCCGCAGCCGCACAGAAAGTTCGCATGTTGCGCTCTTTTGACCCGGAAGTGGCCCATGCCGAGCCCGCTCAACAAGGTATTCACGATCCCTGGTACGGCAACGCCAAAGACTTTGCGCGCAGCTGGGATCTGATTTCCGCAGCCCTGCCCGGCATTGTGGACTATGTCCGTGGCTAGGCCCGTGATCATTGCCGTCGATGGCCGTTCCGGCGCCGGGAAAACCACTGTTGCGGTGGAATTGGCGGCCCTGTTGCGACGCCATCGCAACGTATCGCTCTTCCACCTCGAGGACATATATCCCGGGTGGGATGGCCTAGCTGGCGGTGTGGAACGCTACGTTGAAACAGTTTTGGCGCCCCTGAGTTTAGGCCTGCCCGCCACCTGGACGCCGTGGGACTGGGAAGCCAAGCACGACGGCGCCTCCCGCACCACCGAGCTGGCCCCGGTAGTGATTGTCGAAGGTGTGGGATCTTCACACGGCGGCGCGGCTGCGTACTTGGACGCCGTCATTTGGGTTGATGCGCCCAGCCATAACAGGAAACAGCGGGCCCTTGAGCGCGACGGCGAGACGTATGCGCCATTTTGGGACTTGTGGGCCGATCAGGAAGACCTCCTACTGGAAGGAAGCCTCGTACCGGAGCAAGCGGACATTGTTGTTGACGGTACGCACGGGGTGGCCAACGCTCCGGAGCTGGTGCTAGCAGCCCTGACTCAGCTTCCAGCCATGGAGAATGTACTGGCCCCGGAATTAGCCCGGCGCCGCGGACTTGAGTTTTCCGCCGTCCGGCTCGAAGGATTGCCAGCTCCTACCGAACTCTTCCACGCCCTCTATGGCGCATCCGAGCATGCCGTATGGCTGGATAGCTCCATTGCCGAAAAGAGCGCGGCGGACCGCTCCCGCTTCTCCATCATGGCCGATAACTCCGGTCACTTTGGTCAGCTTGCTCGTCACGAAGACGGCCAAACAACCATATCCGCCGGCCAAGTTACCACCCACATCCGCGGACCGTTCTTCCACTGGCTAGATTCGGTATGGGGGCGCAAAGCAGTGCGCGCCCCGGAACATTACCCTGGCGATTTCACCCTCGGCTGGCTGGGCTACTTGGGTTACGAACTCAAGGCTGAAACCGGTGGCGCCGCAACACCGGAATACCGCCCGCGCCCAGGACCGGGCCTGGACCTGGTCCCGAACCCAGAACCGGGCCTCGGTCCGATTCCGGACGCCGCTCTGCTTTTTGCCGGCCGCGCCCTGGTTCTTGACCACCGCGAAGACTGCCTCTACGTGCTGAGCTTGACGGACGTCCACCAGCTAGAGTCGCACCGAGAAGCGGACCAATTCCTAGCCGCGGCACGAGCTGCCCACGCAACCGCCCTCGCCAACCCCACGCCGTCGGGCATTAGTGAGCGTGACATTAGTGAGCCCGGCATTAGTGAGCCCGGCATCGCCCCGATTTTCACAGCCCGGGACGGCGAGCGCCGCTACAAGGACATGATCGCGGCGGCGCAGGCCCAGATTTACGAGGGCAACTCTTACGAGGTCTGCCTGACCACCACCCTCGAGGCCCACACCGCGCAACCCATGGATCCGTGGGACACGTACAAGGCGTTGCGGAGACGCAATCCGGCTCCTTTTGCGGCGTTTCTGCGACTTGGCGCACTGAGTGTTGCCAGCACGTCCCCTGAGCGTTTCCTGCGCATTGACTCGGATGGGCTGATGCGGGCCGAGCCTATCAAGGGCACCCGCCGGCGTAGTGAAGATCCTGCCGCCGACGCCGCACTCAAGGACGATCTGCGCACCTCGCTCAAGGACCGGGCGGAAAATGTGATGATCGTGGACCTGCTCCGCAACGACCTCTCGCGTTTCGCCCTGCCACATTCACTGACCGTGCCGCGGCTGTGCGCGATCGAAAGTTACGCCACGGTGCATCAGATGGTCAGCACCATCGAGGCTCAACTGGCCCCAGGCAATTCCAGGGCGCAGGCCGTGGCCGCCGCGTTCCCCGCCGGGTCCATGACGGGCGCCCCGAAGATCAGCACCATGGCTATCCTGGATGATCTCGAGGCTGGCCCGCGCGGTATTTACGCAGGCGCTATTGGCTATTTCTCGCTCAATGCGGCCACGGATTTGTCAGTGGTGATCCGTACCTTGGTGTTCCAAGACGCGGACGACGGCGGCACACACCTTTCGCTGGGGATCGGCGGCGCCATCACGGCAGACTCCGAGGACGGCGCGGAATGGGATGAGATTCAGGCCAAGGCACACGGTGTTCTATCAACACTCGGTTCGACGTTCCCGGGCTGATCGGGCTACTGAATCGTGGCCGTCAATCGGGCCACATTGTCCACATAACGAGCCAGCATGGGACGGTTCATCCACTCTTCGAGTTGTAGTTCTCGGGAGATGGAACGGTAGTGATCCTCAACTTCATGCATCCGATTGACCACCTCGCTGTCAATCATCATGACCGTGACTTCAAGGTTGAGCGAGAAGCTGCGCATATCCATGTTGGAGGAACCAATCACAGCCACATCGGAATCCACAGTGAAGTGCTTGGCGTGCAGCACGAACGGCTTGGGGTACAGATATATCCGCACCCCAGCCTTCAACAACGCTTCATAGTAGGAACGCTGAGCGTGGTGGACCAAGAGCTGATCCCCCGCCTCGGAAACAAACAGCTCAACCACAACACCACGTTGGGCTGCCGTGGTGATGGCATACAGCAGGGAATCATCTGGAACGAAGTACGGGCTGGAAATGGTGATGCATTCTTCGGCCGAGTACAGCAAGGTGTTGAATAAGCGGAGGTTGTTCTCGGTGACAAATCCAGGACCGCTGGGTATCACCTGACAGAGCGAACCCCCGGAGAAGGAATCCCAGTGGTAGCTGGCAAGCTGTTCCTCGAGGCTTTCCTCTGTTTCAGCGGCCCAATCCGTGGAGAACATAACGTTGAGCGTGCCCACAATGGGCCCTTCCAACCGCGACATGAGCTCCACCCATTCACGCCCAATTTTGCGGTTCTTCTTACTGCGATAGGAGGGCTCAATGACATTTTGTGAACCGGTGTATCCCACCCGCCCATCGACTACCAAAATTTTGCGGTGATTGCGCAAATCCGGCCGGCGCCACTGACCCTTGACGGGCAGCAGCGGCAGCATGCGCCGCCACTGGATCTCACTGGCTTCGAGCCGTCGAATCATCGCCCTATAACCGGGGACCCGCCACGAGCCAATGTGGTCAAAGAGCACACGTACGCGAACACCCCGTGCCGCCGCAGCTTCAAGCTCTGTGAATAGCCGCTCAGTGCAGTGATCCGAGCTCATGATGTAGAACTCGGCGTTGACGTACTTAACGGCCTTGCTGACTTCATCAGCCATGGCGTCAAGTGATTCCTGATAGCCCTCAATGAGCCGTACGGAGTTACCACCTATCGCTGGGAAGGAACCGAGATTACGATTCAATTCAACAGCGGATTTCACCCATGCCGGCCCCTCATATTCCGGGACTAGGTCCGCAATATCTTTGGTGCCTTCCACCACTCGACGATTAACAGCATCCTGCGCCTCCCGCCGCCGCCGTGAAAGGCGGAAGTTACCAAACATAAGGAAGAGGATCAGGCCAACGTAGGGCAGGAAGAAGATGCACAGCAGCCATGCCATGGCTGTGGTGGGGCGGCGATTGCCGGGGATGATGCCAAGCATGACCACACGGATGGCCAAGTCAGCGAACAACAGAAGTGTCGTCAGCCAGACGTTCCCGGTGGGAAAACTAACTGCCGTCCAGATCATCCAGGCATCCTCTCTTAGCCGGTCCAGTTGCCGCCACATCACGGCGTCGATAAATGACAACAGCCTATAGGCAATTCCGCCTCCGCAGCGCTCCGTAGAACGTCCCGACACATCGAGTCCAAGACCCTGCTATCCGGATAAGCTGACCAGTAATTTGACCCATCAAATGAAGGGCCCACCCGTGAACATCCCCAGCAGCACTCAAATCACTTTTGACTCCTTCGCACTTGATCCACACAAGCTGACCGCTCAGGCCGTTAAAGGCCTGCGGATTGCGTTCGGCGTCAGCGGCGCAGCGGCCTTAATTCTGGGTGCCATTCTCTTGCTGTGGCCCACTAAAACGCTGGCCGTCGTGGCGGTGTTCTTGGGCATTAACTTTTTGATCACCGGCGCCGTCAAGATCGCCATCGGCATTTTCAGCCACAGCCTCTCGGCCGGAACACGGATTCTGGATGTACTGCTTGGCCTGTTCATCTTGGTGGCCGGCATCATCGCCCTGCGAAATTCGGCCGCCACAGGTGAGGCCCTGCTGATTTTTACGGTCATCATGATCGGCATTGGCTGGATCATTGAAGGCATCATCGCCATGGTCGAGGCCGGCAAGAGTTCCAGCCGCTTGTGGGCCATCATCTTCGGCGCCCTCAGTGTCATCGCCGGCGTCGTGGTGCTGGCCGTTCCCACATGGACGGCCGCATGGCTGCTGCTCGTGACCGCCATCATGCTGATCGTGCTGGGCGTGGTGGGCTTGATCCGCGCCTTCACCTTCGGCAAGTCTGTGCTGTCCCAGCTCAGCTAGTTTTCTACGTACGACGGCGGCATCTGGCTCACGCTGGGTGCCGCCGCCTTGGTGCCGCCCATAATGCTCGCTGCCGCCGATATATCGACGGCAGCGAGCAGTATCGGCGGCATTCGTTCAGGACATGGCCGCGGCTCGGGAGCGGGTGGGTGGGGATATGCTCGACACCATGACTGTTTTGGTGTTCCTAGACCCCACCCACCCGCACGGCCGACTGGCAGATCCCACCCAACCCAGCATTCTGGCCACGGACCAGGGCGTTACACGCGGCGATGGCATCTTCGAATCGATGCTGGCCGTGGACGGCGCACCCCGCAAAATACAGGCCCACCTTGACCGCCTCGCCATCTCCGCCAGCACCATGGATCTGGAGATTCCTCCTGCCGAACACTGGAAATCGGCCATTACGACGGCGCTCACGGCCTACCGTGTCAGTGATGCTGCCGCTGCTGGCGAACCCGGGCAGTGCGTGGTGAAGCTGGTAGTCACTCGCGGCCCCGAAGGCACCAACTCCCCCACAGCCTGGGTCACGGTCAGCCCCGTTTCCCTTGCCCTAGCTGCACAGCGCGCCAAGGGTTTGGACGTTTTGCTCTTGGAGCGCGGCTACGACAGTGACATTTCCGCCCGCGCCCCGTGGCTTCTGATGGGCGCCAAAACCCTTTCGTACGCGGTGAACATGGCGGCCCTGCGCCATGCCCATAGCCAGGGCGCTGATGACGTGATCTTCACCAGCGGCGACCAGCTCGTGTTGGAGGGTCCCACGTCTTCGGTACTTTTAGCGCACATCTCCGACGACTCTAAAGTGCCAGTAAAGCGGCTCATCACACCCCATCTGGACACCGGCATCCTGCCCGGCACCACGCAAGGGGCCCTCTTTGCCGCGGCCAAGGACGCCGGCTGGGAGCTGGGCTATGGTCCCGTCACGCCAGCTGATCTTTTGGACGCCGACGCCGTGTGGCTGATTTCCAGCCTGCGGCTATTGGCTCCTGTGAACACCATTGACGGAGCGGAAATTGGCACGCCGGAGATCCGGGCAGAGCTGACGGCAGAGCTTTCAGCGCTACTCGCACAGACCCTCTAGGTATCTGAAAGTCTGAACTAGCCTTGATTGCGGTCCTAGACCGCGGCTGAGGCGAAGCTTTCATGCCACGCTTTCATCCCAAGGTTGAGCCCATGATTAGCACGTCTGTAGCGCTGTCGTCATTTTGCGCCATACAGGCCCTTTTCTAGGTCGCCATCAGCGGCTGATGTGTTACTTTCAAGGGGAGTAATGAGTGCCAGTATCAAGCCCTGACTTGCTGGCCGGCAACCCTCTTTCCGGCGGGGTGCCTCAGGTGACTACTCGGCAAACCCAGCTTCCACGGCTGAAGTTTGCAAGCGTGAACCCCGGTGCGGCTATTCAAGGTCCGATCCTTTGAGGCACCGCCCTCAGCTCTCGCTTGCAGCCTTATGGCCACTTGCAATGAGGAGAGAACATGTCCACGGACGAATCACCCCTGGCTTACCGGCTCATCACTGGCCCCGACGATCGCTCTTTCTGTGAGCGCATCTCAGCGGCCCTCGACGACGGCTACGTGCTCCACGGCGGGCCCGCCGTCACCTTCAATGGCACCAGCGTGATCTGTGCCCAAGCCGTGATCCTCCCTCAGGCAGTTGCTAGTAGCGATGCCGCAGTGGCCAACGCCGTGGATGATCTGGACGCCGAGCTGGAGTTCGACGGCGAGGGCATCGCGTGAGGTACGCAGGGGACCTAGCTCCGGCAACAGCTTGGGAACATGTAGCGGCCGGAGCCACCTTGGTGGATGTGCGCACCGAAGCTGAATGGGCCCATATTGGTGTCCCTGACACCTCCGCACTGAACACTGAGCCGGTCTTCATCCAATGGAACCTGGCCAACGGCACCAACAACCCCGATTTCTTAGCGCAACTCCAAGCTTCCGTGCCCACCGAGAAGCCGCTGGTTATGCTGTGCCGTTCGGGCGTGCGCTCCATTGCCGCGGCCGAGGCAGCAACCGCGGCTGGGTACACGGCGTACAACGTACTGGAGGGCTTCGAGGGCCAACCCGATCGCTTTGGCGACCGCGTCCTAGACGGTTGGAAAAACCGCAGCCTGCCCTGGCGCTGACACCAAACCTCAGCACGAGCGCACCTCAACACCCGGCCATCTCACGCATCAGCGAAAGCCAAGGATAAGTAATTGAGTAACTTTAACGAGCACGCAGCCACATGGTCCGCGGACACTGCGGCCGTGCGCGGCGGGCTTGACCGCACCAACTTCCAAGAAACTTCCGAGGCCCTGTTTTTAAACTCCGGCTTTGTGTATGAATCCGCCGAAGCTGCAGAGGCCGCCTTCACCGGAGAGGTGGACCGCTTCGTGTATTCGCGCTACGGCAACCCCTCCGTGGCCACGTTCCAGGAACGGCTGCGGTTACTCGAAGGTAAGGAAGCCTGCTTTGCGACGGCGTCCGGCATGTCCGCGGTCTTCACCGCCTTGGGCGCTTTGCTGGCTGCCGGGGACCGGGTGGTGGCCTCACGCTCGCTCTTTGGCTCCTGCTTTGTCATCCTGAACGAATTGCTACCACGCTGGGGTGTGGAAACAGTGTTCGTGGATGGGCCAGATCTGGATCAGTGGCGCGAGGCGTTGAGCATTCCGACTACGGCCGTATTCTTTGAGTCGCCGTCCAACCCCATGCAAGAGATTGTGGACATCCAGGCCGTATGCGATCTGGCCCATGCTGCCGGCGCTCAGGTGGTGGCCGACAATGTGTTCGCCACTCCCCTACTGCAGAAGTGCGGTGATTTTGGTGCAGACATCATTGTGTACTCGGGCACCAAGCACATTGACGGGCAGGGCCGGGTCTTGGGCGGAGCCATCCTGGGGAGCAAGGAGTTCATTGACGGACCGGTCAAGAACCTCATGCGCCACACGGGCCCTGCGCTCTCGGCCTTCAACGCTTGGGTGCTGACGAAGGGCCTGGAAACCATGAACCTGCGCGTGACCCATTCGTGCAACAACGCGCTGGCACTGGGCGAATTCTTGGAGACGCAGCCGCAGGTGGAGCGCGTTCTGTACCCCTATTTACCCTCGCACCCGCAGTACGAGTTGGCCAAGAAACAGATGACAGCCGGGGGCACGGTGTTGACATTCGAGCTGGCCGAGCCTGCCAACGGCACCCGCAAGGACGCTGCTTTTGCGCTGCTCAATGCCCTGTCCATTATCGATATTTCCAATAACCTCGGTGACGCCAAATCCCTCATCACCCATCCGGCCACCACCACTCACCGCGCCTTGGGGCCGGATGGCCGTGCAGCCATTGGGCTCTCGGATGGTTTCCTGCGCCTCTCGGTAGGCCTGGAGGACGTGGAGGATTTGCGGACGGATCTGGCGCAGGCGCTGGCGGCTATCTAACTCGCAAGTTTTTGTACCCACGCGGAAAAGCTCGCCAGTTCCGAACCGCTCAGCACCACAGGAGGCGGCTCGGTCATGGGTTCCATGAGCAAGGCGATGGCATCCTTGGGCAAACT
Organism: Arthrobacter sp. Sr24; assembly: GCF_054511175.1. Classification (NCBI taxonomy): domain Bacteria; kingdom Bacillati; phylum Actinomycetota; class Actinomycetes; order Micrococcales; family Micrococcaceae; genus Arthrobacter; species Arthrobacter sp. Sr24. The sequence continues at coordinate 4,058 of NZ_JBTNDB010000040.1, read as the reverse complement.
TGATGTCCATTCGAAGGCATCGGTGCCGCCAGCCACAGAACCAGCCCTGACAAGAAATCCTGCGTCACCGCCCCAACCAGAATCTGTGATGGAAAGCCTTCCGCTCACCAGCTGGCCCAGCTCGGCTGGATGAAGGCGAACCTGAAGACCGGCAACGCTCAATTGCACACAACGGACGGACCGAGCTCCTTTTCTCCCCCAAGGAACCCACACCTCTTCCGCTTCGAGAGTGGATCCGCGCCAAGGCAGTGACAGTTCAGCGGGAAGGTTTTTAGCAGTGCTCTTGGACCAACGAAACATACCAAGAGCCTACCCGCGACCAGAGTGCGCAAAGTAGACGAAGTTCAGTATCGGTGTCGTTGCGATAATTGGTGGCGGGCCAGACTGCAGGCGGATGAAACGGCGCGTAAGCTTCCCCTCATGGACACCCCGCGACCTCTTCCGAAAATTGGCGCTCCAGCCGTCAGAGCATTAGCAGAAGCAGGAATACTTACCTTGGATGATGCAGAGCGCTTCGGCCTCGATCATCTCGCGGCGCTTCACGGAGTTGGCCCAAAGGCTTTGCGACTCCTGCAAGCCGCGCTCGAGCAATAAAGCACTAGAGAAGCAGAGCAATAATCCACAGAAGCTGAGCCCTCGCTTCTTTCGATCCAGTCCGCATGACCCTCCACCCGCCGACAAGAAGTTTCTGTACAGACGGCCTGGTGCTAACGGCTGCGGACCGGCCTAGAGATCCCAGACTACGAGTGCAGCCACCACCGAAAAATGAAACGCACGTCACATAAAAGTTTCTCAAAGAAATTTTGTATCGATTCATTGATCTTCATCGACGTCTCGTGCAGGATGAATGGTAAGCGTTTTCCAGACTATTTATTCTTCACTCACCCCAATCCCACTTTCTAGCGTCGTTCAACTCTTCTCCGCGTGGCCACCTTCGCGCCACGAGGCGATGCGGCATGCCACCAGCTGGCCTTGGGACGTCGCTATCGCCACTCTTCCCGCACAGGAGTATTCCCTCGCGGAAGGTGAGGTGCTTTAACCGCAGTTTCACAACAGTTCCTCCACCGTTTCAACAACAGCAAGGGAATCAATGACGAATCTCAATAAGAGGTCGCGCAGCATTTATGACAGCGCTTTTGCCAGCGCCGCGGTCGTAACATGTCTAATTGCCGGAACAGCGTCAGGAGCTATGGCCGCGCCTAGCGACACAGGAGCAATAGCCCCGGCAAATACGGTGCAGTTCGAAGCCCTTGATCGGGGCCTTGTCGCGGTCTCAACGGACGAAGGTACCTTCCTCAGCTGGCGCCTTTTGGCCTCCGAAACTTCGGGCGCGACAGAGAAGGGCATGCTCGGTCCCGACTTCGTTGTGTACCGGGATGGCACCAAGATCGCCACCGTTACAGACAGCACAAACTTCGCGGATCCAGCTGGTACGGCGACATCTAGCTACACCGTAGCTCCCGTGGTCAACGGGATTGAACTGGCCGCCAGCGCCTCGGTGACAGCGTGGGCCAAGGGTTACTATGACTTGCCGCTGCAGCGCCCCGCCGACGGCGTCACTCCGGTGGGCGAGCCGTACAGCTACTCAGCCAATGACGTTTCCGTAGGCGATGTTGACGGCGACGGAACGTACGAATACATCGTCAAGTGGGACCCGTCCAACTCAAAGGACGTTTCCCAGATTGGCTACACAGGTCCGGTATTTTTGGATACCTACAAAATTGACGGAACACTACTGAACCGCATTGATCTTGGGGTCAATATCCGGGCTGGCGCGCATTACACACAGTTCATGGTCTACGACTTCGACGGCGATGGCCGTTCCGAAACCATCCTCAAGACTGCCCCTGGCACAAAGTCGACGAGCTACAACAGCGCCGGGAAATCCGCCACAGAATCCTTCGTTACCTTGCCCAAAACTGATCTTGACGCCGGCTACGCCAACAGTGACGACTACCGGTTGAGCCCCGCTGATTACTACGCCCACGTGGTGCAGATGTTCCAGGGCTGGACTGAGCACCCTGAAGTTGTTGCCGGCAATTGGCCCGCTACTTTGGAAGAGGCCTTTGGTGTTCCGGTAACGCACAGCTACCCCCTGTCGAAGGATAGCGCCGAAGAGCTCGCTGACTACTTCATGGATGTTTACGCACCCTCCCGCAGTGCCCGCAATGTATTGCGCAACTTCGAGGGTTTCATTATTGACGGACCAGAATATTTGACCGTATTTGACAGTGCCACGGGCAAGGAATTGCAAACCGTCACCTACGAGCCGGGCCGCGGCGATGACGGACTGCTCTGGGGCGATTACGCCATGTCGCGCATTGAACCAGGTAACCGTGTGGACCGTTTCCTGGCTGGTGTTGCTTATCTTGACGGCGCCCACCCCTCGGCTGTTTTTGCGCGTGGGTATTACACGCGTACCACCATGGCCACCTACGACTGGGATGGCACCAATCTGAAACAACGCTGGTTGATCGACAGCGGACACGCGCCCATGAGTAACCCCTTCAACGATTCACCTCATGGCGTCGAGGGCTCTGATCCGGTGTACGGAAAACTCACAACCCAGGGCTTCCACTCACTGAGCGCCGCCGATGTAGATGGGGACGGCAAGCAGGAAATTGTTTACGGCGCCGCCACCATTGATGACGATGGCAGCGTTCTTTACTCCTCAGCTGACGTACTCCCGGAAAACAGCGCCGCTCCCGGCGAAATGGCCGGATTGGGCCACGGTGATGCCATGCATGTGGCCGACCTCGACCCCAACCGTCCGGGCTTGGAGATTTTTACAGTTCATGAGGGCGGTGCTGGCGCACCCTACGGATCCGCCATGCGTGATGCCAAGACCGGCGAGGTGCTGTTCGGCGCCTACTCCGGCAAGGACACCGGACGCGGGATGATCGGCGACGTGCGCAGCGACGTACCCGGAATTGAAATGTGGTCCAGCATGCCCGGCGGCACTGACGCCAGCGGCCTCCTGAGCTCCACGGGCGAGACCTTATCTGAAGAAACTCCCGGCACCAACCAGTCGATTCGCTGGGCCGCGGACATGACAACGCAGCTTCTCAACAACAGCGGAACGGGCACTCCCACTATCGACGATTGGACTGACGGTACGGTCTTGACCGCCACCGGAACCCTCAGTAACAACGGCACCAAGGGCAATGCCGCACTCATCGCCGATGTGTTCGGGGACTGGCGCGAGGAATTGCTGCTGCGTACCGAGGACTCTTCGGCGCTGCGCATTTACACAAGCACCGACGTCACCACGCACAAACTGCCCACGCCGATGCAGGATCCACAGTACCGGGCCGAAGTTGCTCGCCAGAACACCACCTACAACCAGCCAAGTTACACTTCCTACTACTTGGCCAGCGATATGGATTTCAAGAAGGTCCCTGTCCTGACAACAGCAATCACCCCGGCCGCCCCGGTGTTCCAGGACCTGCCGGGAACAGCTCAGGACATTGTCAGAGTTTCACAAACTTCCGGCATTGATTGGTATGTCAATGGTCAATTGCTGAGCGCTACCCACGGCACAGCAGCTGTTCGGGGCGAGACTACCGTGGTCGCCGTACCGCAACCCTGGTACCGCTTCGCCACGGGCAGTAAAATTCAGTGGTCTGCAACGTTGACCGACGTTGGTGCCCCTTCCCCTTCTGCCACGGTCTCCGCGGCACCGAGTACTCCTGCCACAAGCGTTCCGGCCGCCAGCACCCCGGCTACCGGCACTGGTACCGGCACTGGTATCGGCCCTGGCACCGGCATTAGCACCGACTCAGCTGCTGATGAAAACGCAGACTCGGATCTAGCGAATACTGGCTTTGGCAGCATGGCGCCACTGACAATCGCGCTGGGTCTGGGTGCTGCGGGCGTCTTGCTCGTTCTATTCAACGGGCGCCGCAAACGCACCAAAGTACGCCACTGAGAGGCTGTAGCTAAGCCCATCAACTGGCAGTTTCTTTCCTAAGTACGACGGCGGGGGGGGGGGGCGGTTGTAGAGAGGCGGAAGGGACAGACACAGGCGGGGAGGGGTGGTGGGGGCGGGGGTCGGGGGG
>NZ_JBTNDB010000004.1:0-194974 GCF_054511175.1 Arthrobacter sp. Sr24 | reverse complement strand
CACCTCAGCGCCACGAAAACCTGTTACCCCGGCACCACCCTGATCCTGCGCTACAAAATCAAAAACAGCGACTGACCCCACATCGATTACCTCACCATGTCAAGAGCCCTGAGGTCAGGTGTGCGGGCGTAGTCCGGAATTGCTGTTGTCGGAATGATCACCACGTCCTGTAGTTTCCAGTTCATGGACAGACTCTTACGGGTCAGCTCCACCAAGGCATCGGTTGAGACTTCATCCGTGGCGGAGACTACGTATATTTCCGTATGAAAGACGTGCCCTTGGTCTCTCATGCGAATCCCGACTTGGGAGATCCAGGGTTGCTCGACCAGCAGGTCTTGGAGTTCTTCAATTAGCGGGTGGTTTTTTCGCTGGTCATAGGTGGTGGCACTTTCATCCATAAGATCCAGCACAGCAAACTTGGTGTTTCTCAAGCCGTCCCGCAAAATTCCTAGGGAGATGAATAGTGCTGCAGCCCCATCAGCCCACCACCAACCAATACCGATTCCCAAGACACCAATGATGGACCCGACATTCGTGCTCCAGTCAGCCTTACTCATGTCGGCGTCGGCGTACAGTAATTTATTGTGAAGCTCTTTGGCGACTTTCATTTTTGCTCGACCGAGAAAGATCGGTGGGACCGCAATGACGGCCATGACCGCCACCATGATCCAACCCATCCAAACGGTATTGCCCAGAATTTGGAGGGTTCCGATAGAGGGGTGCTCGGCCTTCAACAGTCCGAACAGTGCTTCATAAGCTAGCATGGCGCCTACCACAATCAAGGCGAAGGATCCCACTAAATGACCTATATTCATGGACCGGTGGTAGCCGTAGGGATGTTTCAGATTGGCCGTGCGGCCGATAAACACTGCAGCAACTAGAAATGCCACTTGCGGCAACGTTGAGAGCATGTCCTCCACCCACGCCGTTTTCATGGCTTGCGAGTTACCCAGCACAAATGACACAACCGTTATGGTGCACGCCGTGTAGGCCAAACTCAACCATTCCAGCCGTTTCGCTTTACGCAATGCCTCGCTCTATTTCTGCGCAGAGGTGGCTGTATCGTCGGTCATTTCCTGTCCCTTCCCTCGGCGGGTGCTGAGCCTGCTTGATCAAGGAACGTTTCCAGTTCGCTGAGCAGTGCGTTCTCGCCCATGGGCACAGCCATGACGTGCTTTAGATTCTCGCCGTACTGGTTGGGTGCCTCAACGTAGGTACGGGTAATAGCAGCTTTTGCCGTCCATGGCGTTCGTTCAGTCAGGCCGCCGATCACCACATCGAGATCTCCCTGGCTAAGTGCGTCCATCAGTGTTTCCTCGCCGCCCGGAACCCACTGGACTTCACTGCTAAGCGTGCGGGCAAATTCGAGCACCAAATCCACCTCCGTTCCGCTGGGGGCGTCGTTGTCGTGGAGAACAACCCACGGCTCGCTGTGTGATACCCCAACCCTTAGAGTCCCATTCCGGATTTGTTCCAGACTGTCCTCAGGATCCGTGGGAATCGAGATAGCGCAAGCGCTCAGAGTGGTGACAAGAATGATGAGCAACATGACGTATTTCGAGAGTGGTCGCATCTGTTACTCGCTATTCGCCGCTGAGCTGGGCTTGGTTGCCCCATGTTTTTGTGCGATTGCTGCTGTCATCCGGTCGCGCCAGTGTCCTCGTGCGCTGCTCCGACGGGTTTGGATTCGGGGGAGCCACGTTGACGAAGATAGATGGAGAGCACCACCATTGATCCGACGGCGAGGAATTCTGATTGCCAATTTTGTAGAGTGCGATTCCAGAACTCGGGGGACTGAACATATTGACTCCAAGAAAGCGTCTCCTGCATATTTTGAACTTGTTCCTGATTATAAGCACTGACACCAGCCACGGATTGGGCAAACCATGACAGCAGGAAGACCGAGCCCATGACGATAACAAGGGAGTTGGCAAAAATCTGGTGGCGCCAGCCTGAGAGTTTCGCCCAAGCGGGGGAGTGCGACGTCGAATAGTCTCCCGTCAGTTGTTCTTTGTCACTCTCGCGCCCAACCTTGTTTAGTTCCTTGGATTCGGGGGAGCCTTTTTGCACCAGCCATACGGTGGCCACAATATAGAGCAGGAACTGCAAATACTCGGATTGCCAATTCTCTGCGACATCTACACCAAAACTGGACGATATTAGGTACCGGCCCAAGCTGACGGTGGGAAATCCCGCAGTGAGTTGTTCTTCGTTGTATAGGGCATGTCCGGTAAACGCCTGACCCACCAGCGCCAATAAAAAAATCAGGCCAAAGAATAATCCTAAGCCATTCTCGCGTAGTGCTTTTTTCATGGCATGTCCTAACTTTGTGAAAAACCGACCACTAGGATGAAGATCAGGCCTAGGGCAATGACGAGCAAATATGCGAAGAATTGCCACCTCATGATTGCTACCTTTCTCCGTTGCTGTTGCGAACCCTACGATGATGAGCACTGGCATCCACAAAACGATAAGTCCTACTGCAGGCAGAATCGAGACCGCAATGAACACTGATGGTTTGAACGCTGCAGGAAACGATGGGGGAGACGACGCTGGCAGTGGCCGCCGCGAAACTCGTGATGAGAAACGGGACCGCAACTGGGACGACCTGCTGCAGGAATTGCGTGTCATGCAGACCGGCACTCAAATCATTGCTGGATTTCTGCTGACATTGCCTTTCCAGCAGCGGTTCGCTGACCTGGACGTGTTCGGAGTGGTGCTCTATCTGGTTCTGGTTGTTCTGGCAGCTGGGACCACATGCTTGATGTTGGTTCCCGTTGCCATGCACCGGGAATTGTTTGGGTTGCGGATCAAACTCCGCTTGGTGTCGTCGGGGCACCGGGTGGTCAGGGTGGTGTTGTGGCTGATTGGACTGCTGGTCGTGGGCACCACCGCGCTGATTTTTTATGTAGTACTTGACGGGCAGGCAGCGGCCCTGGTTGCTGTGGCGTTTGGGCTTGCTCTGTTGCTTGGGCTGCTCATTTATCCCCGCATGACCAGGCGCAGGTCTGCACGGCCTTGAAGGCCTGAACGCTTGCGGCTCTTGTGTGGAATCCTTGATCATTAGCTATTGCTCGTTTTCGGGACCGGTGCGGAACCCAATTAATTTATGGGTACCGTCGCAATACGGCTTAATGCCTGAGGCGCCGCAGCGGCATAAGGCCACGGTCTTTCGGCGCCTCGGCAAGGCTTCTCCCGTCGTCGATACGATCTCAAATTCACCGCGCACCAGTAGTGGCCCATCCGGGCAAGCCACGATTTCCGGAACGGATGTGCCGCTCCTTTGCTCCTGTCCTTGCTCGACGGTCCCGAGGGCTCGCAGCTCGTCCTTGGTATCGGGAATCATCTTAGTCATGGGCTTGTCCTTTCTCTGAGCTGTCCGGAGGTGGTGGTATGGGAACCAGCAGAGACGTGTCGCCGGAGTCCCAAGCGTCCATCGTTCTCTGTGTCGACATAGCGTCGAGGGCTAATGCCGCAGCCGCGCCAAAGTAAATATCTTCCAAGAGTGCGGGTTCGGCTTCGAAGAGCCCGCCGGCCAAGTCCCGGCCGGCGATTTGCTCATGAACTGCATCGGCTTCGACGTGTTCGTCAAAGTACCCTGTGACGTCCTCTTTGAATCCATGCCGACGGAATCCATTGCCGTAGAGCCGGTTTGGCTGGGAAGACGTCATTTCATAGGAGGCTAGGTGCCCCACGATGGCGCCCCTAAGGCGCCTATTTAGTCCAAACATGGACATCATGTTGGTTCCAGCCAGGGTCAGAGCTGGCACTGCGTCAACATAGTTGCCGTAGTGGTCGTTGAGACCCAGTCCGCGCATGGTCCGGGCAAAGAGGGCCGAATGCATCCGTTCCGGGCGTCCGCCGCCATATTCATCAGCCTGAATCTCCACCATGGCGGCCTTTGATCGACCAGTGAGGCGTGGAATGGCCCACGTGTGCGGATCAGCTTCCATAAGCTGGTAAATGGATTTATGGACCAGAAATTCCTGCAGTTGTTCTACCGTGGCCGATTTGGCAAGAAAACGGGACATAGACGGGCCGGTGTCGCTAGCGGCCATGGCGAAGAGAGCTTCTGCCACCTCATCACTAGTGTGGGCATCCAGCACGGGAAGGTCGACGGCGTCGCGCAGTTCGTGTTCGAACGCGGTCTCAAGTTCCTGCCGTGCCGTGATTAGGTTGGGGTTCCATTCCCATCTTTCATCCGCATCCGCCAAGCCGCTGTAGTGGAGTGCGTAGAGGGTAAACAAGCTCAGCTGCAGGTCTTCGTCGGCTAGCATGCCCTGCGTCTGCGCAATACCGTTGCTGACACTGTCCTGGAACGAACGAAGATTCTCTGCTTGATTTTCTGTTGCACCGCGGGGCAGCCTGAACAACGAGCTGCTGGCGGGCCCACGGGACACTGGAAATTTCATTGGGTTGCTCCTGAGTTTGAGCCGTCAGCGGCACCGACCAAGTTTGTTGTTGCTTCGAGCATTTGAAGTGCATGGAACGTCGTCTCCTGCACCACTTCGGAGGGATCCCCGAGAAAGAGGTGTTTGGCTACGGAAGTTCCGCTCGGTGTGTGAACAGCTATAAAGACAGTCCCGGCGGGTTGGTCTTCTTCTGGTTCCGGGCCTCCTGCACCGGTCACCGCCACAGCGAAGTCCGCGTCCAGCAGTTTCGCTATCCCATCGGCCATCTGACGGGCACAGTCGGCGGTAATAACGCAACCGCGATCCACTCCCAGAACTGAGAATTTGACTTCACTGTCGTAGGCAATAAGTGAGCCAAGGAACCATTCGGAGGAACTCTCGGCCGCCCCCAGATGGCATGAAATACTCCCGCTGGTCAGGGACTCAGCCGCGGCCACCTTCTGGTGTGCACGGCGCATGGTGTGTGAAATTCTCGCAGAGATCTCCAGCGATTTCTGTAACAGGCGGTCTGGGTTAGGGGACGTCACGATGCGCTCCTGCTCCAACTGCTTTTTTCGGGCATCGATCGCCGCATGGCCACTGCCGAGGCGCTGATGCAAAACCCATAGTTCCCTTCTTTCGATTGTTTCTGAGGTGCCAGCTGCCCATGTCATGCCCACCGCAGGGTGGGGCATGACATGGGCAGCTTATAGATTTAGTCCGTTGCTGCGCGCGGTGCACAGGTCAGGGTGAAGGGGTTCCGCCATTGACGTTGAGGGTTTCGCCCGAAACGTAGCTGGACTCAGAGGAAGCGAGGAAAACAAAAGCTGGTGCTAGCTCTGTCGGTTGCCCCGCCCGGCCAAGAGGGGTGTCCTTGCCGAACTCAGGTAGAGCTCCCTTGGGCTGACCATCGCTGACCTGCAACGGCGTCCAGATAGGCCCCGGGGCGACGGCATTGACGCGAATTCCGCGGGGAGCCAATTGTTGGGCGAGGCCCTTGGAGAAGTTATTGATGGCCGCCTTGGTGGAGGCGTAGTCGATCAGCGTGGGGGAGGGGTTGTAGGCCTGAATTGAGGTCGTGTTGATGATGGACGAGCCCGGAGCTAGATGTGGCAGGGCTGCCTTGGTGATCCAGAACATGGCGAAGATATTTGTTTTGAAGGTTTCTTCAAACTGTTCATCGCTGAGATCCTCAAGTTTCTCCACCGCGATTTGGCGTCCGGCATTATTGACGATTATGTCCAGCCCTCCCAACTGTTCGACGGCGTTCGCCACTAAGTCCCGAGCGGTGGAAGCTTCTGAGATGTCCCCTGGCAAGGCCACGGCGTTTTGGCCGCACTCACGGATGATGGCTGCAATCTTTTGCGCGTCAGGCTCTTCAACTGGGAGATACGACAACGCGACGTCGGCCCCTTCACGGGCGAAGGCTATGGCAACGGCGGCACCAATGCCGGAATCTGCCCCAGTAATCAGGGCTTTGCGGCCGGCCAACCGACCGGTTCCCCGGTAAGACTCCTCGCCACGGTCAGTTTGCGGTTCCAGATCACGGTCCAAACCTGGCTCGGGCTGATCCTGGATGGGAGGACTGATACTCGGGTAGCGGGTGACAGGATTTTGAAATGTGTACTGGTCGTTGTTCGTCATCAGTAATTCCTTTCGATGGACTTGCAAAGATTCATTGGAGTTACGGCACCCGATTGGTCGCAATTGCAGGTCATCCCTCTTGGTGGGTGCGATTCAAATGCCGGTCGTTGGATGTGTCCCACTCGGTTTGCCTAGATTGTTCCAATTTTTGCCCTCGCCACCGTTGAGTGCTGCGTCCGGAAATTCATCCGATACCTCAGGAACGATATCCAGCGGCGCGCCCGAGGTGGTGGCCGGGGTGTCGGAGACGGAGTCCAGCGGGTTGGCCACTGTATCCGAGTCCTGCTTGTGGGCTGGTATTACTTGGTCCATAAGCTTGTGCGCCGCCTGGCCGGCCTGATCCTTGACGGACTCCTGGACATGTGACACAGCCGCCTGGACGGCGTCCTTGTTCCATAATTCCTTCGCGGAAACCTTGATAGTCTCGTAGCTTCCGCGTCCTGCACGGGTGCCTAGGACATAGCCGGCAGCCATGCCAGCGAGAAATGTTAGTTTTGATTTCATGACGTTATCCTTCTTGGTGGAGAACCTCGGTCATCTCAGGTGTTCACGATTCCAACCCACTTCGCCCGCCCGGACTTGCGCGCTGGGCCTCTGGCATAACCGCTGCACTAGAAGTCCTTGGAATACCAGAACTCAGAACTCAGAACGTAGAAGCGGGAAGTAGGAAAACTGTCACGGTGCTGGCAGAGGTATGGCGGTCAGCACCGTGACCGGGGCAACTCCTAGGCTGCAGTCTTGTTACGGCCAGTAATGGCGCCGTAGATTCCAGCCACCACTAAACCACCAACGATTGCAAGAATCCAGGAACCGAGATTCCAGAATTCCATTTTTCCGTCCCCGAACAACAGGTCACCGATCCAACCACCAAGCACGGCACCGACAACGCCCAGGACCAAACTGGTGATCCAGCCACCCCCGACTCGGCCAGGCATGATTGCCTTGACAATGACCCCAACAATAAGGCCCAATACGATCCATCCGATGAAACCCATGACTCCTCCTTAGAAAAGAATGGCTAACTTTATTCGGTGAAACTCCGGGGGCTGCTTTCCGGAGCATCGGCCATCCGTTGGAGTAGCCGACAATGACAGCTTAAGCATATCCGTGCCAAAAATCTCCTAAGGGTGTTTCATTGGTTGTGGTTGCTAAGAGCAAATTTGTGCCCCACGTTGGCCCGGCCCGTTGGACTTCCGTTCTCCGGCACCGGCGTTTTGCGCGTTCTATTAAGATGATTAGGCCAGCCCCTAAAATTCCTACCTGCAGGCAAGATTGCTGACAGGTGTGGAGTGCCGCACACAGCAACACAGTGCTCCATAAAGACAGTGCTGCTTGAAGTTAATGAAGGGAGTGTCATGGCAACGTTGGGTGCATGGATAAAATCCACGGTCACCGGCCAGCGCGTGTTGCTTGCGGCCAAGACTGCGGTAGCTGTGGGTATTGCGTGGTTCTTGGCGCAGTACTTGCCAGGTGTGGTGGATGACTACCCTTATTACGCGCCCTTGGGCGTCTTGGTGAGCATGTATCCGACGTTCATGGGCTCTGTACGCTCGGGAATGCAGTCGCTCGCTGGTTTGCTTTTGGGCATTATTTTGGCTGCCGGTGTGCTCCTGCTGGGAGAGCCGAATGTGGTTTCAATTTCCTTGGCAGTCGGAGTGGGTGTGTTGCTCGCAGGGATCCCCCGTCTTGGGGCCGGGCGTGAGTACGTCCCCGTGGCCGCACTCCTGGTGTTGATCATTGGCGGTCAGGACGCTGACGCATTTTCGCTGGGGTATGCCGTTCAGATGGGATTTGGCGTGGTGGTGGGCCTCGTGGTCAATGTGAGCATTTTTCCGCCTTTGGCGCTCGATGCCGCCCGAGCCCAGATTTCGCGGGCGCGGTTGACGCTCATCAGCCAGTTGGAGGATGCTGCGGCAGCCCTAGGCGAACAATGGCCACCACAACACGAAGATTGGGCGGCACGGCGGCATGCGCTTGACGACGCCATTGTCGAGGTGAGGGACGCCGTGCACAATGCGGCGGAGAGCCAACGGGCCAACCCGCGGGCATACCGCCGCTCGCGCCACGGCGTGGTCGAAGACAGCTATGGTGATTTAGCTGTTTTAGAGGACATTACCTTCCACGTGCGGGATCTTTCTGAAGTTTTGGCTGGCGCGATCTGGGAAGGGCCTAACGAGTTCCGGCTTGAAGTGATGCTGCGGGAACCGTTGGGGCGGTGCTTGTCGGCAACAGCCGGCTTGCTGCAGTCGTGGGAGGACGGAGATGACCCCCAGGAATCTATTGACCATGTGTCCACGCGCCTGAGAGCTTTGACGGATGCCGTCGCTGCCAGCCATGCAGCGGCACCTCAAGGCGCCGGCGTCGGGTCCTTGGCACCCGGTGCAGCTGCTGCCTTGGATATACAGCGGATCGTCACTGCACTTACGCGTCATCTTCATCTAGATGGCGGCAATGGCTCGGGTATGTGACTGTTCCAGAGACAGTGGACATTAAGTTCTGGCGCGCGGACCGCACCGAAAACGTCCGTGGATACAGGGCCTAACGAGCCGCAGCTCCGTAGTTGACGTGCGACAGGCACTGAGTGGGGCTGGCGTTCTCGTGAGCGTATCGTTAGCGTGGGAAATACACCGGCCGTTGAAGATCGGCCGCTTTGAGAGGAGTTCCCATGGTTTCCAAGAAAACTTCCACAGCGAATTTTACTGTCCCAGGCCTGTCCTTGAAGGACGGGCATCAGGTGGCAGCTACCCTGCAAGGCAGGCTTCACTCCTTGAATGACCTCCAATTGACATTGAAGCATGCGCACTGGAATGTGATCGGTCGGGATTTCATTGGTGTCCACACCATGCTTGACCCGCAGATCGAATTGGTCCGGGCGATGATTGACGAGACAGCAGAGCGTATCGCGACGCTGGGTGTCTCGCCCAATGGATTGCCCGGTGCGCTGGTCAGGGATCGGGACTGGGACGATTATGAACTTGGGCGCGCCTCTACCATGGAGCACTTGGCTGCCTTGGATCTGGTCTACGACGGGATTGTCTCCAGCCACCGCGATGCCATCGCACTCACAGGAGAACTTGATCCGATCACCGAGGACATGCTCATTGGGCAGACCGCAAAACTGGAGCTGTTCCAGTGGTTCATGCGCGCGCATTTGGAAAACGCAGGTGGGACACTGAGCGACTCTGAATCGCACACGGAAACCTCCGCTGCGGCGAAGGCCAAGAGCAAGAAGTAAAGCTAAGCGAACCAGAAGCAGGTCAAGAGTAGGACCAAGATCAATATCAGGAGTAAGACCATGTCAAACACTGAGCATTTCGACTACGCCAAAAGCCCCGACGCTGCCCAAGAATCCGTCAAAGACGGACAGGACAGAACGGATACACCTAGGGGAGAAGACGGTCCGCAAACGGTACGCACCCACGTTTCAAAGGACGTTGAATCGGATCCTGCGCTCAACGACGGTTTGGGGCAGGACTGGGCCGACGAGGGAGGAGCCACTCCCAAAGGGCCGGCAACGTCCTCGGAGTGAACCTGCTCCAGTGCCGGCGGCTATAGTTCTTTGATTCTTGATGCCCTTGAACCGTCGGTGCTCCTGCACTCCATTGTGCCTCGCCCTGCTTGCAAGGTGGGGCACGATTGCGCCACCGCCGGATTACGGGACTGGGGATATCGCCGAGCCGCGCCAGTGTGAGCTGGCGACTTCGTCAACGCCATCCGCGTCTCCAGCGCCCATGCTGCTAGCAAAAAGTCCGCTCAAGGCGGACTGTCCGCCGGTGGCGTAGTGGGATCGCTGCTGTTGGGCCCCGGAGCCTTGTTCCTGCAGCTGCAACAGCAAGGAAGTGACAGCGACGAGGTCTTCACTGGCGCTCAAAGCGGGGGTGATTGTCTCCAGGAGGCACCCAACTGCCTCGCCTGCCGGGACCAGGGTTTGCAAAAGGGGATGGACCAACTCCCCGTCCATCCCGTAACGGGCGCCGTGCCAGAGGGCAGCGTCCAGAAATTCGCCGGTCGGTTCTGGTTGCGAATGCTGCTCAGATCCCAAATATGTTGCGACCAAACCCCTGCACAACAGTGCCAAAAGGACGGAGGACCAGGGCTGTAGTTGCGCGTCAGCGACCCGGATTTCCAGAGTGGGCTGGTGTTCTGACATTCTGGCATACCAAGCAATCGAGCCGCTGTCTGGCGTGCCGCCAATACCTATGAGGGCGTTGACTCGGTTGCGGTAGTCGGTGGCATTGGCGAATTGCGGTGGACATCCAGCAGTAGTCCAACGGCGCGAGTGAATGGCCCGCCAGCTGGCAAACCCAGTGTCTTGGCCAGACCAGTATGGCGAGTTAGCCGAGATGGCCATCAGGGTGGGCAACCAGCGGCGAATACCGTTCAGGCAGCGCAGGCCACTCTCGGGGTCCGGAATGCCCACATGGACGTGGAGTCCGTTGATTTCATGTTCCTGACTGAGTGCAACGACCAGCTCTGCAATTCTTTCATAGCGACTATCCTCGGTCATCACCGGTGCTGGCGATTTCTGGTAAGGCGTCCCCGTGCCTGCAACCACCACACCATGTGCTGTCGCTGCAGCCATGAGCGCTGTTCGGAACGCCGCAAGTGAACTGGCTGCCACTTCCCGGGAGTCGAAAATAGGTGATGCGAACTCTATTTGAGACTGAAAGAGCTCGTGGTGGACCTCAGTGGTTTTATGCCCCGCGGCCAAAAGTTCTCTCTGGATGGCGGGTGCCACATGGGCTGGTGTCAGGGTGGCTGGATCTAGGAAGACAAATTCTTCTTCAATGCCAAAGGTCAACATGTCGGTCTCCATTTCAGCCGGGATGCGAGATGAAAATTCGAATAAGCAAAAGCGCAATCATGGTTGCGGGCATCATGTTACCCGCAACATTATCTCGAGGGTAGGAACTTTTTCGCCCAGTAGGCCGTGTTCTGCTGCCGCTAAAGCCGGTCGGGGGAGTTAGGGGTCTTGACTGTACCCGGGGGGCGCGTTCAGAGTTGGAGTTGTTGAAGGAAGCAACTCAAATCATTGGGAGGAACCATGACTGACCCCAGTATGCCCGTGACGCCGCCAGTTCCCGGAGTGCCGTCGGTTGAGGCGCCGTCGTACGATGAGCCACAGCAGCCACGCAAACCGCTGCCACCCAAGCCAGATCAGCACGGGCCAGAACTTGTTTCACCCACTGGCACCCCCACTGGGGAGCCGCAAAATTCGCGCAGCCAGAGCGGTGACTATCTCACCACAGCGCAGGGGGCCAGGCTGCAGGATACGGACCATTCCCTCAAGGCTGGACGCCGGGGACCAACCCTGCTTCAAGACCATCATTTACGCGAAAAAATTACGCACTTTGATCATGAGCGCATCCCGGAGCGGGTGGTGCATGCCCGCGGCGCCGGGGCCCATGGCGTCTTCCAATCCTATGGAACCGCTACCGCGCTCACCCGAGCAGGGTTCCTAGCTCCCGAGGTAGAAACGCCAGTTTTCGTGCGGTTTTCCACCGTGCTAGGCTCCCGTGGCTCGGCAGATGCTGTGCGGGACACCCGGGGTTTCGCTGTGAAGTTCTACACCGACGAGGGCACTTTCGATCTCGTGGGAAACAATATTCCGGTCTTCTTCATTCAAGATGCCATCAAATTCCCCGATATCGTCCACGCGTCAAAGCCGCATCCTGACCGGGAAATTCCGCAAGCACAAAGCGCCCATGACACTTTCTGGGATTTTGTTTCATTGCACACAGAAGCTCAGGCTCATACCCTCTGGGTTATGGCGGACCGGGGCATCCCGCGTTCTTTCCGAGCGATGGAGGGGTTCGGCATTCACACGTTTCGCATGGTCAACGCTGAAGGCACGACGGCGTTGGTCAAGTTCCATTGGAAGCCCACCTTGGGTGTGCACTCGCTGGTGTGGGAAGAAGCGCAGATTCTCAACGGTGTAGATCCCGACTTCCACCGCAGGGACCTAGCCGACGCCATCGAAGCTGGCCACTACCCTTCATGGGAACTGGGCGTGCAGGTTTTCCCTGACGCAGACGATGAGATGTTCGCAGGCATTGACTTGCTGGACCCCACCAAGTTCGTTCCTGAGGAACTTGCGCCGGTGCAGATGCTGGGCCGAATGACACTGAACGCCAACCCGAAAAACTACTTCGCTGAGGTCGAACAGGTAGCGTTCCACCCGGGGCATCTGGTTCCCGGCATTGATGTCAGTAACGACCCCTTGCTGCAAGGCAGACTGTTTTCGTACCTGGACACTCAAATCAGCCGACTCGGCGGACCCAACTTTGGCCAGCTACCCATCAACCGCCCCCATGCACCCGTAAATGACATGCTCCGTGACGGCATGCACCAGAGCGCGGACTATGCCGGGGTGGCCCCCTACAAACCCAACACGCTCGACGGCGGCTGCCCCTTCCATGCGGGCGCGGACGCCGCGGCGTTCATTGACATTCCACAGGCAGTGCAGCAGGGCCTGAAGGAACGCGCTAATCCGGCCACTTTCAGTGACCACTTCTCCCAGGCGACGCTGTTCTATCGCAGCCTCACGGCAGTGGAGCAGGACCACGTGGCGCAGGCCTACGCCTTTGAGCTTGGCAAGTGCTATGAACAAACCATTCGGGAACGGCAGCTTGCCGCCTTGGCGAATATTGACGCTGATCTGTGCCGCCAAGTTGCGGCTGAGCTCGGTTTGCCTGCCCCCGATGCCACCGAGTCTGCCACGGAACAAACCCCAAGCCCGGCTGTGTCGCAATTGGGCAGGAAGTGGCCTATTGCGTCCCGGGTGATTGGCATTGTCACCGACGCCAACAGTGATGCCGAGCAGGTACTTCAGTCACGCGACGCCATCACCGAAGCGGGCATGCTGGCGTTGATCATTGCCCCAGTGGGCGGCAAGCTGCTCGATACTGAGGAGCCCGTGCAGCGAAGCTACGCCACTGCGCGCTCCGTGGAGTACGACGCCGTTATTCTCGCCACGGGGGACATGAATGGGCCGGATTCCCGAGTCGTAGTGTTGGCAGCAGAAGCCTTCCGGCATGGCAAAGCGATGGGCGGATGGGGCAGTGCTGGAGTCGTTTTGGCTGCTGCCGCTGTGGATGGGGAGGCAGCAGGGATAGTTCATGGGTACCCGGCGGAAGTGGTGGAGGGTCTGGGTAAACTGCTCGCGGAGCATCGGGTGTGGGCAAGGTTCAGCCAGCAAGGACAAGGCGAGGACTGACTCGGCAGACGCTGCAGACCAGCGGCCGGCGCACAACGAGAAAGAGAGCCATGAAGGAACAGCTGCACAGGGTCGAGCCGGGATCGGGCGGAATCACCCGCAGGGGAGCCGGTCGTGGTTTTACATATGTGTCGGCCAACGGTCGCAGAATCACTTCCGATAAGCTGCTGGGGCGCATCGCTGCCCTAGCCGTCCCACCGGCGTGGCAGCATGTCTGGATTGCAACGGATCCGAGGGCGCATATTCAAGCCACCGGGATAGATGCGGCTGGGCGCACCCAGTATATTTATCATCCTCGGTGGCGCGAGTTGCGTGACGATGAAAAGTTCATCCGGTCGCTGGCTTTCGCGCAGCGGCTCCCCAGTATGCGGCGGATCGTGACGCGGGATCTGAAACAACACAGCGATGCCAAGAGGCGCACGCTCGCCGCAGCCGTGCGCCTCATTGACAGTGTGGGGTTGCGGGTGGGCGGGGCTGCCTATGCTGACGAGAATGGCTCCTTTGGTGCTACGACGTTGCAACGGCGCCACGTTCATGCCCAGGGTAGCGAGATCCGGTTGGTGTTCCGAGGCAAATCAGCGGGCGCTTGGGACGTGCATCTTTCTGACCCGTTGTTGGGGGAATATTTTGCGACAGTGCCTGCCAACCCGCGCCAAGGACCCGCATTGTGTTTCCCCATTATGAACGGGCGCCGGAAAGTGTGGCAGTCCGTCTCGGATTCGGAAGTCAACTACTACCTAGGTACGGCAGCGGGCAGTGGCTTCACCGCCAAGGATTTCCGGACATGGCAAGGCACCGCGGTCGCAGCTGTTTCGTTGGCTCGCTCATATCGAATGGGCGCCTCATCGCCTGATGCGGTCACAGCGGCCATTCGGGATGCGTCAGCATGGTTGCACAACACCCCCACGATAGCCAAAGAATCTTACGTGAATCCGCGTGTCGTTGCGCTCTTCGAACAGGGCAAAGTTGCTGCCCTGAACCGACAGCGCGATAGTGCAGTGCTTGAACTCCTGACCTCCGGCACTAGGAACCACTAAATAACCGTGATTGAAGTTTTTTTGGGGGACGTTCACTCCAACCGGAATGAACGCCCCCCGACTCTGCCGGAATTCACATCAACTCAGGTTGATCCCAACTAGCGGTGTTGCTGACGGGGCGGTATCTCACTTTTTTTAGCCGGCGTCGAAGGACTTGTCCCCGTCTTCTTGACCGTGCTCGGAGTGGGAACTCTGGGCGTCCGTTCCGCTACCATCGGGCAACTCGTCAGGGTTCTTGGGCCCCTTGGCCTTGTGCGGAGAGGTGTCCCTATCCGATTGGCCTGGGGTCTTCTGCTGGTTAGATTCATCGTTAGTCTGCATGGCGCTCCTCTTCGTTAGCGTGGTTAAGTTGTTGTCTTCTTTGGAGTACTGGGTTGGTCTATGGCGGCGGGGCAGTCATTAAAGAAGGGTTGCCTGCGGTGGCAAGGAATGCGTTCGTTGTCAGCGGCGAAAGATCCGTACCTGATCGATCCAGTCGATGCCGGGTCCCTGGGGCGGCTCGGTTTGGGGCACCGGAGTTGGTGTCCGGAGATCCATGCCAACCTCAGCGGGGGTGGCTGCAGGAAGTGCGCCCAAGAAGACGAACTTCGCACGGTGAGGTAGAGCTGATGGGCTACGGAACGAAAAATCCGCTTCCCGCTCTTCCGCATTCCGCATTCCACGTGAAGCGTCAATTCACGTTCTTCAGGTGCCTTCACCAGCGGCGTCTGCTTCCGGTTCAGAGGAAAATGACTCACGGTCTGTTCTGGTAGGTCCGGCGTTGCTGTCATCCAGCGGCGCTTCCGTGGACGGCAAGTCCACGTTCGCCTCATCGCTGGGATCTAGAAGTCCTGCATCTGGTTCTGAGCGGTCCAGTTCCTCTCGGAACTGATCGTCAGTGCCGCCCAGCCGCCCGGCTCCGGGTTCGCCGTCGCTGCCGGCACTCTCGTCCTCGAAGAAGTTTTTGTCGGGAGCGCCAAGACTCACATCGCCAGTAAGGGCTTGCCTGTCAGTTTCCTGGCCCTGGAGGGTCGGGTCCGGTGACCCGGGGTTCGTGGCAGCGTTGTCAGGCATTTCATCTTCGGGGGTGGGGGAACCGTATCCTCCTTGAGGTTGTTCCGCTGACGGTTGTGCTGTGGGATTTTTTTCGCTTGTCTCGTGCGTTTTGTTGTCTTCGATAGTCACGGTGCTCTCCTTCGTTGACGGGTTCAATCATTAGGTGAGGACTAGTGGTTCGCGGACACCTCCGTTGGAGGTGAGCCTGACGCGGGGATTCTAGTTTCTTCACCCCGTGCCGCTTGCCGGACCCTGCTGTGAAATTCAGTTCCGTGTCTTGGGACTGAATGCAACGTCACGGTAGTACTCTCAACAAGCGGTGGAGGACAGTCCGAAGAGTATTCCTGCTCCGTTGATCCCCCTTGCTCTTACTGTAACCACAAGATGTCGGTTGCGAAAGCTCGCCACCTTGGCAAGACTAGTCAAGGAAGTAGTAACGTCACTGCGAGAGAACGAGGAGAGAAACGAATGAAAATTCTCATCAGAATTCTGAGCCTTGGGGCGAGTCTGGCTGCTGGGGCCGCGGCGCGTAAAGCGTTGGCCGCGGGCTGGCGAAAGGGGACAGGACATGAGCCGCCTAAGGAGGCCGATGATCTTGGTAATCCTCTACCAGGCGTGTTGGTTTTTGCGCTGGTCACTGCAGGTACTGGAGCTGTCATTCAAGTCGCCACCCAACGCCTTGCGCGCAAGGCCACGCTGAAACTGGAAAGCAATCCGGGTGAGGTATAGTATTCCCACCAACCAGGGGTCTTGCCAAGTCGGGGAGGTAGCTAAGGTGCTGCATTTCAGCGTCTGTAGTTCGAGTGCCGGACCGTACCATCCGCGTCGGTCCCGCTGGCATAACGCCCGCTCATTCCCCACGTTGCCCGTAATGCATTCACGGTGGTAAGGCCTGCAGTAGAACTGTCGAGAGTTCGGGGTGCGTTAGGGGCTGGACGCTACGCTTTCGCGCAAGAAATCTCAGCATGGCAATGCCAATGCCGTAGATATTTCCAGCTCGGCTCGTTACAGTCGAAATGGCGGGTGAAGTGGTCGTAGGCCGCAAAGCCCGGCAGTACTGCAGCCAAGAATTACTCGAAAAGAGTTTTTAGAGTACTTGCATCAGCGAACGAGGAGGACAAACCATGTTTGAACACTTCACAACTTTCCCAGCAATCTTCATTAGCAAGCGGCTAACATGCCAGTCACGTGTGGGCTGGCAGTACGTGGCCGTGGATCCCTAACCCTGTGCAGAGTTTTACCTAAAACAAAGGTTCGGCGCGGTGAACAAGAGGCCCGGCTAAATGCCCCCTAAATGCGCCTCCCAGAGAGAAGCTCACAGAGGACGGAAGGACAGGACACATGCCTGAGAAGCAGAATCCCAGCCTGAAGGATCCAGAGATGTATGAGGCTTTGCGCGATGATGGAGCCTCAGCCCAGAAGGCGGCCAGAATCTCCAATGCAGCTGCCAAGAAGGGGCGCTCAGCTATTGGACGCAAGGGCGGAAATTCCCCTGCCTATGAGGATTGGACCGTGCCCGAACTCAAAAACAAAGCCAAAGAAATTGGGCTCAGTGGCTATTCCAAAAAACGAAAGTCAGAACTCATTAAGTCCCTGCGTAATTCGTAGAATCCACAACTGAGACGGCCACCGCGGCAGCCCTCCCGGCTGCCAAAGGGATCGCCCCTCGATTACCGATTAGGAGAATCAAGTGACTGAGAGCAGCAACGAACCTGTAGAGATTTCCACCCGCATGCGCCCCGGAGAGTGGACGCCGGAATCCCTAAAACAACTGGTGGATTCCTACCAGCAGAAGTTGTACGGCATGGGTGCGCCAAAGGACGAAGTACAGACTTCCGTTGAGACTCCGGAAGATGGATCTGCGCAGGTGCACGTGAGCTGGCAGCATGTGGGGGTCCATACCTTCGCGGATCTGGGTCAAACACCCATGGAAGAGACTAACAACTCTCGTGGCCATGGAGAATCCATCCCCCGTGGAGAGCCGACGCAAGATGCCAAGGGTCTTGGTGCCGTTTTTGGTGACGCCGAGCGTTCGGCCATTGATGAGCCCGTCTCGGAACGGTCCATGGACGCCGAACAAGACCAGCCGACGAACGAATACCGTGTTTACACGAACGATGAGGGCGAGACCTTTGTTGAGGACGCCGAACCCGCTAAAGAGTGAACGCTTGACATCGAAAACAAACAAACACAACAGGAGGAATGATGGGTATCGCAGACAAGTTCGATGCAGCCAAGGACAAGGCCACAGGAAAGATCAAGGAAGCTGTGGGCAAAGCCACCGATGACAACTCCCAAGTGATCGAGGGCAAAGCCGATCAGGTGAAGGGAAGCGCCAAGGACAAGATCGCAGACGCCAAGGCGCATTTCAAGGAGGACGCTAACGATCGTCACACTGACGACACGGAAGGCGGAGCAGCTACCCGCGTTTAGGGAAGTATACTCCTCCGGTCGTAGGGGTAGCGGGTCCTAGACCTGCTGCCCCTACGGGGTGACTCAAGCAAGAAAAAGATCTGAAACAGGATACTGCCGGTGGCAGGACGGAGCAATTCCATGAAAACGTCACCGGCGTGGAAGGCGGTTGCAGCGTAGCGCCAAAAATGGTGCGGATAGAGAATCGACTGGGAAGAAGCCTGGCACCCATGAGACGGCTATAGCAACCAGTGCAGCGGCGAGAATTGGTGAAGCCGTTACGTCCATTAATAGGGGAGTATTGCCCATGGAAACATCATCTGCCGCGCCAGTGGATGAGCCTGATGCCGCCCATCAACGAGGGTCCGAGGTGACGGATTCAACCGTTGAGGCTCTCGGTAAACTCTCCGAAGCCCTCGAAGTGGTGGAGCATGCTAGAGGGCTTCTCTACGGCTTTCATCGGCTCACCGGAAAGGCCGATTTGGCGCTTGGCGAGGCGATACAACTGCTGCGCGCAGCAGGGCATACCGAATTGAGTGAAGTTTTTGACCGCGAGATACTAGGACGCAACGTCATCAGTGGACGGTGGACGTTTCAGTTGGTTGAAGATTACGACGACGGCTACTACGCCGAATTCAAAGCAGCTGAGAAGCGCGCCCGTGAGGAGCTTATAGGCGGTAAACGTCATGTGTACGAGGCGGAGATGAAAGAGAACCGGAGAACGCATGGTCAGAAGCACCACGAGGCGTTGCCTGAGGATGTGGAAAACTGTGGTCCCGGCCGGCCAGGTAATCCGGACTAACCGTGTCAGCAGGAGTTCTTAGCCAGTCAATTCCATGTGTAAGCAAGGACTGTAAGGAAGCATTGATAGGTGCAGAGCGTGGATGGCTAGGCGTCCGGATGGTTGTTATTGACGTGGCCGGGCCCTAGCCTTGAATAAAAGGCAGCGGCCGCAGCGCACGCACATCAGAAATTAGACTGCTGCAGCAACTGCACTACTCGTTGGGAGCGTAACGCTATGGGAATCATTGTTGGCCTATTAATCATTTGGCTTGTTTTATCAGTCTTGGGATTCGTCATCAAGGGCCTGTTCTGGCTGGCAATCATTGGCCTTGTCTTGTTCGTCGCCACAGGAGTAATCGGTTGGGTCCGGAACCGAGGCTCCATCCGGAGCTGATCTGAAAGCCGCAGCGAAAGGAATCAACTGTGTCCAATGAAATCAATGGGAAGCGGATTGCTTTTTTGGTTGCACCACAGGGCGTTGACCACCAAGAGTTGATCACTTTATGGGAGGCAGTTAAGGATGCAGGGGGTAAGCCAGTCCTCCTCTCGACGTCCGGTGGCTCTATTGTGACGCGTGCTCCGGGGGAGACTTCCGGGGAAATTTTCCTGGTCGACGGGCTGGTGGTTGGGCAGAATGCCGAGGATTTCTCGGGACTGATTGTGCCCGGAGGAACGGACCACATCCAGTTTTTGCGTGGAAGTAGTGCAGCGGCCCACTTGGTGACTGACTTTATCGCGGCCGGAAAACCAGTGGCGGCCATCTCCCAAGGTCCCCGGATTTTGATTGATGCTGGAGTTCTGCGGGGAAAGGTGCTGACGGGATGGCCAGGTCTGGCTGAGAATGCCCTCGGCGCCGGGGCACAATGGACAGCAGAAGACGTCCAATTCTGTCCCAATCAGGGCTGGATGCTCGTTACCGGCAGGTCTACGGCGGTGCTCCCTAAATTTGCCAAAGCAATGGTGACCGCCTTCATTTAGTCCAGAGCGCGGACGGACAGGTCACAACAGCAATGAGTGGAACACCGGTGCCAGCGAAATATGCATTGTGATCTACGCGTGGCTTTGATGCTGGCTGGATGTACTGGACTGGACGCTGTTTTACTGGAGAAAAGACCCGCAAGCCTAAGAGCCAAATTCCTACTAGGAGCCTTCTCCGCACCGTCTACGAAGGAATTACGTTGACCAAAAACGCCACTCCCGCCACTCCCGCCGCAACCGCTCAGCGCTCGGATGTCCTCAACCTTGATGCGCTGCTCAGCGAGGAAGAACTTGAGCTGCGCGGCATGGTGCGTCAGTTTGTGGAAGAGCGCATCCGTCCCCATATTGCAGCATGGTACGAGGGCGCCGAGTTCCCCCTGGAAATTGTCAAGGAAATGGGGCAGCTCGGCCTGCTTGGCATGCACCTGCACGGGTACGGCTGCCCCGGCCGCTCCGCAGTCGAATATGGCATTGCTGCCATGGAGTTAGAAGCGGGCGATTCTGGACTCCGTACCTTCGTCAGCGTGCAGGGCTCGCTGGCCATGAGCGCCATCCATAAATGGGGTTCCGAAGAGCAAAAGAACCAGTACCTGCCGCGGATGGCCAAGGGCGAGATCATCGGATGTTTTGCTCTCACCGAACCTACCGCCGGCTCCGATCCGGCGTCCATGGCCACCTTCGCTAGGAAGGACGCTGACGGCTGGGTGCTTAACGGTGCCAAGCGCTGGATAGGACTAGCCTCGGTAGCTCAGATCGCTGTGGTTTGGGCTGAGACTGACGACGGCGTTCGCGGGTTTCTGGTGCCCACCAACAGTCAGGGATTCACGGCGACACCCATCGAACAAAAGCTGTCCATGCGGGCTTCTATTCAATGCGATCTCACTTTCGAGGATGTTCGGCTTCCAGAAGATGCACTCTTGCCTGGCGCCAAGGGACTTCGTGGACCCTTTTCGTGTCTCAACGAAGCTCGCTACGGCGTTATCTGGGGAGTCATGGGCGCCGCACGCGACAGCTACGAGGCAGCTTTGGAGTATTCCTTAGCCCGGTTGCAATTCGACAAGCCCCTAGCGGCTTACCAAATTACGCAGCAAAAACTGGTTAACATGCTCCTGGAAATCCAGAAGGGCACTCTGCTGGCCATCCATACCGGCCGCATGAAGGACACCGGATCCCTGGAACCCGTTCAGATATCTGTGGGCAAGCTCAACAACTGCCGTGAGGCTATAAAAATTTGCCGTGAGGCGCGGTCCATCTTGGGCGGTAATGGTATTACTTTGGACTATTCGCCACTGCGTCATGCCAATAACTTAGAATCCGTGCGCACCTATGAAGGCACCGACGAGGTCCACACTCTGATACTGGGTGCTCACATCACGGGAATTCCGGCCTTCCATTAGAGCGAACGGCGCACCGTGCAGCTGGGACCGCGGTCGGGAGAGCAGTGGGTAGAAACGGCAGTTTATGACCGTCGTCTTCCTCGGCACACACAGATGATCAAAGCTAGAACAGCTACGGCCACGAGCGCGGCCGGCCCAAAGCGTTGGGTCAGCACCGGCAACACGGCCGAACCCAAATCAAGTTCTGCCGCGGCCTGAACTGGGGCTGCCTGAACTGGTGGGGCGGCATGGCGTGCAGCGGGAGGCGGGGGCGGGGGAGCCGGAACCGCTGGCGCTGCCGCAACCGCCGAAGCAGCCGGAGCCGCCGGGGCGGAAGGTGCCGCCGGGGCGGCAGCAACGTTGGTCTCAGTCACGGGTACAACAGGATCCTCCGGCTCCGTCGCCTCAGTCTCTGCCGGCCCTTGCGCCTTCTTAATCACGCATTGCACGAACGCTTCCAGCAGCTTGTCCGAGATGTCCTGGATGACGCCCCGTCCAAATTGTGCGGGCTTGCCCGTGACGTTCATATCGGTGGAAACATCCACGGTGGTGCCTTCACCGTCCGCCGCCAGCACCGCCGTGACGGTGGCGCCAGCCGTGCCGTTGCCGCGTTTATCCTTCCCTTGAGCCTCAATAACCACGGTGTGAGAGGCTTCATCGCGGGAAAGAAAACGCCCCGCGCCCGTGTACAGCATGGCGATTGGACCCAGCTTGATCTTGACCGTGCCGGTGAACGTGTCACCGTCCACGCTGGTCAACGTTGCCCCAGGAAAGCAGGGGGCGATCTCCTCCAGCTCGTTGAAGGATCGCCACGTATCTTCCAACGACGACGGGACCGTGAAATGGTGTTTGAGTTCCATGATGAAGCTATCCCTTCTGCGATGAAAGTCCGACGGCGGCCAGTACCGCACGCTTGGCCACCACCGTTGCGAGGTGGCGCCGGTAGGCGGCATCTCCATTCAGGTCACTGGCCGGATCTGTTCCGTCCGCCGCGTTGGCGCAGGCGCCCGCAATGGCACCCACCTCCAAGGCACAGCCTGCGAGCGCAGCCTCGGTTGAAGTGGCGCGCAGGGGAGTGCTGGCCATATTGGTTAGTCCCAACCGGGCCTCGGCAATGACGCCACCTTCAATCCGGATAAGAGCTGCCACGGCAACAATGGACCATTGCTGGGCCACGCGTGTGAACTTCTCATAGTGGGTTCCCCAGCCGGCGTACTTGGGCACCGTGATGCTGGTGAGAATCTCACCTTCTTCCACTGCCGTGGTGAAGTAGCCCTGGAAGAAGTCAGCGGCATTTACCGAGCGGCTCCCGGCAGGGCCCTGCAGATTGAACACCCCTTCAAGGGCCATGATGGGAGCTGGCATGTCTCCGGCTGGATCGGCATGGACAAGTGCCCCGCCAATGGTGCCGCGGTGCCGGACTTGAGGATCAGCCACCGTGGCGGCAGCCTGCGCCAGTAACGGCGCAAAACTGGCAATCATTGGATGGGTGGCCACCACGTGGTGTGGGGTCATGGCACCTATGGTGAGGGTCTCGCCGTCGTCCCTGATGCCGGAAAGGGAAGGTATCCGCCCCAAGTCCACCACCATGGAAGGATCGGCCATGCGTAACTTCATGACGGGGATCAGGCTTTGGCCCCCGGCCAGTACCTTGACGTCGTCACCGGCTGAAACGGCGGCGGCCAGTAAACTCAGCGCATCAGCAACCGTTGTGGGCGCGGCGTAATCGAACGCGCTGGGAATCATTGCACACCTCCGGTGGTTTTGGCTTCCTGCAGGGCGTGCCACACACGGGCTGGTGTGCACGGCATTTTGATATCTTGCACACCCAGATGGCGGATGGCATCGAGCACTCCGTTGACAATGGCCGGAGTGGAGGCGATGGTGCCTGCCTCACCTACGCCCTTGGCGCCGAGCTGATTGCTGGTGGCGGCTGTCTCGGTCCGCGCCGTGATGTAGTGCGGCAGATCCGGGGCGCCGGGAACCAGATAATCCACGAATGATCCTGAGACCAAGGTGCCGGCGTCGTCGTAGACAGCTTCTTCGAAGAGGGCCTGCGCAATGCCCTGTGCCAAGCCGCCATGGACTTGACCTTCCACCAGCATGGGGTTCACCACCACCCCCACATCGTCCACGCACACATATTTATGGACCGTGACCTGGCCGGTTTCGGTGTCCACCTCCATGGCCGCAAGGTGGGTGCCGTGCGGGTAGGAGAAATTGACGGGATCGAAGGTGGCCTCGGAGTCCAGATTCGGTTCCATACCGTCGGGCAGGTTGTGCGCGGAGAACGCGGCAAAGGCAATTTCGCCGAAGGCCGTGGACTGCTCGGTGCCGCGCACGGTGAAGGAGCCGTTGGCGAAGTCGAGATCGGCTTCGTTGGCCTCCATCATGTGAGCGGCAATCTTTTTGGCTTTCTCAATGACCTTGTCGGCTGCGGCCAGCACGGCCATGCCTCCCACCGAGAGGGACCGGGACCCATATGTGTCCAGGCCACGTTGAGACACTTGCGTGTCACCGTGCAGCACTTCCACGTTCTCGAAAGGGACCCCGAGCCTGTCAGCTACGAGCTGGCTCCACGCTGTTTCGTGGCCCTGCCCGTGCGCCGAAGAGCCAGTGACAACTTCCACGTTGCCGGTGGGCAGCACCCGTACTTGGGCGTGTTCCCATCCGCCGGCCGCATAGCTGAGTGCACCAAGCACACGTGAGGGAGCCAGCCCACACATCTCCGTGAAAGTGGAGATGCCAATTCCTAACTGGACGGTGGCGTTCGTATCTCGCCGCCGCTGCTGCTCGGCCCGCAGCTCCTGGTATCCGAAGAGGCCTAGCGCCTTCTCGGTGGCGGCCTCGTAATTGCCGGTGTCGTATTCCAGCCCTGCCACGGTGGTGAACGGGAACTCGGTGTGCTTGATCCAGTTCTTCTCCCGCAGCTCCAATGGATCCATGTTCAGCTCCACGGCCAACTCATCCATCATCCGCTCAATGGCGAACGTGGCTTCAGGGCGCCCGGCCCCACGGTAAGCATCCGTCCAGGCCTTGTTGGTGAAAATGTTGTGGCACTCAAAGTGGTACGCCGGGAACTTGTAGATCGAGTTGTACATGAACGCACCCAGCACTGGGATGCCGGAGGTGATCAGACCCAAGTAGGCGCCCATATCCGCTAACAGGTCAACGTGCAGACCCGTGACAATGCCGTCCTTCGTGGCGCCGATCTTCAACCGCTGTACCTGCGCCCGCCCATGGTGGCCCACCTGCAGGGACTCACTGCGCGTCTCAGTGAACTTGCACGGCTTACCCATGCGCCGAGCCACCAACAAAGTGATGACTTCCTCAGGGGTGACCTGCAGCTTCCCGCCAAAGCCTCCACCAACATCCGGAGCGACCACCCGAACTTTACTCTCGGGGATGCCTAATGTCAGCGCCAACATAAGCCGCAAAATGTGCGGGATCTGCGTGGCGCTCCACATGGTGATCTGCTGGCCCGTTGGATCCACCACCGTAGAGCGTGGTTCCATGAACGCCGGAATGAGCCGCTGCTGGTACAGGGTCCGCTCCACCACCACATCGGAGTTAGCCAGCGCCTCATCAATGGCGGTACCCGTGCCGGCTTCGCCCGAATCAAACACCCACGTTGCGGACTTGTTCGAATCCAGTGAGGTATGGGCCAACACCGCATCTGTTGCGGCTTCCTCCAGGTCCATGACCACCGGCAGCTCGTTGTACTCAACATCAACAAGTTCGACGGCGTCCCGGGCGGCGGCCACGCTGCGGGCAATCACCACGGCGACGATCTCGCCAGCAAAGGCGACTTCCTCCACGGCGATCGAGGGATGACTGGGAGCCTTCTGATCCGGGGCGACTGGCCACGCATTGGGCAATGAACCTTGCTCATCCGCTACATCGGCGCCGGTCAACACGGCCACAATACCGGGGGAGCACTGCGCTGCGGAGACATCAATGGAAGTAATCATGGCGTGCGCAAAGGGGCTGCGAACCATAGCCAAGTGCAACATCCCCGGAAGCACCATATTGTCGGTGAAGCGCGAACGCCCCGTGATTAGGTGCGCATCCTCCTTCCGAAGCCGGGCCGTGCCAATTTCGGTCCGATCCTTGCCAGTACGGCTGCCTTCTGTTGTCGCGGTCATGACACACCTGCTGTTTCGGAATCGTCCAGAGATGGTGCCACGGAAACACCTGAATCGTCATATTGGACGCCGTCCGCCACGGACTTCACAGCTGCCACAATATTTTGGTAGCCGGTGCAGCGGCATAGATTGCCCTCGAGCCCTTCCCGGATCTCCGTTTCGGTGGGATGTGGGTTTTCTTTCAGCAGCGATGCCGATTGCATGATCATGCCCGGGGTGCAGAAGCCGCATTGGAGTGCGTGGCACTGGTGGAAGGCCTCCTGCAACGGGGCCAGTTTCCCATTTTGGGCCATGCCCTCAATGGTGGTGACCTGGTGTCCGTCCGCCTGCACGGCAAACATGGTGCAGGATTTCACGCTGACACCATCGAGGTGCACAGTACAGGCACCGCAGTTGGTGGTGTCACAACCAATCAGGGTGCCTGTTTTTCCCAGCAGTCCACGCAGGTATTGGACCAACAAAAGTCTGGGTTCAACGCTGTCCGTGTAGCTGACGCCGTCAACGTCCACGGTGATGGATATGGAACTCGCCATTGAGAACTCCTCTAGTTTCTTTGGAGTTCAGACGCCATTGCCTGTCTCCAGCCCATGATGTGCTTCACGTTACATGACGGGCCAGAGGATAGTTAGAGCCCCAGCCCACCTTTCCGTATTAGAGCGGCAAATCCTCACTTTCATCCTCATGTGCGGCGTCCGCGACGAGAACGTGGTGTATTCGCACGTCCATGTCGCTGAGCCTGCCACCCCGCCCGCCCCACTGCAGTGCAATGATCTCAGCCGCAATGGACACAGCGGTCTCCTCCGGAGTGCGCGAGCCAAGGTCCAGGCCGATGGGGCTGGAGAGCTGGGACAACTCCTCCTCGCTCAAACCCGCCTCACGTAGGCGTTCCATCCGGTCGTCGTGGGTTTTGCGCGAGCCCATGGCACCCACATAAGCCACCTCGTGGCGCAACGCCACCTCCAAGAGCGGAACATCAAATTTGGGATCGTGGGTCAGCACGCAAATGACGGTGCGTGGATCCACCAGACCGGCATCAATTTGTGCCTGTAAATAGCGGTGCGGCCACTCCACCACCACCTCATCGGCCACGGGAAAGCGTGCCTTGGTGGCAAAGATGGCGCGAGCATCACAGACGGTGACCCGGTAGCCCAGGAAACTGCCTTGCCGGGCCACGGCCGCCGCGAAGTCAATGGCACCAAACACCAGCATGCGTGGCTGCGGAGCAAAACTGGCCACAAAGACGCGCATGCCGTCCCCGCGACGTTCGCCATCGGGTCCGTACATCAGCGTTGTATTGCGTCCGGCTGCCAGCAGCCCTATCGCATCATCGCTGACGGCATGGTTGGCACGGGCACTCCCCAGCGAGCCTGCAAATCCATCGGGGCGAACCACCAGGTGGCGTCCCAACCAAGCCGGGTCGGGGTGCTCAATAACTGTCACGATCGCCACGGGCCGATCCGCATCCACATGGGCAGCCACGTGGGCCAGCTCCGGGAACGTAGTCTGTGAGATAGCTTCGACAAACACGTCAATGATCCCACCGCATGTCAGGCCTACCTCGAAGGCGGCGTCATCGCTGATCCCATAGCGCTGTAATACCGGTGTGCCGCTGGCCGCCACCTCGGTGGCCAACTCATAGAGGGCTCCCTCCACACATCCGCCGGATACGGATCCCACAGCAAGCCCATCGGAATCGACCATCATGGAGGCGCCGGCCGGACGTGGCGCCGAGCGGAAGGTGCGCACCACCGTCCCCAATCCCACGGTGTGCCCGGCTGCCACAGCTTCCACTAAGTCCTTGAGTACTTCACGCATTGCCCATCACAGCCAACAACTCCTCGAAGCTCTTCAATGAATGGCCCCCAATAAAATCATCAACGTGCGGACGGATAGCCATAATTCCCTGTTGCACAGGCTCGTAGCCGGGCTTGCCCCGGTGTGGGTTGGCCCAGATGACACGACGCGCCACATGATGCAGCCGTTCCACCTGCCTCCCCAACAGCGCCGGATCGCCGCGTTCCCACCCGTCACTGAGAATAACGACGACGGCGGATCTGCCCACCGCGCGCTGTCCCCACCGATCGTTAAAAGCCCGCAGTACCTCACCCAGCCGCGTGCCACCGGACCAATCCGGCACGGTGATTCCGGCCAATGCCAAGGCATCGTCGGCGTCGGGGGTACGGAGCGCGGCTGTAACCCGGGTCAGCCGGGTACCCAAAGTGAAAATTTCCACCTGATGCGGGGCGGCTTGCAGGACATGGTGGGCCAGGCGCAGCAGACTGTCGGCATACGGTGACATGGAACCGGAGACGTCGATGAGCCAAACGATCCGCCGCAGCTTTCTGGGCCTGCGAACGTATTTCAGGGGCCCTGGCTCTCCTCCGCGGCGTAGCTGTTCGCGGAAGGTGCGGGCACGGTCAATCTGCCCGGTTCGCCACGGCTGCTTCCGGCGGGATAAACGCGTAGGCAAGGTGACGGTGAGCTTGCCGAACAGCTGGTGGAGCAGGGCCCCTTCGGCAGGGTCAAGGGTGGCTACATCGCGGTGGCGCAAGAGTTCGTGGCGGCTGGCGACAGCGCGCAGGGACTCTTCGCTTTGTTCGGAACCATCAGGGCCGGCGTCGTCCTCGTCAAGCGCAGCAGCCTGGACCGTGGTGGCTGCACCCATCTCGGCTTTGGGGGCGGCGTGCACGGGAGTGAACCAGTGTTCAAAGGTTCGTTGATAAGCATCCAGATCTTCCGGGGCGGAGCATAAGGTGGCCCGCCCAGCCCAAAAGACCTCACCACGGTTCTCCATGGATAAATGGGCCACGGCGTCAACAAAACTGCGTGAGTGCTCCGCGGTGACCTTCAAGCCGGCAGCACGGACAGCGGCGGCAAAGGCCAGGAGAATTTCC
Source organism: Arthrobacter sp. Sr24 (assembly GCF_054511175.1). Lineage (NCBI taxonomy): Bacteria > Bacillati > Actinomycetota > Actinomycetes > Micrococcales > Micrococcaceae > Arthrobacter > Arthrobacter sp. Sr24. The sequence goes on along the minus strand of NZ_JBTNDB010000004.1, from coordinate 167,063 downwards.
TCAGCGCTATTGGTCACCGCAGCCACGTATCAGCCCAGAATCCTGGCCAGCGCGGCCGTCACGCGTTGGGTATCCTCGCGATATTTGCACAGCGCACCGATACTGGCCGCTGCCGATTCCAGATCCAGTTCGGCACTGCCCAGCAGGTGCAGAGCGCGTGCCCAATCGAGAGTTTCGGCCACACCGGGAGGCTTCATAACATCGTCGGTGGCGCGGATCTGTTGGACGGCCCGGACCACTTGTTCGGCCAGAAGTGTCGGGACTTGGGGCAGCCTGGTGCGCACAATCTCCACCTCCCGGGCCAAGCCTGGGTGGTCAATCCAGTGATACAGGCAGCGACGCTTGAGCGCATCATGCAGATCGCGGGTGCGGTTGGAGGTCAGCACAACCAGCGGCGGGACGGCGGCTTTCACCGTGCCGAATTCCGGAATGGAGACTTGATAGGTGGATAGGACCTCCAGCAGGAACGCCTCAAATTCGTCATCTGCCCGGTCAATTTCATCGATCAACAGCACGGCAGGGCTTTGTTGCAACGCTTTCAGAATAGGCCGGGCCAGAAGGAAGCGCTGATCGTAGAGCGAACTTTCCAGATCGGCGGTGCTGCGGGTTTCGCCACCTGCTTCAACGCTGCGTAGGTGCAGGATCTGTGCAGTGAAGTCCCAATCGTAAAGAGCCTGTGTGGCGTCAATGCCTTCGTAACACTGCAGCCTGATCAGGGGCAGAGCAAATGCCTGAGCTAGAGCTTGCGCCATGGCCGTTTTGCCTGTGCCGGGTTCACCTTCAAGCAGTAGCGGGCGCTCCATTGACATGGCCAAATAGGCGATGGTGGACAGCCCTTCATCAGCAAGATAACCAGTTTCGGCCAGTCTGGCAGAGAGTGCGCCCGCGGAAGCAATCGACGTCGTCGTCATGGCCTAAGCATAACGGCCGAGGAGGCGGGCGCTACCGGCGTCTCAGAAGTTGATGCGGTGGAAAACCTCTAGAAGTTTTGCTCCGCGGGCTGGATGGAGTGCGGAAACCCAGGAGATATGGCCTTGCAGGTGGGCCCGGAAATCGGAGCGGTCTTCCCGGTTTTGCGACTCCGGACCATGTTTCAGGCAGTTGTGCAGGATTGCCTTAAGCCGGTCAAAGTCCGGGCGGGAAACATTGGTGCGTTCGTTGACCACTACCGAGGTCACCGTTTGGCGGGTGCTGGCGCGGCGGACTCTTGTTTTCAGCTGGTTGACGCTGTGTCCTTGGTCTTCGATGATTTCTGTGGCGGCCCGCAAGAAAGCCTGGGTACGCCGCGCAAATTCCCGGCCTCCGCTGAAGGCGAGGTCGTCTGCGTAACGGGTGTAGCCGCCGTCGAACGTTGCAGCGAGTCCGGCGAGGCGTGAATCCAGCCGGCGCAGAGACAGGTTCGCCACAGTTGGAGAGGTGGGTGCGCCCTGCGGAAGATGCGGCAAAGACAGTGCCTTCCGCAGCGCAAACCGCTGGGCCGGATTCCCTCCGGGAGGCATGTGGGCCAGCACCTGGGGCGGAACTACGTGGGTAAGGATTCCTGTCAAACGGTGCGCAACAGCTTCGGAATAACCAGCTTGGCGCAGCGTTCCGAACACTTGCCCGGCCGTCACCTTGGCAAAGAAAGTCTGCAGATCGACGGTCAACACCACATCCTTATCGGTGTGGTGAGCGGCGCCCGTGACGGCGCTGCGGCCGGGGACAAATCCGTGGGCCGCGTCGTGGAGTTCAATGGGGTAGAGCAGCTCGTGCAACACAGTTCGCTGGATGGCACGTAGGCGCGGCGCCGGGATCTCCAGTAGGCGTGGCAGTCGCCCTGGACGCGTGCGCCATTCGTAGCGGTAGTGCTGAAGCTTGTGTGCCCCCGTTCGGTTCCAGTGCTTTGGATCCGCGAACCATTCCAGTTCCCCGGCGCCGAGCTGGAGACGTTGAGCCAGCTCGCCCAACGTGTTGATCGCAGGTACTCCCGTTTGCCTCCGATCACGGGCCACCGAAGGTGCCAACACATATTTGGCAATCACGATGGGTTTACGTTGCCGGGCTGCTTTGGCTATGGCCTCAACCAATGCATCACTGCCGCCGATCATGACGGCCAGTTCGCGCGGAGCATCCAGCGGCGGACGCAGGTACGCACCCAAAACGAAGGTGACAAGCGGTCCCAGCCAACGGCGCCGTGCTCCCAAAACATGGGCGCCGGCGTCTACTAGATCCGGCTTGGTCCACTGTGGGGAAGCCAAAAAAGCCTGTGCCAGAGTTTGCGCTATGGCCTCCGTTGACGCGCGGGGGGGTGCGCTTGAGCGTTGCCGAGGCTGTCGTTAGAGACTGAGTCACTTGTGAATTTTGAGACGGAGTTATGGCTGCGATGGCTTCTCCGATGACTCAGCTCTCTGTGCGGGTGCGCGGCTGCGCGGAGCGCAGTGAGGCACCTGCGGTGCATGGATCAGGCAATAGTGCGTACCCCGGGGTAGCCCCGAAGAGGGAGGCGCGCCAAAGGACACTTCCCGCCTCATCGAAGAAACCATCGCATGCCTTCCATGCTAAACCAAGGGGTCCCACAACGCGTTCTTGCGTCGCCAACAGGATGGGGGTTGCCACAAGAACGCTGCGCAACTTGTCCGGCCCGCTAGTACTGCTAGCTAACGGGCCTGATGATTTAGTGGGTCCAGACTAGTTGGCCCAGAAGGGGTAGTCAGTGTATCCGGCCGCGCCCTCGGTGTAGAACGTGGCGAAATCAGGTTCGTTCAGCGGCAGGTTCTCAGCCCAGCGGCGCACCAGATCCGGGTTGGCAATGGCGGGGCGGCCAACCACTACAGCGTCTGCCAACTCACTGAGGGAGTGGGCATCGGAGAGGCTGGTGACCGTCTCAAATCCGGTGTTCAGCAGCACGGGGCCACCGAAACGGGTACGCAGTGTCTGTACCAAGGTGCCCGATGGATCCTTGTGCAAAATGCTCAGGCCAGCCAGCCCCAGAGGGGCGATAGCATCGACCAGAGCCGAGTAAGTGGCGAGGGTCTGCGCGGCATCGGTTTCCAACGCCCCTTGGATGTTGTGCTCGGGTGAAATGCGCAGCCAAGTCTTATCGGCACCAATCGCTTCGGCGACGGCCTGAACCGTCTCGATGACAAAGCGGGCACGGTTCTGGGCACTGCCACCGTATCCATCAGTGCGCTGGTTGGACGCTGGCGAGAGAAATTCATGGAGCAAGTACCCATTGGCGCCGTGGAGCTCTACACCGTCAAATCCTGCAGCAAGAGCATTGAGGGAGCCCTGGACGAATTCGCCGATGACGCCCGCCAGTTCGCCTTTTTCTAGTGCGTGGGGGACCGGATAAGCCTGTTTGCCCTCATAAGTGCGGGTCACGCCGTCGATCGCTACGGCGCTCGGGGCCACCACTTGGTATCCACCGTTGGTGCCCGGGTGGGTAACACGGCCCGAGTGCATGACTTGGGCAATGATGCGCCCGCCATCTGCGTGGACGGCGTCGGTGACGCGCTTCCAACCAGCGATCTGCTCATCGGTAACCAGTCCCGGCTGACGCACAAATGCCTGGCCGGCAAAACTCGGGTAGACACCCTCGCTCGTCAACAGACCCATGGATGCGCGCTGGCGGTAATACTCAACCACCAAGTCCCCGGGTACACCGTCGACGCCGGATCGGGAGCGAGTGAGCGGGGCCATGACCACGCGGTTGGGAAGTTCTAAGCTGCCGAGGGTGACGGGGGAAAACAAGTTCAAGGACATCTCCTAAAGTGCGGTTGATGGACAACGTGTTGCACAACCTTGAGGGGCGGGGCGCTATTCCATAAAGTTGCCTATGGTTCCTCATGTCACATATTGACTGCTCCAGCTGGGTACGGACTGCACCAACTATTCCAGCAGGGGTAGATCTGCAGGGGTGTCAATGTCAGCACCATCGGAGTAGGTACTGACATCGACCAGATCTACTAGCTCTGGATGAGCCGCGAGGAATACCCTGGCGCCGGAATCACCCGTGGCTATTGCCGCTGCGGCCACCGCGTGCTCGGCAGAGAACAGTACGGGATTCCCGCGCCGCAAGTTACCCGCGCCCGCTGCGCCATGAGCGGAGCGGTACCCGGCGGCGGTGATCCGTCCTGGCCGGTGGGCAGCGAGCAGAATTTGGATGAGTTCAAAGTTCATGCCGGGTTGGTCAACCAACGCAACCAATATGGGGCCGCTCCTGGTGCCATCAGCGTCTCCTTCGCCAATTGCCGCTGCAATGCCAGCTGCAAACGAGGTCCCCATGCCTTGTGTCCAGATTGGGTTCTCCACGATTCGGCACCCCCGCGGCAGGGGAGTAGCCCGCACTTGTGCAGCACTCGCGCCAACCACCACAATGACTTCGACGCAGCCGCCACGCAGTAGTTCCGCCGCTGCATGAGCAACGAGGGTGGTTCCGCGGAAAGATAAAAGGGCTTTGGGCCCGAGCCCCAACCTGGTCCCAGCACCTGCTGCCAGCAAAACCGCCACAGTCCGTGTCATGGCTCAACCCTAACGGGCACCGAGGCGCCAGCCGAGCCAGCGATGCAAAGTGATGAGCGTTAATCCCCGTGCGGTCGCTGCCGCAACTGTTTCGTCGCGGAGCGCTGCTGTTTCGCTGCCTGATGCCGGCGTTTGGATCCCCGAGTGGGTTTGGTGCTCTTGCGGGGAGCAGCTGCTGGAGTGAGCGCTGCAGCAACAAGCGCACCTAATTTCTCCAGTGCGATCTCCCGGTTGCGCAACTGCGAGCGCTGTTCATGCGCGGCCACCGTGATGACACCGTCAACGAGCCGCCTGCTGAACCGTTCAAGCAGAATGACGCGCTGCTCCTGGGTCAGAACTGCTGATTCGGCCACGTTCCACAGCAATTCTGCGCGACTATCGGAGGTGTTTACGTGCTGACCGCCAGGGCCTGAGGAACGCGAAAAGCGCCAGTTGAGTTCACTGGCGGGAATCGTGAGCGCCGCAGAAACCGTCAAATCCATGTCCCAAGTGTAGGATCCGTAGCTACGCGCCGCTAATCCGGATTTCATGTCACAACAAGATTTTTTTGTTGTAGTTCAACAACAGGCTCTGGGTCCGTGATTCGAGGACTCTGCTGTCCTATAAGAGAAATGTTCACCGTTCCATTCACCGGACACCGTTTACGGGAACTCCGAAATGCCTGTCCAAACGAACCCCTTGCGGGTGCTTGCGAAGATAGACTGGCGGGCGATCGCTGCCTGTTGCCCAGCCCGGCAATCGGTCAGCCGCGCGTAAGCGCCGCCATTACCCGCGTTTGCGCGCTGCCTCGAACCACACCCGTAGCGGCCAGCGCCCGATCCAGGCGGTCGCTATGGACACTCAGCACCCCGAACAATAGGTGCTTGATACCGACCTGATCGGAATGAAGCTCCCGCGCTGTTCGCTGCCCCGCCTTGAGAGCGTCCAGAGACTCGCGGGTGAATGGAAATAACGCTGGGATGTCCGGCGGACCCGAGGGGACAAAACCTACTATCGCATCACGCACTTCATCCGGCCAGACGCCCAGCGCCGTCTGCACCATCTTCGGATATGCGTGCAGAAGCCCCAATAGTAGATGCTCGGGACCGATGTACGAGTCGTGTATATACCTTGACTCTTCCTGAGCCATGATCACCGCCCGCACGGCATTGTCCGTGTAGTTCCCCAACATCGTCGAACGGCCCATGCCCTTAATCGTAGTCTTCGCGATGCGTCAGCACCACGGGCTGGCGTGCCTCCCGTTCCGCGGGACGACGGCAGGGTATCCGTAGACTCGACTCATGGAACAACTTTTGACGCATTATGTGTCGTGCGGATTGCTCGTACGTGCAGGGCAAATTCTTCTAGTGCATCGATCCCCATCGAAGGCTAAGTATCCCAACGTGTGGGACCTCCCGGGAGGCCACTTGGAACCAGGCGAGGATAGCCGACAGGCGCTGGTACGCGAGCTTCGAGAAGAGTTGAACGTGGAAATCACCGCGCCCGGTGGGACAGCTCTACTAACGCGCCAAGAAGCCGGCCTCTTTCTGGAGATATGGCGGATTGATGAATGGGACGGCGAAATCACGAATGCCGCGCCAGATGAACATGACGATTTCGGATGGTTCAGTTTGGAAGAGGCTCTCTCTTTGGACCTAGTTAGTAGTGAGTACCAAGCCCTGTTCAAACAGGTGCTGAGCTGATTCCCGCCCGGTAACGGATCAGTTTTTGAACTTTCTCAAAACCTCTGCGAGAAGTATGAAAATGCAATGCTTGACTCTCACACAGTGTGAGGCGGAATTCTTGGAGACATCATGTTCAACATTGGAGAGTTCGCGTCGATAGGCAGGGTATCCGTCCGGATGCTCAGGCACTACGACGAGATCGGTCTGCTTCCCCCTGCCCGAGTGGATCCTCACAGCGGATACCGCTCCTACGAGGGCAAGCAGTTTGCTGTGCTCGGCCGCATCCTGGCCTTCAAGGACCCTGGATTTCGGCTCGACGAGGTAGCGCGGATTATGCAGGGCACCATCACCACCGAACTCAAGCCCCTGCCGGCCCAGCATGTGGCACTCACCAGCACCATTGCCCCCGGCTTCGGACCGGAGAACATCAGCCCGGTCATCGGGCCACTGTTCGGACAGCTCGCGGAGGATCTAGCGACTGCTGGCATTGACCCAGGAGCCCAGTCTTTGGCGATGTACGAAGCCATCGAATCTGGTGACGGGGAGGAAGTCCGTGCCTACGCCGCATTCCCCGTCAATGCTGCCACCCTAGCGGGAGCGGGGTTCACCATCGCCAATATCCCGGGAGTCGCTCTTGCCGCTACGACCGTTCACCACGGTTCCATGGCAACCATCGGAGAATCGTGGGAGGCACTGCATGCGTGGATCGAAGAGAACGGCTATGAACTGGCTGGAGTCTGCCGCGAACTGTATATTGTCTCCGAGCCTGAAGCCCAGGAAAACTGGATGACTGAGCTGCAGCAACCCGTCATCCGCCCCTAACCACACATTCACCGGACACGTACTAGGCACGTGTCCGGTGAACATTCCTGTGCGGAATGTGAGCGGCCGACGGCGTGCAGTATCTCCGCTGATAGGCTGGCGACTTGTCTATTCTTCTTCTTGCCTGCATCGGTCTAATTGCAGGAATCGGCATCACAGCCGTTGGCCCTGGCGGTGTACTGGCGACAGCCGGACTCTTCCTCTTCACAGGTCTCTCGCCTGCGGCTGTGGCGGGTACAGCCATGGTGACGCATGTGGCAACTGGCACGGTTGGGTCCCTCGCCTACCTCCGATCCGGGCATTTGCGCGATCGGCAAACCGTTCGGGTGGCTGTCATATTGCTCCTCACTGCGATTGTCGGGACGCCTGTCGGGGTTCTGCTCAACTCGGCCGTCTCCGGTCCAGTATTCGGAATCCTGCTGGCCGTCTTTTTGATGGTTGTTGCCGTGCTTGTCTGGTACCGGCAGGCGCTCACAGTTGATGACGGAATGCACCCACGGCATCCTACGGCCGTGCTCGTGGTGATCGGACTTCTAGTGGCAGCTGCCAGCGGAATGTTCGGCGTCGGCGGTCCGTTACTAACGGTGCCATTGCTCGTCGCCATCGGCACACCGATACTGTCAGCCCTTGCCGCAGCACAAGCCCAATCGATCATCATCTCGATCGTAGGCAGCATCGGCTATCTCAGCATCGGCGCGATTGACTGGGGGTTCGCACTCATCGTCGGTGTACCAGAATTGTGCGGAGTGCTTATCGGCTGGAAGGTTGCACGCACAGTGCCAGCCAAGTATCTCAGATGGGCGATGATCATTATCTTGGTCACGATCGCCCCCATTCTTGCGTTCAAATCCTGAAGACACCAGGCAGAGCGGACAACCGTATCAGCGAACATCTCGACCTGCTTTGTCGCTAGCTCTAAGCGTTGTCCCGCAAGCCGTTCCCTTAAAATCATGGAGATGCAGTTCAGATAGCATTTGATGCTTGTCCAGTCGACTTTTGGTGGTGGCTTCATTCAGTCTGAAGCTTGGTGACCTGTGCCGGGCCGATTCCGAGTTCCTATGATTGACTGGTACGTAGTGGCGCGGGTTACACGCACAGCACTTTTAAAGTGAGTATGGAGAATACAGGGGGCCTTCAGATGTCTGATTCGGTAATCATCGCAACACCCAGCATGTTCTTGTGGCGCGTCGCGTCCGTCATGGCCCCAGTGTTCGCCTTGCTTGCGTTCATAATGCCGCTGTTGACTTTCGTGGCAGCCATTCTTGTAACCCTCACACTCGCATGGGGATTCCGCGCTTGTAAATCGCTGCTGCAACAAGACCAGTCTCGAAAAATCACCCTTTGGTGGCTGGGGCTGTCCGTGACATCAATCCTGGCCCTGCTCTGCAAATGGATGCTATTGGCAATCCCGTTCCCGCGCTACGGAGACTTTCTACCCCCTGAACCTGTCTCACCGCTGCGACAAGCCATCCTTGACAATGCCTCAGTACTTTATTGGGGTGTTGGCTGGGCTGCAGTCATCACTACCCTTGCTGGAACCGTCATCCTTGGCGGTGTGTTCCAAAAAATCCGGACTACTCACGGACAGGCAAAAATTTACGCCAGCCACTGACAGTGAATACTTCCATCGGAAGCAAGGCAATCCTCGAAAATCATGGTCTGGATCGAACCAACCGGATACTATCTCACAGAGGGTTGCGCCTACGGGCGTCTCACCTAGGCTGCTGTGTTGCGCGACGCAGGTGACTCGAACAATTTCTCTAAACCATGCGTGCTTCATAGTCTGTATTGCGAACTATGTGGCCGAACCCAAGCTGCAGAACAGGCGTGGGCCTGGTGTGGCAATACATCTCGACTGTAGTCCCGTTTAAGTTCCAGCATGAGGTCGCTTCGGCGAATGGTCCAACGGTCGCGTCAGCCGGCTGACCGTACATGGCAAGGAGTTGTTCGTAGATGAATCGGTATCCGAGCACCGCACCATCCTCTCGGCTGCTACGCCCGTCATAGAGGAAGAAACCTACGGAGAACAACTCTCCGTTAAACGACGACCACGTTGCGTTTGAGACAGCCAAATCAGCATTGTGGAGCTCCCCTCCGAGATACACCGCTGACTCTGGTGCCGGCAAAAAACCGTAGCCCTCGCAGAATCCCTCTGCTCCTTCGTCTTGGTGGAATCCCAACCGCAGAAGATAGTCGGCTTGATCGTCATTTCTGTCGGGCCAACCCGATGTCACGATTTCGTCGATCAAAGCCACGAGTTTCTCTGGGCTTGGCACAAGATTCATATTCACGGCTTCGTCCATATGCCCACGATACCTGCCGGACCAAGACGGGCCATAGTGAATAGTCCAAACGAAAAACAGCGCTTCCATCGCAATGCGCTTGAACTCATGGCAACCGTCCCAATAGCCGTTCCCTATTGGGACGTAGCCTAGGATCGCTGGCAACTTCACTACTACACCCTTATGCAATTTGAATCCATTGACAAACGGCCCACTTTCGATGCGCTGCCGGATCTGACAGAGTGAGTCCATGGATATCACTTGGTTGCTCGTCGTCCTGATTCTCATCGTGTTGTTCGCAAGCATCAGTATTATTGGGGCGCTGCATCGGATTCGCAATGCGAGCGAAAAGGCCCTCGCCATTCTGGAAAGTCAGACCGCTGGGCAAAATACGGGCAACTCGTCCAGGTAGCCGTTCGGCTTCCGAGCCACCAGGGGGTGACATTCAGCGTTGCGAAAAAGCCGCCATTTATCGCTGCGATCCACACCGAATGCGGGAGCGACCGTCTTCCTTCAGTTCAACACGTCGATGAAGGTCATATACTCGATTTACTGCCGTTGATGAAAGGCGAGCGTATGTCCGAGTGGGTTCGCATAGAGGCCAGATCGAAACGTAACTACGTGTGGCTCGGCGTCTGCGGACAAGGTAAGCCGAAAATCACCGGAGAACCCTGGTACATGCCCGACGGTGTCACCAGTGCCTACCCGTTCATCGTCGACTGGCGTCCTGAAGAACTTCCCTTCCCTGTGTGGCTTGCTCCCTACAACGGAGGCAAGAAGTTCGGTGACATGCTGTGGACCGGTGGGAACGCGTTGAAGATTGTCTCCACTCGTTTCATCGAGGCGCTCCGCGCCGCTGAGGTCACCGGTTACCGAACCTTCGACGTCGATGTTCGAGACCACTCCGGCTCGCATGTCGAGGGATATACCGGCTTCGCGACCGATCCGTCCCCGGGCTCTGACATTCAGAACATCTACGGCCAGACGGTTCAGAACTATGTTTTCATCGCCACGCATCGTGTCGTCGAGGCATTGCACAATCACGGAGTTGACCAGCTGGAGATCAGCCCCTATACCCCCGACTGACGGTGAACCCCTCGAGCAGGGAACGAATCGCGCGACCGCAACCTGGTGTCGGAACACACCCCAGTCTCAGGACCCGCGGCCACAAGAGTTCGAGACTTTGGAATTCATTGGAGACTGGTGCCGATCGGCGCGAAATTAGCGATGCTAGATCTTGAAAGATTTGCTGTGACAACTAGCAGTTTTCGGGTCCACTAGTCGGTTGGAAGCAATTCTGGCGAAGATTGTCCCGCGGAGGCTGGTCTTCGAAACACCGTGGCTAGTTCTAGTTCTGGTTCTCGCCTGTCCATGGCAGGATCTATCACGTGAACAACATAATTTTGACTGGTCAACTGATTTGTCAGGACGACGCCGAGACTGCCCTCGTCAAAAAGTTCCTACCTAGACATGTCGAACTGACGCTGGCCGAATCAGGATGCATCTCCTTTGCCGTGCAACAAAGCGTCAACCCTTGGGTCTGGGATGTTTCCGAGTGCTTTGAGGATGCTCGCTCCTTTGAACTTCATCAGGCTCGAGTCAAAGCCAGCGAGTGGGGGCACGCTACTGTTGCTATCAAACGCAGCTACTCAGTGTCAGGCCTGTAACGCGGGAGTGATGCGGGAATGACATTCGCCCGCCCAGCGCGGTCCGGCCACTCTGGTCCGCGCAGTGGAATGGGGGATTCTGCGCAAAGTCTCGCACCCGTTGCCTCCCGCGCGCTCCCAAGGCAAGTCCCGCCGTCGTACTTTAGTAAGCTTGATTTCAGGAAGTGGGCACGTCGCTCACACCGGTGTACGTGGCGTAGCCGGGCGGTCCCGTCAGCTGATAACTGTGGAGGGCTAGGCCTCCGGGTGTGGTTCGGCTGGCGAGCAGTTTAAGGCCTGCTGGCGTAGCGCCATCGGGGAAGAGTCGGCGGCCGCTTCCCACCACCACGGGGGCCACCACGAGCCGGAGTTCATCGATCAGGCCGGCAGCGAATAGCGATTGGGCAAGGATGGAGCTGCCATGAATCTGAATTTCACCGCCTGGGACGGACTTGAGTTCTTGGAGTTGGGCGCTGATATCTCCGGATAGAACGGTGGTGGGATTCCAAGACCCCTCCGTTAGCGAGTTGGAGGCAACGTATTTGGGCAGGCTGTTCATGCGCGCTGTGAAAGGGTCGTGTGGATCGGTGATGAGCGGCCAATCACGAGCGAAGGCGGTGTAGGTGCGTTGGCCTAACAGCAGAGCTTCGGCGAGCTCGAGCCACTGGGATGCCTGGTCGATGAAGTCTTGATCCATGTGCGGGACAAACCAACCTCCGCGCGTAAAACCTCCAGTGGTGTCCTCCGCTGGTGAGCCTGGTCCCTGGGATACGCCGTCAAGGCTCACGAATTGCGTCAACGTCAGTTTCATTGCATTCCTCTAGATCGTGTTGCTAGCAGATGGCGATTGAGCTGGACTCACACATGCTGAGCCACGATCACGGGATTGCCGTCCGAATCGATCACCACAAAACTGGCCGGTCCCGTGGAACCGAGTGCCATGGGGCTCCGTTATTCGTGGGAATTTCTTTCGATAGTAGCGGTGCCAAGGTCCGGCAGTCTACAACCTCTGGAGACATCGGGCTCGCGGGTGCATGATGGGACTAGGCGAACCGAAATTTTCGCTACTGACCGTTCGCCGACGGCCTCCGGGCCGCTGAGCTGAAGGAGCTGACTGTCATGAATATGTGGGGCCTAGCCATTGCCATTGGAATCATCGTCATTCTCACCGTCATCATGGGGCTTATCGCCACCCACGGGACCTACGAAAAGCCGCACCACTAGCACTATTCACGGGTACTTTAGAAGAGACTCCTCGTCGCGGTGACGGTGGTCTTGGACGACTTGCTCGGCGCCCACGGCCGATTCAACCGGACTGTAACGGCCGCCGAAGGCCGCGCTAACGCCACCTTGGAACAGCCCGAACCATTACTCAACTGGCTGGCTGGTTGGCTTACGGGTTCCTTGTCCCGGTTCGTGCAGGACTAGATGCCGCACTCTGAAGTACGACGCCGGACACTCCCGTTGGGTGTGACCGGCACCTTTACTGTGTGGTCACTTGTGGACGTGTTTATATGGTGCGTCCATATGGTGGAATTGGCTTGCGTAGGGCACTACACTAGTGCGGTGCCTCAACTTCAACCCGTCACCGTGTCAATTGCCCGTACCGTCCAGCCTGGCTGCCACCGCCAATTCGCTGCCTGGGCACTGGCTGGGCAGGAACTTGCCAGAGAATGGCCTGGTTACCTTGGATCTGGGTGGGTTCGTAGCAAATTAGACTCCAATGAATGGCACGTCATGTACCGCTTTTCTGACGCGGAAACACTGCTTGCCTGGGACGATTCGCATGAGCGTAAATGGTGGATGGACGGCAGCGGCGACCTCATGGAAATCACCCGCGTGGAGCACCGAACCGGTATTGAGGGTTGGTTTGACCAGCCAGGAGATGTCTCGATCACAGTTCCAGAAATTGTGGTCCCGCCTCGGTGGAAACAGGCCGTGAGTATCTTTCTGCCTTTCCTTCCTGTGAGCTTGTTGGCTAATTTCTTCCTGGGTCCGGTCACCAGTGATTGGCCGTTGGTTCTAGCTGTCCTTCTTAACGTCTGCATTCTGACGCCGATCATGACCTATTTTATGTTGCCCTTGAGTACGCGATTACTGCGTCCCTGGCTCCAAGCACCTCGCCGTTCGAAGCGGCGGCGCAACAGACTTTAGGCGATACCGATCCTAAGCGCGTCAAGGCGTAAACCACGCAGGGCCGGGGTGTCCGCATGTGCGAGCGCCCCGACCCCCTCAGCGAGATTCAGCGATGAGTCAGTTTTCCGGTGTCTCTAGTGGTGACTCCCTATTGCCCGTAGGAACTAGTGGTTACTCTGCCGCCGACGGTTGGCAAGCACCAACGCAGTCATGCCACCGAACAAGAGCAGGGCCACACCGCCAAGGAGTCCCGCACCATCTGCTCCGGTCTTTGCGAGATTCTGCGAAGTACCAGAAGCTTGCACGTCCACAGCATCTTGGCTGGGCTTTTGTATATCGGTGCTCTGAGGGGTGGTGCTAGGACTTGGCTCGCCGCCACCGGCTCCACCAGTCTCGGTCGCCTCTGGCGCTGGGGCCGTGGCGCAGTTGATAGAGCCGGTCCGCAGGGCGTGCCCATCCGTCTGGCCGTCATCGGAATAGACCACGGGTTTGAACCCATCCACACAGAAAGCGTTGGGCGCAATGGCAAAGCCCTCGTTGTTCAGGTTGGGCATGCCCGTGGGGCGTTCGAAGACTTGCGTGACGGAGAAGTTGCCAGCGCCTTCGCCGCTGTCGGTGATATCCAGTGTTGCACTGCGACCCTCGCAGGTGTCGTCGCAGATAGCCCAGAGCAAACCTGTCGCCGGATCGAATTCCAGTTCCACGACACCGGGGAACCCGCTCTCAATGGTGGCCACGCGGGTGTAACCGGAGCCATCCTGGTCTAGGGCGTAGGCGTAGACCATTCCGTTGGCTTCCACCGCGACGAAGAAGAGTCCCGAACCGTGGTTGGGATAGCTATCCGGGTTATAGGATTTGCCAGTGGATTCGTCCACAAATCCCTGGGCAACCAGCTGCGTATCGGGGATCCACGCGACACCTTCAAGTCCGGCGTTCGCGCCGATCACGGGTAAGTCCTCCACGAGGTTCCATTCGGCGGTCGCCGCCAAGGTGTCAACCCCACCAAACGCGTTGTAACGAAGAATTGACGGACGGGAGATACCGCTGGCTGCGTTGTTCCGTTCTGAGACCACAAAGATACCGGCCGAAGGTCCGGCGGAGGTCATGGTCACACCCTCGGCATCAACCTCGCCGGCTCCATCGGCATAACGCAGGGTGGTGATACCAGCCCAAACATCGTTGGCCTGTTCAACCCAATTGCCGCCATTCTGAACCAGCCGGTGCAAGGTGCCAGCACCGTTGTTGACAGCCCACAAGGTGCCGGCACCTGCAACGGCTTGGGGTTCAAAGGCCAAGCCGCTCATGTCAGAGCCAAAGGTGTTTGCAATATCTGCAGTGGCAATAGCATCAGAACCGGGCCACGCGGCCGTGATCAAATCACCTTGGCAGGCATTGCCTGCGCCCTTAGTCGCTTCTCTGGTCTGCACAAACTCGCCGGTACCGTTCGGGCAGCGGCCCCACGTGGTTGTCGCGTGAGCCGTGTAGCTGTGAGCGTCAATTTGAGTGTCGGTAGCGTCGAAGAGCCGCACAGAATCTGCCTTGCCCAGTCCAAACGCCGCATCAACGTCCAGTGCAATGTAGGCACCGGCGCCCAGGGTGGTTCCGGCGGGAACCATCAACGGTGCCTTATCTGAATTGTCTCGGACCAGGAATCCGGAAATATTTACTGGCGTGGCACCAATATTGGTGAGTTCTACCCAGTCGCCGGGGACACCGCCGTCGGACTCTATCTCATTGATGCGGATGGGGAGGCCGCAGTCATTCGGGGCGCCCTTGGTTGAGGTGGTGGTTACGGCCCAGTTGTCAGTGCCATCGGCGCAGCGGCCAAACGTTGTCGGGGCGTGTTCGTTGTTGCCCCACGCAGTCCAGGAATAAGAATCAACTAGTACGTGCCCGCCAGGAAGGTAGATGCGGGCCGAATCAGCTTTGCCCAAGCCGTAACCGAGCATATTCTCCTCAACCACGTAGAAGCCACCCGGAGCAATGCTGGCACCATCGGGGAGTACTGATGCGTGGCTGGCGCTGTCATCGTTGTCGCGCACAACCCAAGCAGAGAGATCCACAACTGTAGTGCCGGCGTTGAACAGCTCAATCCAGTCACCGGGGTTGCCATTGTTGGATTCCACCTCGTTCACGAAGACCGCTGGCGTCGCAAGAGCTACGCAGTCATTCGCAGCCCCCTTAGTAGGCGTGGCGGTGGTGGAGAAATCACCAATTCCGTCCGGGCAACGGCCCAAACTGGTGGCCGAGTGGGCAGTCCACGTATGTGAGTCAATGAGTGTGGCGCCGTCCGTGTCGAAAAGGCGCACGGAATCGCCCCCACCGAGCCCGAAGCCGAATTCAGCCTCGTGCAAGACCAAGAAGGCACCCGGTGCCAAGACTCCTGCCGGCAGGGTGTGGACATGGGAGTCATCGCTGTCGCGGATTGAGAGTCCGCCCAACTCAATCTCAACGGCACTTTTGTTCAGGAGTTCGATCCAGTCACCGGGCTACCCACCGCTGGACTCGATTTCATTGATGACCAAGTTTCCGTCCGCTGGGACTTCGCAGATGTTCGCTGCACCGGGAGTGGCTTGAGGTGAGACAGTGAATTCCCCGGTTCCCTCGGCGCACCGAGCGTAAGAGGTGCTCACATGGCCACTCCAAGCGAAGGAGTCCACCACCGTGTTCCCATCGGGACCCAGGAGCCTGGCTTCGTCTTCTTTTCCGAGGCCAAATTTTACCGGAGCGGCGTCATCGTCCACCGTTACCATCAGGTAGCTGCCGGGCGCAATTATTGATCCGGCCGGCAACTCTATGACGTTTTCCGGCTTGTTGTCGGAGATGTGCCACCCAGAAACGTCTATGGCTTGCTGGCCGGTGTTGATGAGTTCAACCCCGTCAGCAACGGTGCCGTTGTTCTGAATGACCTCATTGATGCGCACCGTGTTGGGGGAGTCAGCAACGGCTGGTAGTGCAATACTGACGCTGCTTCCAACCATTGCTAGGGAGGCGAGTCCGACTGCGGAGCGCAATCTCCACTGTTTGTTTCTCAAGAGTTTTCCTTATCGGAGGGATATTCGTTGGGCACAAGGCATGACTCTTGGGAGCTTGCCCTGCCAACGTGACGCTTAGACCAACTCCGTGTGAACTGTTGCCCGAAGTAGTGCCAACACTGGCCACGTTCGACGGTCTGCATTCGGCGCATTCCCATGATGCAGATCACTAATTCCATGTCGATACTGGATTTCCGTCATAATGGAGTGTTCAACTCGTGAATGAGGCTCGTCGGGGCAAACCGCCAGAAAGTCACACACATGCATCATCAGTACCAGTCCTTCGTGGTCGCAAAGGCTATCTCCGCCGTCGCGCCACTGAAGTCTTCGTCTCGAGGGGCGGCACTAAACCAATCGTGAGTAAGCAATCAACGGACACAACACAAGAAGGCCGCAACTCGCGAGTTCGTTCCACTAACGTCTCGCCAACTGCGATAGCGGATAACGAGCTCAAGCGGGGCCTCAAGAGCCGCCACCTCCAAATGATCGCGATTGGTGGCGCCATAGGCACTGGCCTTTTCGTGGCTTCCGGTGGCACCATTGCTCAGGCAGGTCCGGGCGGAGCTCTCCTCGCCTACATACTGGTGGGCTTGATGGTTTTCTTGCTCATGCAGTCCTTGGGGGAGATGTCCGCCAAAATTCCTGTGGCCGGCTCCTTCCAGACGTATGCCACCCGCTTCGTGTCACCATCTTTCGGGTTTGCCGTTGGTTGGAACTACTGGTTCAACTGGGCCATCACTGTGGCCGCAGAGTTGGTTGCTGCTGGAATCATCATGGACTTCTGGTTCCCGGGAGTGCCTGGTTGGGTATGGGCTGGAGGCTTCCTCTTGTTGCTGACCGGCGTCAATGCACTCTCATCCAAAGCGTTTGGGGAAAGTGAATTCTGGCTGTCCATGATCAAAGTCGTTGCCGTGATCTTGTTCCTCATCGCCGGCGTGCTCATGATTGTTGGAATCCTCGGCGATGGCCCCTCGGGGATGACAAACTGGCAAACGGGTGAAGACGTGTTCCATGGCGGGTGGGTGTCCATCATTTCCGTCTTCATGATTGCCGGGTTCTCCTTCCAAGGCACAGAGCTGGTTGGCGTTGCAGCTGGCGAGGCCCAGAATCCGCGTCGAGAAGTTCCCCGTGCAATCCGCTCAGTCTTCTGGCGCATTATGATCTTCTACGTGGGCGCCATCTTTGTGATCGGTTGCCTCATTCCCTTCACCGATCCCAGCCTTCTCTCATCCGGTGAAGCGGACATTGCTGCGTCGCCTTTCACCCTGGTGTTTGAACGGGCAGGGATCGCCTTCGCCGCAGCACTGATGAACGCCGTCATCCTGACCGCCATTCTCTCGGCGGGCAACTCCGGTCTTTACGCCTCAACACGCATGCTCTATGCCATGGCCCGCGATGGCAAGGCACCCAAGATCTTTGGCAGAGTCAACTCCCGGGGCGTGCCCATGGCAGCGCTACTGGCCACGGCCGGCGTCGGACTCTTCGGTTTCTTGAGCGCCATCGTCGGGCAGGGCGCTGCATACGCATGGTTGCTCAACGTTTCAGGGCTCAGTGGATTCATTGTCTGGGCCGGAATCGCCATCTCGCACTACCGCTTCAGACGCGGCTTCCTCGCTCAAGGAAATAGTGTGAACGACCTGCCGTACCGGGCGTCCTTCTTCCCCATCGGTCCGGTGTTGGCATTCGCGGTGCTGATCCTGGTGATTGCCGGACAAAATTATGAGGCCGTCGTGGCCGGCCGTGGTGTGGAAGTCCTATCCTCCTACATTGGCATCCCCATCTTCCTGGGGCTTTGGCTCATTCACCGATTCGTCAGTAAGTCCAAGGTGGTGCCGCTCTTGGAGATGGATCTTTCCGGCCCCAGAGATATCGAAGAGGGCGCCGTTTAGCGGAGCTGTCAGCAGATCTTGGCGCAACGGGCAGGGTATTGGCCCAACTAGCCCCGAATGGGCGCGAGGAATTGGGAGCCGCGAGTCAGGGTTTCCTCAGGGCTAAGTAGGGGGTTTTCCCCCTAGTGGTGCACCGCGGCTGTCCGTAGCGTTGAAGCTATGGAAAATCCCGGAATTGGCCCGTTAGCTGTGTGTTCTCATGACTGATTTCTTGATGGCAGCCGCCGGGCAACCGTGGGCCTACGCTGTGGTGGTGCTTTTCTGCTTGCTGGATGGCTTCTTCCCGCCGATTCCCAGCGAAACAGTGGTGGTGGCCGTGGCGGCATTGGCAGTAGGTCATGGTCCGGCCATCCTCGGGTTACTGGTGGTGGTGGCGGCTGCCGCAGGTGCTTTCCTTGGCGATAACATCGCTTATCTGATGGGCCGGAGAATGGGAATCAGCCGTTTTGCCTGGATGCGTCGTCCACTCATGCAGCGGGCCTTTAGCAAAGCCGGGAGAGAGCTTGAACAACGTGCAGTGTCGATGATTTTGGTGGCCAGATTCCTCCCCGTTGCCCGGGTTGCCGTCAATCTCACAGCCGGAGCCACTGGATATCCGCAACGTAAATTCATGGCTGTTTCTGCTCTCTCTGCAACCCTGTGGGCCATCTATTCAGTGGCGATTGGCGCGGTGGCCGGAACCTGGTTGCGGGAACATCCGCTGTTAGGGCTGGTAACTGCCATGGTTGCGGCGGGCCTGCTGGGAATTCTGATCGAGAAGATCATGGGTACATTCCGGGCCCGTCGGATCAAGGGTGAATCAGCACGGCTACCGGAGCTTGTGCCAGCGCAGCTGCCGGGGCGGGAGCCGGAGCCAGTATTAGAACCAGCGAGAAGCCTCGCCGGGGCCGCTCGGCTCTGACTTCTCAGCCGTTGTTTGCCGGCGCGAGCCCGGGCAACGGGAAGCTATCGTCACCCGTGCAAAGATGGAGCCTGCAACACAAAATTAGATAACGGCTATACGGCTATAAAGACACTCTGGAGCAACGTGCTTACCACCCGGCCCATCCCGTCCACCTTCATTCGCGGTGCCCTTGAACTTGAGAGCACAGCAACAGGTACGATCGTGCATCGTTTGCCTTCCGCAGCCCGGGCGCAAGCTAACGGGGACCCGCAACTTCTGATGGTGGAGCAGCAGCCCTCTGGAGTACGCATCGCTTTCGAAACCACTGCCACGGTCATCGAGCTGGACACAGTACGTTCCCGTACCACTTATGCAGGAGCGCCGGCCCGGCCAGATGGTGTCATTGAACTTGTTGTGGACGGTGTGGTTCTGGGCGAGTCCGTCACCACCGGTGGCATTCTGACCACCATCGATATGGCCACGGGCACCCCTTCTCGTGTTGCAGGTCCCGTCTGCACCACCCGATTCACGAACCTGCCAGAGGGATTAAAGAGTGTTGAACTCTGGCTTCCCCACAATGAGGCCACAGAACTCCGTGAGCTGCGAAGCAACGCAGCGGTTACAGCACAGCGAGAGAGCGGACAGCCCCGATGGTTGCACCACGGGAGCTCCATCAGTCACGGCTCCAACGCCACACGTCCGACGGCGATCTGGCCCGCCGTCGCTTCTCGCCTAGGAGGCGTGGAACTGACCAATCTCGGTTTTGGTGGCAGCGCCCTCCTGGATCCGTTCGTGGCGCGAACCATGCGTGACACCCCAGCTGATGCCATCAGCATCAAAATAGGCATCAATCTCGTCAACCTAGATCTGATGCGATTGCGCGCCTTCGTGCCAGCAGTCCATGGCTTCCTCGACACCATCCGTGACGGACACCCAGACACACCGCTACTGGTGATTTCACCGATCTTCTGCGGTATCCACGAAGACACGCCAGGCCCTGGTGCCTTTGACATGGCAGCTCTTGTAGAAGGAAAAATGCGTTTCACCGCCACCGGAAATGCCGCAGAAACTGCCGCTGGAAAGCTCACCCTGCGCATTATTCGCCAGGAGCTGGAAAAGATCGTCCAATCACGAGCAGCGCAAGATCCCCATCTACATTTCCTCGATGGGCTTGAACTCTACGGCGAAGCTGACTCCGTGGAGCATCCCCTGCCGGACGCACTCCATCCAGACAGCGAAACCCACGCCATCATAGGGGAGCGGTTCGCAGCCCTAGCTTTTGGTCCCGGGGCAGTCTTTGGCTCTGGGCCTTCCCCGGCCTCCAAGCCCTAGAAACAGCAGGGACCCGGCTTGTTGCCTCAACTGCAGGCAACACGCCGGGCCCCTGTTCAGGCTTAGATCCAGGCTCAGACTAGCTGTTAGTGGATCGCTGTGACGGTCTTCGCCGAGGTGAGATTCGAATCCGAGGAAGGTTCGGCGTCGGGCTTGCCCATGAAAGCGGCAATGACCACAATGCCCAAGGCAACGCACGCCGCGACCATGAAACCATTACTGAATCCAGCTGTTTGGGCCGCGATCTCATCTTTCCCAGCAGCGGCCGCAGCGACGGTTCCGGCCGCCATCACACCCACCAGCAGGGCCGTCCCGGCCGCACCACCAAGTTGTTGCAAGGTGGAGAGCAGTGCCGAGCCGTGTGCATGCAGTGAATGCGGCAACGGGTTCAACCCTGCGGTGAAAGCTGGCGTGAAAATGAACGCCAGCGCCAGTGACATGGCGAGGTGCATGCCAATGATCATGGCCAAGGGTGTGCTCTCGTTCAGCTGTGTGTAGCCGAAGAGGACGGCAGAGAGCAGCAGGCCGCCGGGCATGAGCAGAGGCCGGGCGCCGACCTTATCGAACAACTTGCCTACCCATGGAGCTAGTAGACCCATCAGAATACCGCCTGGGAGCATCACGAGTCCGGTATTCAGGACATCCAAACCGCGCACGTTTTGGAGGTACAACGGCAGCAAGATGATGACACCGAATAGTGCCAGCATAGCCATGACCATCAGAGCCAGGGCCAGGGTGAACTGGCGGTGCAAGAAGGGTCGCATGTCCAAGTGCGCACTATCGTTGCGTTGGAGCCGGAGCTGCAGCAGCACAAAAGCGGCCAGCGAAACGAGGGAGACACCGAGCGCCACGAGGGCAATCAGGTGAGTGCCGGCGTCGGGCGATCCAATGCCGCTGAGTCCATAGACCAAGCCACCGAAGGCGGGAATGGAAATAAGGAGTGATGGCACAGAGAGCTTGGAAGGCTTACGTTCGCCATCCTTAGGCAGTAGCCGTGAACCCACAATGAGAGCCAGGAGGGCAATGGGCAGCACCAGTAGGAAGATGAAACGCCAAGACAGCGAATGCAAGATCAGCCCGGACAGCGTGGGTCCAATGGCAGGCGCCACTGAGATGACGATCGAGACGTTACCCATGATGGCGCCACGGCGATGTGTGGGTACCAGGCCCAGAATGGTGGTCATCAGTAGCGGCAACATGATGGCCGTTCCGGAGGCCTGAACGACTCGAGCGACCAGCAGGATTTCAAAGCCCGGAGCCAGCCCTGCCAGCAGCGTGCCGGCCGAGAAAAGCCCCATTGCCAGGATGAAGATAGTCCGCAATGACAGGCGGTTAAGCAGATAACCCGTAGTGGGAATGACCACGGACATGGTCAACATGAACGCGGTTGCCAGCCATTGGATGGCTGAGGAGGAGACATCAAACTCGTCCATTAACTTGGCCAGAGCCACGTTCATGACGGTCTCATTGAGGATCACCACAAAGGCTGAAACGAGGAGGACGCCGATGGTGGTGCGGTCCCTGGCCGAAAGCCTTTCGGAGACTTCAGCGGTGGAAAGTGACATGGTGGGGTCCTGATCGTATCGTGCGAAAAAAAGATGAACGGTGCCGAAAATGTCCGGAGCTATTCTCAACTGTAGAACAACGGCATACGGATATAAGCGCCCCAAGCGATGCTTCTATTCCTCATTTCCTCCACAACCTTTTCCGAGCTCCCGCTAAGCTTGTGCGAAAACCACCTCGGAACCATTGAAGGAAGTCCATGACGCGAATTAATACCGTAAATGCCTGGGCGCTGGCGGCCCTCCTAGGCGCTAGTGCTATCAACCATCTGAAGAATCCTGCGTTTTACTACCCTGTGGTTCCGCCGTCGTTGTGCAGTGACAAGGGCGATGAGCGCGGCGTGATGACGCGTCACCAGTGGGTACTGGTTTCGGCAGTCCCGGAGGCTCTCGCGGTCGCTGGGTTGCTGATTCCACGTACCCGCAACGTCACCGCTATTGCCACAACGGCCATGTTTGTCGGATTCACCGCCGGGCACGTCTCAGCTCTGAGACGTGCACTCGGACCGGAGGGGACCCCGGAGACCAAAAGAATCCACAGCGTTCGGCTTCCCTTGCAAATCCCCTTGATCGCCTGGGCATGGAGTGTTCGCAAAGCCTGACTTGGCACGAACTGACTGAGCACGAAAGCTAGACCACCAATCAGCAAGGTTGTTGAGGCGCCAGTGACAACCAGATCATCCTGATTTGTCCCATTAAGGGTGCCGTGGGCGACGCCGTTCCTTGCGCTGGAGCAGCGCTGGTAGTGCAGTCCGTGGCTGAAGGGGAGGGCTCCGTCGTAAGCTCATTGGTGGGTTCACTTGACGGCTCATCGGACGGCTCTCCCGTCGGATCAACCTGAGGGAGGCCCTCCTCAGCGATAGCCAGAGCGGTAAAAGCTAGTGCTCCTTCAGTGTTCTTAATGCTGAGCCCATATTCACCGGCAGTGAGTCCGATCGGAACGCTCAACGGAACTTCACCGGTTACCCTGCATCGCACCCAACCCGTAGAAGTTGCAGCACGGGCTTGGTTCGAGCCATCATGGACGGCCAACAACAGCCAGGCATTCGACAGCAAGTTCGCCAAGGTGGAAGTACCGCCCCTGAGGAAGCCCGCGAGGACTCGGGCCAATGAAGCTCCGGTACCTCACCGCGTGGTCCGTGAGTGAGGATTTCGTTGCCACGGATCAGAACTTCCACGGCGCCCGGTAGATTACAACTCCAACCGCGGAGAAGGCCGCCCACGCGGCCAATCCTGCTGCGACGGAAGCGATGCTCACGGCGAGGAAAGCCTTGCGGCTGAGTTGATGGTGTCTTTTTATGCGATGTGTCCAATTATGGGATGGATCACATCATGTCAAGACGCTTTACATTCAAAACTCTTTACATTCGGGAGAATCCAGGCCAAGTTCGACCAGAGAACCCTAGAAATCGGTGGACTCGTTTGCAGCGGTCCGAGATCAGGACCTAAGGCTCCGAGGTCTAAGCCTAGGTTTTGTCCGGCAAGGGCGCACCGGAACGGTTCCAGAAGAAGTTCACCAAATTATGGGAGCTCTCCGGTGATGACCACGAGCCTGGAATCCAGCAATTCTCCAGCCCAGGAAACAGCATCAGTAGCTAGACCATCGTCTTCAGCTACAGCCTGGGCCATGGCTGCCAAGCGAATATTGTTGTCCCACAGCAGCGGGACGGAGATCGCCTCGCGAATCGGTGCTAGTCAGGCACCTTGTAGATCACTTTCTAATTCCAATCCATCGGAGAGTGATGCCGGGTTGCCGGGTCTGCGTGCCGACTGGCGGTGCCGATGACGGTGCCAATGACGGTGCTGGTGCTGAACCGACCTTCAGTAACGAGATGCCGCACCATTCCTGCGGCCTTGGCCGTAGAACTCTTGATCATTCTCGGTCAAGACTCCCAGTAGCCGCAGGTCTCCTACGATCTCCGACAGGGTTGTTCGGGACACGCAGCTCGTGGCGGCGGCACACAGCCTGCAGGGCGTAGTCATCCGGTGTCAGCTCGTGTCCGTCTTTCCATATCTTCTGATCGACGGAGCCGTGCCCAGCGCGAGCCTCAGTATCACCATCATGCAACACCAGCTCAGCTTCATGGAAACGGCTCTTGCCGCTAATGAAATTGTAGGGAACCGGCCGGCATAGCCCTGTTCGGCTGCTACTGCTTAGAAGCCTTCACAAAGGCCTGAATTAGCTGAACATCTTTGACTCCACGAGCTGATTCCACTCCGCTGGAAACATCCACGCCCACAGGTTTCAAGGCTTTAGCTGCAGCTGCCACGTTGGCAGGGTTTAAACCGCCAGCCAGTAACCAAAAACCTCGGGGAGTTCCTTCCGTGAGCTCCATGGCATCAAAAGTGACCCCGGCCCCGGGTTCGACGGCATCTAATAGGAGCCGCTCAGAGTCCCAAGCGTGCTTATCATCTGTAGACAGCTTGTTGTAGGCGGCTGCGGAGAAGGCGCGCAGTGTCCGGAATCCAGCGTCGTGCACGCGCACCATGTCAGCGAGGCTCTCCTCACCATGCAATTGGACGGTGGTTACGGCAGCTTTTCGAGCGATGTCCAGAACATCCGTGATGGGCTGGTTTCTAAACACTCCAACGGTCTCGACCCGTGACGGTACGCTGTGCCCCAGCTCGGCGGCCAATTCTGGGGTCACGGTGCGGGGACTGCCGGGGGCAAAGACAAATCCAATAGCATCGGCACCGGCGTCCACTGCGGCGGCCACGGTCTCAGCCGTTTGCAGGCCGCAAATCTTTACGTACATGCTTGGAGCGACTCCCTAATTTTTTTACTATCCCTGTTTGTATTAACGCGCACCGACTCTTGCTTCTCCGGCTTGGAATGATCATCTCTAGACACTACAAGTGGAGGCGCTGACCCCTAGTCCTAATGTTAACAGCGTGAGCGGTCAAGGATGTCATGGGGGTTTCTGGCGTTGCTGGGGGATTCTGCCTGCGCCCTACAACGTTCTGACTCCTGACGTGATGGTCGCTCAAGAGTTGGTGGCGCAGCCCGACGCTAACCTAAGACAGAAACCGCACAATGCCACTGACTTGATGAAACGGCCGGCATCCATTTTTTCGTATTGGCCTAGCCAAGCTTCACTCGCGCATGCTCGTGGCTTTCATGCTGTTGAGCGTCGGTCTACCCTTGCTGGATTTCCTGACTTCGGCAGACGCTGAGTGCTGCACCCCACTTGCGGAACCCCAGCTAGCCCAATGAAGCTCAGGTGAAGACGGCGTCCGCCATGGCCCAGATGACGTATCCACTGACGGGGACCAAGAGCAGCCATTCGCGGACGGATCCGGCGTTGCCCAAGATAGGCAAGGCAACGTTGCCACTGGGCCGCCAAATATTCTTTACTAGTGGCATCTTGCGCAGCCAGCGCGGGGGCCTAATACGAAGTGGCCACAGTAAGTTGCAACCACCGGTCGTCAGCATATCCCCGAAGATGTGTGCGGCCACGCCCAATCCCATGGCCATCGGGAACCAGTAGTCATGTTGCGGGGCAAAGAGTGTGACAAAGGTACCGACGGCGATCCCCACCACCCATGGGAACTTGCGCATCGTGTCGGGAATGAATTTCAGAGCCTTTGCTGCAAAGGAAGCCAGCAGGACCGCTAAGAGTCCTGCCCCAGGAAACAACGTGCCGTAACCGGGCAGTTCCACGGTCCACATGCCCGCCAGGGCAGCGATGGCCACGAAGACAGCCATGCCCAAGATTGAGTGCGTGCCGTGCCGGTGCCCACCAGAAAATTTGCCGATATGGATACACAAGATGTTGGAGAGCGGTGGCAACGAATGGGCGATAGTGGCATGCCGATGATCGGCGTCCGGCACCAAGGCTGCCCCTGCACTCACCAATGCCCCGGCTATCACGGAGGTGGGCGTCAGATCCATCAGCCCCATGCCCACCGTCAGCGTTTCGGGAAGCGATGGAACCACCTGCGCCAGGTTACCCACTCCGACGTCGAACTGGGTAGTTAGCGCCAACCAAACGGCCGCACCGGTGGCAGCGTGATGAGGACCCATCATGAGGGCACGTCCTTGCATTTGTGGGTTAGTCGTTCTGAACCCCGCAAAACGTGGACAAAACCTGCTGCCCTAAGCCTATGCTGAGCCTCTGACAATGCTCGACGGCGTGCGGCCCTCGTCACACTGTTGGGCGCGCTGACGCTCTTGGAACTATTTCTTGAGGTGCAGCAACATTTCGACTGTCCCGGCATCCTCAACCTTGACGAACCCCAAGTTGGGTGCTGAAATCTCGAAATCAGAAAAGGTGATGGGGATGGAGCCTTGGACATCGACCCCATCGCTGGTGACCTGAGCTTTGAGATTCACGGTGACAGCTTGGGTAACACCGGCAAGAGTGAGTTCTCCTGCAGCTTCGGTGGATGCGCTACCCCCGGAAATGGCGCCAATGTCCACCGCCTCGGTCAGGGTGAACGTGGCGGACGGGAACTGACCCGTTTTCAGGATGCCCTGAAATTGCCCGTCGCGGCTGCCGTTGTCCGTGGCTACGTTGCGCATGTCAACTTCAGCGGTTGCAGCCGTCAGCCGGGTTCCTTCAATGGTGGCCTCTCCCTTAATATCCGATGTTCTGCCCACCACGGTGACCGGCTGGCCATTGAGGACCTCATTGACACGATAACCAGCCTCTGATTCCTGGCCAATGGTCCACGTTCCGGCCAGGCCATCTTCGGAGAGAGTGCTGGGCGCGCCTGCGCTCGGGGGTGCGAGCGTCAACTCTGCGCTGGCTTGCTCATTCTGAAGCGAGGCGTAAATAACGCTTCCGCCCCAGATTCCGGCGATGAGTGCTAGTAGTGCAATTGCCGCAATGATGAGTTTTTTACGCATGCCCAACCTTAGCGAAAGTTTGTTCTGGAACAGAGAACTATGTCAGGCAAGGCTGAGCGCTGGCTGGCAGCGGAGGGGTTCCGCCGAAACGGCTTGACGCGTAGCCTAGGGCCATGAGTCAAGAATCGAGCGAACAGCCGCCCCAAGCAACCGACAAACCCGCATCTCCCGTGGAAGAAACGTTCAAACTACTCGTCCCCGCACCGGAGCTGCTCGAGGAAGAAACCACTCCGAATCCAGACGTTGAACCGCGTGTTACCGGATCATGATGGGTCATCACTACGAAGTTAAGGTGACGGAGGGGGCCCAGTATCCTCACCCAGCCCAGGCCAGCATTCCCGATCCCGGCCAACCACCCATTTACCCCGACCCGAGTCAACCACCAAATCCGTTTGAGCCACCGGATCCCAGCGGACCACAGCCACCGCCATATCCGCCAGAGCCGGTCTTCCCGCCAGATCCCATGGAGCCACCACAACCACCCGAACGGCCTTTCGGACTCTAGAACAGTCTCTGAGTAGTTGGGCACAAGCTGAGCTCCCCAAGGTGGAATAATTAGTTCCGACGGCCGCTGTGCGGCCACCATATGCAACCTAGGGGAGCCAATGTCTACACTGAAACAACAGCTCAAAAATGACGTCATCGCGCACATGAAAACTGGCAACAAGATTGCCCTGACCACTGTCCGCAACGTGCTAGGTGAGATTGAAACGCGTGAAAAGGGCGGCAAGACACCCACCGAGTTCGATGACGCCCAGGTCATCACGCTGCTCCAGAAGGAAGCCGCAAAGCGTCACGACACCGCTGGCATCTATACCGAGGCTGGCGAGTCAGATCGAGCCGCTGCGGAATTAGCAGAGGCAGAAGTTATCGAAGCGTACTTGCCGAAGGCACTTGACGCTGAAGAAGCAGCAGCCATTGTGGACCGCATCATCACCGACCTTGAAGCAGAACAGGGAGAACTCTCAATGCGCCAGATGGGTCTGGCTATGAAGCCCATCACGGCAGAAATTGCTGGCCGCTTCGATGGCAAGGCAATCTCAGAAATGGTTCGCAAGCGCCTCCAATAGTTCTGCACCTTGAGCTGCACTCCAGGCCAACAGGTCACCTTGGAGTGCCTGCATTATTTCCTACTCTTCCCTGGGCTCTTGCCTGGGCACGAAGAGTCCATGAAGTCATCACCTACGCGACCTACGCGCCGGGTACCCCGGGCGCCTCGCGTGCTGAGAAATCCAGGTTGATTTTGAGCGTAACTTCCTCGACGATGCTGTTCGCCGGAGATCATCCCCCCAGTAGGAATGGTGGGGTTAGAGGTACGTTCTTCCGTTCTGATTCCGCCCGGAAAGGACCCTCACTCTTGGTACTACCTGATCGGACTGGTGCCGAGGGTGACGGTCCGGCCTCAAAGTCATTGAACTGCCTGGGGATTGCGAGAATGCTGTGGCTTGCCATCTTTATGAGAGTCTTGGTTTCCCGACTTGGAATAATCCAGCTCACCAAAACGGCTTTCCACTCTCATGAAACGCACACCACAAGAAACGCACACCACAAGAAACGGCTACGCATTGATTCAGCTAAAGCAAGACACCGACGGATACGTCCGTATGAGCCGTCACTTCCCCTCCAAGACGCTCATTTCCATCACCTTCAACGACGGCACCACGGGTGAGTACACAGGTCAGCGCCTGAATGAGCTCTACGACGCTGCCCTGGCGGCCTTCCGCCTCGGCAACAATATGGATGCCAAGGGTTTTGATCGCAACGATAAAAAGATCCACCGCCGCGACGCCGTCGAACATGTCCTTGTGCAGTCAGGAATGGCCCCTTAACAAAAACGACGCTTTTCACCATCATGTGGAGAAAGTGAGCAATGTCCGTAGGATTGAACTCACCAGGCGTGCCGTGGGTCTCAGCATGGCCGCCGTGAACCCGAAAGGCGTCATGTCATTCTTGACCCTCATTCCCTTATTCATTGGGCTCGGCGTGTTGGTGGTGCTCATCATCATTGCTGCCGTGATCTCACGCATGGCTTTGCATATTGCCAGTCCCGACCAAGCTCTTGTCATCTCCTCTAAGGACAACAAGAGCCAACCGGATCCCAACAGCCAGCGCGTGGTGTTCGGCCGGATCTTCATTAACCCCTTCACGCAGCGTGCTTACCCTCTCTCATTGGCCTCGCGTCAGGTTTCGCTGAAGATCGAGGGAATTTCCAAGAACGGCATCAAGCTTCACTTGACAGGTGTTGCGCAGGTTAAGGTAGGCGGCGACGCCGATTCTGTCCGCAAGGCAGCCCAGCGATTCCTCAATCAGCAGGAAGCCATTGACCACTACACGCAGGAGACCCTCTCCGGTTCGCTGCGTTCTATTGTGGGTACTCTGACGGTTGAATCCATCATCAAAGACCGCGCCACCTTCGCCAAGAGTGTGAAGGAAGAAGCAGAGCACTCCATGCACAACCAGGGTTTGGAAATTGATACCTTCCAAATCCAATCGGTCGACGACGATTCCGGTTACCTTCAGAACTTGGGTCGCCCCGAGGCTGCTTTGGCCGAGAAGAACGCCAAGATTGCTGAAGCTCAGTTCCTGCAGGAAGCGGAGCAGGCCAAGGCTATTGCTGATGAACAGGTGGCCCTTGCTCAGCAGCAGCTGATCATTAAGCGTGCCGAGCTCAAGGAAGAGGCCGACGCCCGCCAGGCTCGCGCCGATGCGGCTGGCCCCTTGGCTGCTGCAGAGCAGCAGGAGCAGGTCATCATCCGCGATCAGCAGGTTGCCCTGCGCCGTGCCGAATTGCGCGAGCGGGAACTCGACACCGAGGTTCGCAAGCCGGCAGACGCCGAGAAGTACCGTTTGATCCAGCAGGCTGACGCCAAACTGGAGGAACGCCGTCGTGCTTCAGAGGCTGCTGAAATCGAAGCCACGGTAGAGCTCGCTAAGCGTAGGCTCACGGCCGAGGGTGACAGGGTTGCCGCCGAGGCAGACGCAGCGGCCTCCACCGCTCGCGGTAACGCCGACGCTGCTGTGGTTGAGGCTCGTGGCCGCGCCGATGCTGCGGTCATCAAGTCCCGCGGTCAGGCCGAGGCTGAGTCCACTGAGGCCAAGGGTGTGGCAGAGGCTGCCGGTATTGCCGCGCAAGCTGAGGCATATGAGAAGTTCAACGAGGCCGCCATCCTGAGCAAGGTCTTGGAAGTCCTTCCCGCCATGGCCCGCGAGGTGGCAGCACCTATGGCAGCCATCAAGGACATGACAGTCATTTCCAACGACGGCGCCAGCCAGTTGAGCAAGAACGTCTCCAACGGCGTTCAGCAGACAACGCAGCTGATCAAGGACTCCACAGGTCTGGACATCATTGGCCTGCTGCAGGGCATGGTCGGTGGCGGTGCCAAAGATTCCTCCACCGGAGCTGCTAGTGGACTCCTCAGCTCCATTAACAAGGGCAATTCCGGCACAGGTAACTCCGGCACGGCTAACTCCGGCACGCACAGCCCCGATGTCGACGCAGATGAGAACTAGGCACCACCGCAACAATCATTAGGGTTATTCACCAACGGCGACGCCGCGAACTGCATCTACAGTTCGCGGCGTCGCCGTTTATTGTGGGTCATCTTGGCCCCACTACCCGCCACGTGCCAGCGTTTATGCGAGTTCGGGGTAGTGGATGGCTGCCGTTTCCGGGTGGGCCCGCACCCAGCCTTTGAGGACGTTGGAACCGTAGGAGGACAGCATGGGGTTATCCGGATCATCGCTGACGCCGCGGGCTTCGGCCGCTAGAGCTGCAGGCAGCGGGACCGTTTCAATCACCGAGTCGAGGCGCGGGGACCAGAAGAACGGGACCGAGTAGCGGTCCACGCCGGGCGGGGGAGCGGTCACCCGGTGGATCGTGGCCATAAGGTAGCCATTGGTGGCCACCTCAAGCATTTCTCCGAGGTTCACCACAAGGGCGCCAGGAATCGGCTCAACCGGGAGCCACTCTTCCTGGCCATGCGGTTGAACTTCTAGGCCTCCCACAGTGTCCTGCAACAGCAAAGTGATGAAGCCGTAGTCGGCGTGCGCGCCAACACCCTGAGTGCCAGCTTCGGGAACCTGTCCGCCAACGTAGTGCACCAACTTACCCATCCACGCAGGAGCGAAGGTAAACGGTTCAGCTAAGTAATCCTCCGGCAGGCCCAATGCAACGCTGATGCCCTCGAGTAGATCTACACCGATCCGAGCCATCAATGCAGTCCACTGCAAGGCGGTGCGCTCCAGCTCTGGGTACTGCGCGGGCCACTGGTTGCGTCCCTGCAACCGCAGGAACAGCTGGTCCTCCGGGACGTCAATCAGAGGTTCGCGGTCGGGCCCGAAATCGATCTGCTCGCGGGAATCGGCACGGCCTCGGGTAATTTCCTTACCCAGACGGGTGTACCCGCGGAACTGGGCTGAGGAGCGGTTGTCCAGCTCGAGGCGCTGCTCCAACGGCAAGCGGAAGAACCCGGCCACTGTCTCCAATAATTCCTCAACTTGGCCCTCCGCGGCGCCGTAATTGATGATCTGGAAGAACCCGACATTGTGCGCCGCGTCGCGCAGCGCGTCGATGAACTCCATATTGAAAAAGCCGTCCGAATTACGGGCGGTGGAGAGGTCTAGAACTGGGACTGATGTGCGTGTTGTGCTCATTCACCCAGCCTGAACGCTCCGAACTCAAAAGAGAAGTAATATTTCTAATTGTTGCGTCACAAACTTGTTTCGTTGCGAAACTGCACTTCCCTAAAGTTCGACGTCGGTACCTTTGGTGACGCTTATGCCGAACCTTTTGCTCTTCTTGGGCTCTATTGGTCCCGTTAGTTCGGCCAGTGAGCCTTGTTAGGCTATTTTGATTCCCCGCCCGGGGGATAGGCTCCTCATATGACTGTTGAATCTTCACTGCTATATGACTTTCCCGCCCACACAGTACGCAGGGCGGTAGTCTCGGCCATGGCCAACAATGTGTACTTAATTACCGCCAAGTCCACCGGTGCTCAGATCCTCATTGACGCAGCCGATGATCTCCCGGCAATTAGTAAACTGCTGCACGATTCAGCGAGCGATGCGGACGTCCCCACTGTCGTGGCCATGATCGCCACCACACATCAGCATTGGGATCACGTCCGGGCGCTTGCCGAACTGGTGTCCCAAACCGGAGCACCAACGGCGGCCGGAGCGGATGACATCTTTGGTATTGCAGAGGAAGCCGGCGTGGCCATTGACCACGCTTTGGTTCATGGCGGAGTTCTCTCGGTGGCTGGAATCAAGCTCGCAACAGTTCATCTACGCGGCCATACCCCTGGTTCCATCGCCTATGTCCTGCAGTCAGAACCTGAAGCTGCGCCTATCATCTTCAGCGGCGATTCTTTGTTCCCCGGCGGCGTGGGCAACACCGGCGACGAGCCAGCCCGTTTCACCTCACTGCTCAACGATGTCGAAGAACGCCTCTTCAATGTCTATCCAGATGAGGCATTAGTGCTCCCTGGACACGGTGACGGAACCACTTTGGGCACCGAACGCCCCTCGCTACCGCAGTGGCGCGAACGCGGCTGGTAGCACCTGCATGTCCCCGCATCGGGATAGGCTAGAAGCATGTACTTCATTGTTGTTAAATACCAAGTAAAGCCCGAAGCCACCGCAACGTTTATGGATCTAGTGACCCCCTTCACCGAAGCGACCCGCGCCGAGCCAGGCAATCTCTGGTTCGACTGGTCACGCAGTGTGGTTGATCCCAACGAGTTCGTTCTGGTTGAGGCGTTCCTTGACGACGAGGCTGCCGGCAACCATGTCAACAGCGAACACTTCAAGGCCGGCATGGAAACCATGCGCCCCGCCGTGGTCTCCACCCCCAAGATCATCTCCCGCAAGGTGGATGGCAGCGATTGGGATGATATGGGCGAACTGCAGATCGGCTGATTTCCTATGTCATCTCCCGCTCCGGGCGCAATCCCGGGCGGACCGTTCAATATTGCCACGATCGGGAAGGGCCTGGTCTTTGCCCAGTCCCTGCCCGATCTGGCTGCGATCCTCAAGGGCACGGGCCCTGACCCTGAAAGTGGCACCCACGATGGCGCCTCGGCAGTAGTCCAGGCGCCTCCCGGTACTGGCAAGACAACGTTGGTGCCGCCTCTGGCAGCTAATGCACTCGGCGCCACCTCCGCCCACCGGATTCTGGTCACCCAGCCCCGCCGTGTCGCCGTCCGCTCAGCGGCCCGGCGCTTAGCATCTTTGGATGGCACTGCGCTGGGCGACAAGGTGGGCTACTCCGTGCGCGGCGAGAGTCATAGCAGCGCCGAGACGATCATTGAATTCCTCACCCCGGGCATCTTATTGCGGCGGCTCTTACACGATCCCGGGCTGGATGGCGTCGCGGCAGTAATTCTGGACGAGGTCCACGAGCGCGGCCTCGACACCGACCTGTTGCTGGGCCTGCTCGGCGAAGTCCGGCAGTTGCGCAGCGATCTTAGCCTCATTGCCATGTCTGCCACTCTTGACGCTGCCCGCTTCGCTCAGCTCTTAGCGACGGACGACGCCGGGTCCCCGGCTCCCGTGGTTGACTGCCCCTCAGCGCTGTTCCCCCTTGAGCTCCAGTGGGCTCCCTCAGCGCAGCCGCGCATGGACCAGCGCGGAATCACGCGCAGCTTTTTGGATCACGTAGCCGATACCGCTGCCGTGGCCCACGCCTCGGCACTGGCGCTAGATCCATCCGTTGACGCGTTGGTGTTTGCTCCCGGCGCGTGGGAGGTTTCCTATATAGCTTCCCGGCTGCGTTCAGCGGTTTTGCAGCCGGACGTACCTAACTCTGCTGCGTCACCTTCCGTGGTCAGTCGCTCAGATGGACCCCGAATCGAAGTCCTAGAACTGCACGGGCAGGTCTCTGCCCGTGAACAGGACCGCGCTGTTTCTGCGCGTGAGCCCGGAGGACTGCCCCGCATCATTGTCTCCACCTCTTTGGCGGAATCCTCATTGACCGTTCCCGGCGTTCGCCTGGTGGTGGACTCTGGACTTTCACGCGAACCCCGCCGCGATGCTGCCCGAGGTATGACGGGATTGGTGACCGTCTCCACCTCACGTGCCTCGGCTGAGCAACGTGCCGGACGTGCTGCTCGCTTGGGCCCCGGAACCGTGGTGCGTTGTTATGAGCAGAAGGTGTTTGCCGCTGCTCCGGCACATCCCATGCCGGAAATTGCTGTGGCCGATCTCAGTGCCGCGGCTCTGCTTTTGGCTTGTTGGGGTGCACCCGGGGGAGTTGGCCTCCGTTTGCCCGATGCGCCACCGGCTTCTGCTCTTGCTGCTGCTGTGGAAATCCTCGGCGAGCTGGGGGCTGTTGATGCCACCGGCCATGCCACTGCTCTGGGCAGGACGTTGGCCGATATCCCGGCGGATCCGCGCCTAGCCCGCGCATTGCTCGACGGCGCACACGCCGTAGGTGCAAAGGCCGCCGCTGAAATTGTCGCACTCGTCTCCGGAGATGGCAGAGCTCCCGGCGCCGATCTCACTGCGCTACTTTCTGCCATGCGCTCCGGTCGCGATGCGGGATCGCAGCGCTGGAGTCAGGAAGTGCGCAGGCTTGAGACGCTGGTTCGCAAGGACGCCCGCAAGGTTAGTACCGATGCAACAGCCAGCCTCCTAACTGGACCACCAGCTGGTTCGCACTCCGGGAAGGTGAGTGCCGCTGAGGGGGTGGGGTTCGTCGTCGGACTTGCCTTCCCTGACCGGGTGGCAAGGCTGGTGGAGAATGCTGCTGGGCAGCAGTATCTGCTGTCGTCGGGCACTCGTGCGGGCTTACCGGCCGGCAGTTCTTTGACCGGTCACAAGTGGCTGGCGGTGGCGGAAGTGTCCCGCGCGCAGGGCCGTGATGCCGCCGGAACTGGCGCCATCATTCGCTCAGCGGCGCCCTTGGATCAGGAACACGCGGAACGGGTCGCGGCACATATGCTCCAAGACTCTGTGGTGGCGACCTTTGGCAATGGCAAGGTTTCTGCGCGCCGCGAACGTAGGCTGGGCGCCATTGTTTTACTGTCGACTCCCGCCAAGGCCACACCTTCGCAAGGTCGCGAAGCCGTCGCTTCCGCTCTGTCAAAGGAGAGGCTGGGACTGCTCACCTGGAGCGGTGCTGCGGACGCGCTGCGCCGCCGTTTGGCCATTGTGCACCGTGAGTTGGGGGAGCCTTGGCCCGATGTCAGCGACGACGCACTTTTGCGGCGCTTGCCAGACTGGTTAGGGCCTGAATTGGAATCCGTGGCAGCCGGCAAGTCACTTTCCTCGCTCTCGCTGACCGATCCCTTACGCCGTTTGCTGCCCTGGCCCGAGGCATCCAAATTGGCAGAGCTGGCGCCGGAAACATTGGCGGTACCCAGCGGATCGAACATCCGGATTGATTATCCAGAGGTCTCTAGCGATGGGCCTCCCGTGGCCGCTGTTAAATTGCAGGAATGCTTTGGGCTGGCTGAGACCCCGAGATTGGTCAGCGGCAGGGTACGAGTGTTGTTCCATTTACTCTCGCCCGCCCGTAGGCCCCTCGCAGTGACTGATGATTTAAGTTCCTTCTGGAGCGGACCCTATTCACAGGTTCGGGCCGAGATGCGCGGACGCTATCCGCGGCATCCCTGGCCCGAGGATCCATGGAGCGCACCGGCAACAGCAAAGGTCAAGAAACGGATGTAGCCAGCTAGGCGGGCAACTGCCCCGCCTAGCCGGCTAGTATCACTCCTGACAGCTGGCTACTGCTACCTCGCCTAGCTGGTGCCTACTAGCGTGGCTTCGCGCCACTCATTGGTGGCCACGTGCGAGCTGGCTTGAGCACCCACTTCTGCCATACCGCCATCAACTTCCCAGCTGGCGCCCGTAACATAACTTGATCCGGGCGAAGCCAAAAAGACAATCACATTAGCCACTTCCGCTGCTGTTCCGCCGTATCCGAGCGGAATCCCTGGCCGGAGGATCTGATGCGGGTGTCTGGTCTCGGTGACGGGCAGATGCGTTGCAATCTCACCCGGCGCAACAGCGTTAACGGTGATGCCGTGGCCAGCAAGTTCCACGGCGAGTGTTTTCGTGAGACCGTCCAAGCCAAATTTTGAAGCGCAATACGCGCCGTAACCAAAACGCGGCTGATGGGCATGAATGCTGGTCACCACCACGATCCGACCCCCAACACCTCCGGCAATCAACAACTTAGCTGCTGCCTGGAGGCAAAGAAAGGCGCCGTTGAGATTGGTGTCCAGAATTCGTTGCCATTCATGCAGCTCTGTGTCCACCACTGATTTGTTCAGCCCAATACCCACGTTGTTCACGAACACCCCCAACGATCCCAGCGCTTCCGCCAGCGTTGTGATCGCCGGAGCGCAACTGGCGGCATCAGTGGTATCCAAGCACACAGATACTGCTCGCTGGCCCAAGTCTTCAATCAGCTGGATGGTGTCAGCTGCGCCAGCTTCGTCGTCATGCCACGTGAATCCGACATCGAATCCGGCATTAGCCAAGGCAATAGCTGTGGCCTTGCCAATTCCCCTATCGCCACCGGTCACAATGGCCGTTTGCGGATAATCGCGCAGAGCCCCCAAAACCGGGGCCAGATCCGGCACTATTTCGGTGCTTTCGCAGCAGCTGACCGTTCGGTTTTGCTACCCGCAGTGGCGAGGTCACCGGCGTCGTCCTCTAGATGCGCGCGCATAAACCACTGGAACAACTCCAACTGGGCACACTGGCTGATGACCATGTCCTCCGTGATCGGATCCAGCTCACCCACGGCCGCCAGTGTCTGGCGGTGACTTTTCAGGAACCCTGAATACACCACATCAAGGGCCGCCAGATGGGCGCTGGTGTGCGCCCTCCCAATGGAATAATCGTCCCAGGAACGCGCGCTCACCAGTGCTCCGGGCAAGCCGTTGGGGGAGACGCCAAGGGTGGCAATCCGCTCTGCGGTCTCATCAACCATGGCTCGAACCAGCTCAATTTGAGGATCAAGCATCTCGTGAACGCTGATGAAGTCCCTGCCAACAACATTCCAATGCGCATGTTTGAGCGTGAGCTGGAGATCGTTCAGTGCGTGCAGCCGCCCCTGAAGCAGCGCTGCAATCTTATGTCCGTCTTGCAACGACAGTCCGGGAACTGTGTAACCTGCATGTGCCGTTCTTTTGGTGACCATTGAAACTCCCTCGAATCCTGTGAGTGTGCTTGCGCTTATTCCGATCAGGTTCTTGCGTGTTCTTACTGGCTTTTCAGCGAGCCGGGACTACTTAATGCCCTTTATTGCCCGGCCACATCCACGCTAGTCACAACTGGCGTCAAGTTCCAGTGGCACGCGCTTCAAGGGCCGGAATTCAGGTTAAAGTTCCGGTGAGTTCGGCCGACGTTCGGAGAAAAATTGGGCTCCGGTGTTATTCGAACCGGCTGGGATCGCCCATTCCCCGGCGAACTATTTCTGCATAGCCGCTGGAGAAGTCCACCACAGTGGTGGGTTCGGCGCCAACGTCGCCGGAATCGATGACGGCATCCACCACATGATCAAGAGTTTCCTTGATTTCCCACCCCTGCGTCAGTGGCTCCTCTTCATCGGGGAGCAACAAGGTGCTGGAGAGCATCGGCTCACCGAGTTCTTCAAGGATGTCGTGGATCAGGCGACTATCCGGGATGCGGACACCCACGGTCCGCTTTTTCGGGTGCGCCAGCCGCTTGGGAACTTCTGGGGTGGCCGGGAGGATGAAGGTGTAGGGCCCAGGTGTGACGGCCTTGATACTGCGGAAAATGTCATTGTCGACCATGACGAATTGGCCCAATTGGGCAAAGTCCTTGCAGACCAGTGTGAAATGGTGATGCTTATCCAGCTGACGAATGCTCCGGATGCGATCCAGAGCCTCACGATTTCCCAGTTGCGCACCCAGCGCATAACAGGAATCCGTGGGGTACGCGATCAAACCGCCAGACCGGATGATTTCAACGATCTGGCTGACGGAACGCGCCTGCGGATCGTGCGGGTGAATGTCGAAGAATTTAGCCATGACCCGAGCATACGACTCCAGAGGCTCCAGCGCCGCCATTGACCGCATTTCATGGCAATTTTTACTGTGGATTCAACCGTCAGCCACAGGCCATTAACAGCTATCCGGGAGGGCACGTGCCCCGAAATTCGCTTGCCCCACCCGCGCCACGGTGGGGCCCTCTTCAATGGCCAATTCATGCCAGCGCAGTCCTGGAACAACCGCGAGTTCCAGACACTGGTGCAGGGTCTCTTGAACCCTAATTTCACCCAAATCAGTACACCCTGGCGCAATGACGTGGCGCGTCCTTGCAGAGTCCACTGTCTTCCCGGCAGTTGTCTTACTGGCAGGCAAAAGCTGGACATACTCTAGGGTGCGTCCGGCGCGCTGGGCGGCGCCCAACATTCGGTCCTTGACCAAGGCTGGGAGGTGGCCGAACTATTCCACCGGGCAAGGCGGGCCCAGGAACGTTCATGCCAGCCATTTCCCAGCTGCACTTTCGCTTAGGGCAGGTTGGCTCCTTTCAGGAAACTCCCATCTTGAAGGCGCACCCTTAAATGGCCCGTGCCTCGCAGTGCTATAGGAGAATTACTAGCTACTGACGACGGCCAGCCACACGTGCACAGCTACTGAGGGGAATATGCATGGTCCAGGACGCAACACCGAAACCAGACCCGGCAAAGAATATGGCTACGAATTCAAATGGGAAAGCAGCGAAGTCAGGTCGCAGATGGCGCGCAGCCTTTGAAGCCGGCAAGGGGTTCCTCACCGGCACTGGCACTGGCACGACCTTGGCCCAGCTGGGACGGTTCTTTGCTATCTGTGCTATCGCCGGGGTCCTCGTGGCCGCCCTTTTTGTGCCGGCTGCAGCCATAGCCACGACCGCCGCGCATAGTGCCGATGATTTCATTACCAATGCCCCACAGGTACTGGATATGGGCGCCCCGCCGCAAGCCACAACGATCCTGGCGGCCAACGGCGCCACGATCGCCACCCTTTATGCCCAAGACCGTCAGATAGTTGGGTTGGACGCCATGTCACCCTTCATCAAAGAGGGCATTGTTTCCATCGAAGACTCCCGCTTCTATGAGCATGGGGGAGTGGATCCCACGGGTATCTTGCGGGCTCTCGTCGCCACAGCCCAGGGCGGCAGACAAGGCGCTTCCACCATCACCCAGCAGTACGTGAACAACATGCTCATTGAGCAGCTCGTCTCCGATGGCAAAACGGATCAGGCCAAGTTCGGGCTGGATAAGACCATGGCCGATAAGGTCAATGAGATTCGGCTAGCCATCAGCTTGGAAAATGAAATGTCCAAGGACGATATCTTGGCTGGATATTTGAATATCATCTATTTCGGCAACGGTGCCTACGGTATTGAAGCTGCGGCCAAGCTGTACTTCGGCACCACCGCCGCCAAGCTAACGCTGCCGCAGGCAGCGTCCTTGGCTGGAGTTGTCAATAACCCCGGCTACTACGATCCCATTTCCCAGCCCGATCATTTGGTGGACCGCCGCAATGACGTGCTGGCCAGGATGCTGGCACAAGGCAAGATCAGCGCTGCCGATCATGACGCCGCTGTCAAGACCCCACTCACGTTGCAGGTGACGGAGTCCAACCAGGGCTGCGCCGCAGCCGCTATGGCTCCCTACTTTTGCGACTATGTGCAACAGCTCATCCTCAATGACAAAGCCTTTGGCGCCACTGTGGAAGAACGCACTAAAGTCCTCTACCAGGCTGGGTTGACGATCAAAACGACTCTAGATCCGACGCTCCAGAATGAGGCACAGCAGCAGGTCACGGCCACCATGAGCCCCACGGATCCCTTGCAGCGCGGAGCCGCCATTGTGAGCGTGCAGCCGGGAACTGGCAACGTCCTGGCCATGGCTCAAAACACTATTTATGACCCAGCAACGCAACCGGGCAATTACATGGGAAACTTTGCTCTGCCCGTCAACGACGCCAATGGTTTACCACTGAACGGTGCTGGTGGTTTCCAGCCCGGTTCAACGTTCAAGCCCTTTGTCTTCGCAGAGTGGCTCAACAGCGGACACTCCATGATGACGAGCATCGATGGCACTGTCCGGGAGTACCCGGTCGACTACCCCTGGATCAACAGCTGCGGCAAGACCACTGGTTTCTACGATCCGGCCATTCCGGGCAGTGATCTGCTGCCTAATGACGGCCCCAATGACTACCGTTCGATGACCGCTTATCAGGGTCTTTTCACCTCCATCAACACCGTCACCTTCCAAACCGCAACAGCCTTGGATTTCTGCAATATCCAGAAAATGGCGACGGCGGCTGGTGTCAAAGACGGCGGCACCAACCAGCCTTATGATCTATCTTCCATCGCCAAGTTGATCGGCACGAACAATGTGGCTCCCATTGATATGGCAACCGCATTTGCCACTTTCGCTAATGACGGTATCCGCTGCAGTCCTATTGCGTTGACCTCTATCACTGACACTGCCGGAAC
Organism: Arthrobacter sp. Sr24; assembly: GCF_054511175.1. Classification (NCBI taxonomy): domain Bacteria; kingdom Bacillati; phylum Actinomycetota; class Actinomycetes; order Micrococcales; family Micrococcaceae; genus Arthrobacter; species Arthrobacter sp. Sr24. The sequence goes on along the minus strand of NZ_JBTNDB010000004.1, from coordinate 127,005 downwards.
CAAGTACCCGGTTCCCGGTGCCGACTGCAAACGCGCCATGAGTTCAGAGGTGGCAGCTGGCGTCACGTACGCCCTGCAGACTATGTTGGTACGCGGTTCCGGTTGGAATATCCCGCTGAACGACAAGTCATCGGCCTTTGCCAAGACTGGCACCACTGACGGAAATATTGACACGTGGACAGTGGGTGCCACCAGCGGCATTTCGACGGCGTCATGGTTCGGCAGCTACCAAGGCAACGGCGATCAGTGGGTAAACCAGGACATCGTCATCAACGGTCAGTATTACGCTGGCGTTGATGGGGCTAATTTGGCCGGATCACAGTGGGCTGCCGTGATGAACGTTGCGCAGGAGCAAACCACTTACACGGCGAAGCAGCTTGTTCAGCCTCCCGACAGTATGTTGGCCCCCACGGCTCCTTATATTGCGGGTTTCAATGATCCCAAGCCTGGTGATTTCCCAGCGCCGCTGTCAGGAAACGTCCCGTTTCCGGTAACGCCGGCTGTGCCCTACCAGTCTCCGGCGCCAGAAGTCCCTTCCCCAGAATCTCCGGCTCCTGCAATACCAGCCCCCGCACCCGCTGAGCCTGCTGCCCCAACTCCATCACCTTAGTTAGTTCCTTGGCTGGCAGCGAAGTGCTGGCCCTTCATAAGGCCGCGTCAACTACCTCGTTGGACTAATCTGCGGGAGAATAATGTATCGGGAAAAGCCCGCAAGTCTAAGGAGATAGACGTGACGCAAGCTATGCCAGAGGTTCGTATTGTTGTCGGTGTTGACGGCTCAGCATCCTCGGTGAATGCACTCAAAGAAGGCGCGCGTTTGGCGGAGGAGCTAGGTGGCGTGGTCGAGGCCATTGCTGTTTGGGAAATGCCCACCAAACATGCCAGCTACGCAGCCTTGGGTATTGGCGAATTCGAGGAAGGAGCTCGCAAAGTTCTGAGCGACGCACTTTTTCAGGCTTTTGGAGATGAAGTCCCTCCTTCCGTTTCCGCCAAGCTTGTACACGGGTCGGCGGCGAACGGACTGACATCGGCGGCCCAAGGTGCGCGGATGCTCGTGGTGGGTCGACGCGGCCACAGTGGCTTGATGGGACTCTTGCTGGGATCTGTCAGTTCAGCTGTAGTGAAACACTCCCCAGTTCCCGTGCTCGTGGTTCAGTAACAGCACCATCAGCCCCGTGGTCACCAGCCACCCTGGTAGCGACGAGCCGCCGCTTCTGCCGTCTGAAGTGCCAGTTCAAGTTCAGCGACGGCATGCTGGTAGGTGGCTACGCCGTCGTCCGTCATGAGGGAATACCCGGAGTCATCGTTTGAGGTGCTCCGGGCATTCTTGGCACTGGAAACTGGCTGCAGCCGGTTGGCGGCCGTCACGGCCCGGATCAGTGCCGATGTTTCAGGAACTCTGACATCGCTCATCGTGGGGAAGTCGATGGCGGCACCCGGGTCCAGCTCGTAGCGGCTCCATTGCGTCATCAAAGCGAGGTGGCGGCGCGATACCTGATCAAGCGCCGCAGCCAGCTCGGTTTGGTGCCTGTTGGCTGCCACAAGGTCGGCATGCCTGCGGCACCCGAGGTGAGCGGCGATGGCGGTAACAGCTGCCAGCACGAGCAGTGCGCACGAGAGTGCGCGGTTAGTCATGGCCGGGATCAGAATCATTGGGGCCAAAACGCACAGGCCCGTGAACGCGTACCAGAACGCCGCATCGGGATCGTCTTGTCGCTGCCGGCGCGATCCTGCAAGCGCCACTGTGACCGCCGTGGTGAGAGCGACGAGGACTGCAAGAACGAGGAACAGCATTCCCATCGACCTCCCGGTACCGTAGCCACCTGCATCTGCCCTTACTCCATTTCAGGCCCATTACCGGCGCAGGTCAAGGGCCAAGTTGTCTCTGCCGATATACGGCCGCGTAGCCCAGGATCTGGGTTAGGCGACGTCGCGTTGCTGGCCCCTACGTAGTCACCCAAATTGGGCCCGCTCCCGAGATGCGCCGTCCACCAGAATGTCATGGACACTCAGGCGTTTGGCGAGCATTCCGGACAGCACCAGGTACGCCAAGAATCCACCCAGACCCACGATCACCACGAGCGAGCCGCTCCAGGCCGTTGCACTGTCAGTGTCCAGGTCCAGGACGATGTTCAACATCACCCGCGGTTTCGTAAGCGAGTAGTGCCTGGACACCAACGCCTGCCATGAGATCCCGGTGGCACGGGCTGCCTGCGCTTTCGTGCCATCGAGGTGCCATCGGGGTGATTGTCATCGGCCTACTGCCGTGCGTCACGAAGCAGCATCTAAGGAGACCTGGATAACGATTCCCCGCGCCCCTGCTGGCGGACATAACAGTTCAGTGGATCTTCTGGTCTAACAGCTTCCATTGCGCTCGCTACGGCCTAACGTGAAAGTACCCAAACCTGGGTAAGTTCTCACTGTTAAAGAGGGTGTTTCCCATGAAGTTCATCAAGGCATGGCTGGCAATTGTGGGGTTACTGGCGGCATTCATTCTCGTCGCGCCGGCACCGGCGCAAGCAGCGCCCTATTGTGGGATCACGTGGGGTTCGCTGACGAAGACTGCCGGGGTTGGTTCCAGCGCCACGGTAGCTAATGTCCGAGCCGGGCAGCACGCGTGCTTTGACCGTATGGTGATCGACATCAATGGCCATGCCAATGGCTATTTTGTCCAATACGTTTCCGTGGTTGCGCGTCCGGGTAGTGGACAGTCCGTTCCGGTTCGTGGTGCTGCCGATCTCCAGGTCACAGTGTGGGCCCCCGCCTATACAGACTCTGGCGCATCCAGCTACACGCCAGCCAACCGTAATGAGCTCATTAACACTGCCGGATACACCACCTTCCGTCAGCTGGCCATGGCAGGCAGCTTTGAGGGCAGCACCACCATGGCGTTGGGAGTCCGCGCACGGCTCCCGTTCAGGGTGTTTGCCCTAGACGGACCGGGGAACACCTCGCGAATCGTGATTGATGTGGCGCATCGTTGGTAGGTCACTGTTAATCCACTTCTAAGCGACTATCGCCGCACATCTCTATCCCGGCTGCCGTTGGCGTACTTCTTTCAAGTACGACGGCGGCAGCCGGCTTTTCGCTGTCACGTCGCCAGCATGCGGATTGACTAGAATTTAGTTTCGTGAGATTTTCTCTTTCTATTGCACCTACCATACATGTGATCTAAAATTGTGGTATGGGCAATTCATTTGGGTTCCCGATGGATCGGGAGAATCTATCCACCACAGCTCGTGTGGCGGAATTGATTGATGGGCTTACTCTTCCCACCATTGAACCCCTTGCCTCTGACATTGCATCTCTCGTGGGATTGCCAGCGCTGCCCCTTCCGGAGAGTTCCGGCCCACAACGCCCCTCGCAGCTGGCGGGCATACGGACGCTGATGGACGACTGTGGCGAGGCAGTCGCATCCCTACGCCGGCATCAAAACAAGTGCGCCGCCCACGTTGCCATCATGGTTGAGCGCATGGATTCAGCCTCTGTCATAGAAGGCGGGCTGTTATCTCTTGGTGCGTGGCAGAAAAACGGCGCTTTGGCGCAGATTACCTCCGAACTGGCCCTGATTCTGCACGTTGGTGAGGGCTACGCTTGGAGGCTAATCGATCATTCAGTGACGCTGGTTCGGTTCCTACCGGCCACCATGGAGGTTCTCTCGGCAGGGGAATTGTGCTGGGATCATGCAGTGGTCATCGCCGAGGAAACAGCGCTGCTGCGTTCGGCACGAATCTCCCAAGCTACTATTGACGCCTTTGAACAGACGCTGCTTGAGCATGCTGCCACTAGGACGCTTCCAAGCTTTCGCTCCACTGCCCGCAGATTACGTGAACGCAGCTACCCGGAAACAATTACGGCGCGTACACGACATGCCTACGCTGACAGAAATATGCGCGTCTCACGAGGCCAGGACGGCATGTCCTGGCTCAGCCTCTATGCTCCAGCGCCCACCATCGAAGCCATTTGGGATCAATGCAACTTCACAGCTCAGGCTGCCCGCGGACCCCATGAAGAGCGGACCCAAACGCAATTGCGCGCAGACATTGCAGCGGCACTACTCCTGCGCCAAAGCATGGAACAGAACGGAATTCACAGCCCAGCCCCTGCCGGGACGGCCCCTCCAACACCCGCCCAGAATGATTCCTCCCTCAGAGATCAGGGAGGTAGCGTCCCCTATCAAAGTGCGCAGGGTGAAAGTGGGCAGGTTACAAACGGGTAGGATCCTTGGTACCTCAAATCAGCGCCGGATCCCCGCGGCGAAGGACTCTTCCCAGACCCGAACCGCTGTGCAGCTAAGTTCAGTCCCTGGCAGATCCCACATTTTGATGATGCCAACTACAACCACCCAGACTCTAAGGAACCAGATCCTCGGAACTTTCCTGAGTGGAACTCCACAGCCCAAATACCTCCATTAACCCCCGTCCGTACTGGCTCCAGTGCAGATTCTGGCGCGAGTACTGGCACCGAGGAGAGCTATCAGGGGACTAATGCGTCCGCAGCATCTTCCAACGACAAAGGTTCATGGCCACCGTTACCGCAGGTCACTCCCATCGTGCTGATTCCTGCCCTTTCACTTCTTGGTATGACCAATGAGCCGGCATGGATAGAGGGATCGGGGCCCATCAGTATGGAAGTTGCCAAACGCCTTACCTCTCAAGCCACCAGTATGCTCCGACTGCTAGTCGATCCCATCAGCAATGAACCCTTGGACATTGCACCGGACCGCTACCGAATCAGCTCAGCCATGCGGACGATGCTGCGCATCAGGGATGAATACTGTCAGTTCCCGGGGTGCTTGGTTAAAGCCATTAGCTGCGATGTGGACCATATCAAGAGCTTCGAAACTGGGGGCAGGTCGATCTACAACAACCTTGAGAGCTTGTGTGGCCGTCACCATCTACTCAAACACTTCAAGGATGACAAGGACCGGCACGGAAGGCGACGCTGCATTGATGAACCCGAACGCCAAGGTGTGCGTCTCCGTGGCTGGACTCCGCACATGGAGGCCAATGGCAGGGTTTCCTGGACCTCACCGTCCGGCCGGTCTTATCCTCCTGAAGTCCAAGAGACCCAGGCGCCGGCCTACCCGAAGTGGTTGAAGCAGCTCATCGAGCGGTCCATGGCTGGCAAGGAACCCAAAGAGCTCGAGAACAGCATGGACGTAGACCAACGGCAAGAAAGAGAGCTGGCTCGGGCCTTTTCGCTAGCTGTGGCCGAAGCGGTCGCTAGCAACCTCGCCCAAGCAGTCGACAACGAAGAGACATGGGACCCAGACAATCTTCCTGAACCTCCCGCACCGACGCCTTACGATCAGGAAGACGACGAGATCTGGACTCTGAGGGCCATTGAAACAGCACGCATGAATCCGCATTTAGGACTCCCAGACGCGGCCTAGCTGGCACGCCATTCGGACTCACCCAGAATCAGGCTCACCGGATATCAGGCTCAGTACCGTTCGGGTTCCGTGCCCAACTGAAAACGGAAACCGCGAACGCTGCTCGGGATGATTTCCACAAATGTGTACTTCAATGTCTGCAGCCACGGGGCAAGGGGAAGCTCACTAACGGCATCAATTTCCGTTTGCGATTCCAAGACTCGCGCGGTGCCCTTAAGTACCACGCTCCAGGCTTCGCTCTCGGCGAGTCCGTCAATCTCAAACGCCACCGAGTCGTTGACGGTTAGCTCGGCCAACTTGGTACCTGGGTTGGTGCGCATGAGGAGTTTTCCGTCATGGGCCAGGTAGTTAATGGGGAAAATATCTGGCTGGTTACCCACACTCAAGGCCAACCTGCCGAATCGAGTGTGCTCAAGGAAGCGCCACGCTTCGTCATTGCTCATGACCTGTCCAGGGATCTCTTCTGTGCTCATGGTGTGATTATGCCCCATCTAAAACAACGGCGGGCTTTCCGGCACTTTCACGCAACATTACGGTTCCGGTAACTGTCGCTTGAGGCTGAGTATCAGGGTCCAAAGCCAGCTGTGCTGCGAGGCGCCCCATTTCTTCAAGCGGCAACCGGTAAGTGCTCAATCCGGGGGAGTGATCCCGGAGGGTTGGAATGTCATCGAAGCCGGCTACCTGAACGTCTTCGGGAATCCGCAGTCCCCGGGAGCGGAGCGCTGTCATGGCGCCAAGTGCCATGACGTCATTTGCCGCAAGGATGCACAGGGGGGACTCATCCGCATTCTGGCCGGTGGTGATTTTCAATGTATCGAGGCACTCAAGGGTGGCATCGAAACCGCCGCGGCTAGTAAAGGGCCCAGCTACAACGGCCAACGGTTCGAGGGAGCTTTCAGCTAGAGCGGCCATGAATCCTGCAACACGTGACCGGGCGGTATTGCGTTCGTGAGGACCGGAGAGAATGGCAAAGCGGGTGAGGCCACAGGCCAGCAAAGCAGCCACAAGGTCGTGAGCGCCGTCAAAGTTCCCAATGGTCAGGACCCTCGCCTCAGGGATGGATGTTGCACCCAAGGTGACCACCCTGCCACCGTTCTCGATGTAACGCTCCAAACTCTTGGCCAAGAGCGGATCTTCCTCCAGGAAACGGGACGTGGCCAAAATGATGGCATCTGTGCGGTAGGAGATAAACGCCTTGACAGCTGCCAGCTCTGCGCTTCGAGGCGTGCCATCTTCGCCGCCAAGATCAGTGCCTGCCAATAGAACTTGTCGACGTGACTTGAGTGCCATCTCCTGAACACCATGAGCGATGGCCGAGAAGTATGGATCGGCAATGTCATGAACTACCAACCCCACCAAGCCGGTGGTGGAACGAGCTAGTGCTTGGGCTTGGGCATTAGCTACATAGCCCAGTTCTTCTGCAGAGGCCCTCACTCTTTCACTAATATCCGGGGCAGGGCTGCGCGCCGAACCGTTCAATACGCGTGAGGCAGTGGCTAGCGACACGCCAGCATGGCGGGCCACTTCGGTGAGGTTGACGGGCACAGCGGATCCCTCTTCGTGAATATGTTGACGGGGCGAAAGAAACTTGACCAGATATGACTCGCTGGTGTGGCGCAACTGGCGTGGCGAAAGTTGGGTGGTCTTGTGAACCACTCAACCCAATGATAGATTAGCCGCAGACCGGAAAGCGCTTTCCTCTAGAGTTACCGCGCGGCCCCACCAGTACAGACCAACAACACCCCTCAGGAGCACCCCATGACCCTCACCGCATCAACTGAGCAGACAACCGAGCAGGCAACTGCCGAGGCGACAGCTATAGACAACGCCACCAGCGCGGAGTCTGGCAGCAAGCAGCGTGTCATCCGTATTGCCATGAATGGCATCACCGGACGCATGGGCTACCGCCAGCACCTGCTGCGCTCCATCCTGCCCCTGCGCGAGAGCGGCCTGACGCTCGAAGACGGTACCAAGGTGGCGATCGAACCCATCCTGATTGGCCGCAACGAGGCCAAGGTTCGCGAGCTGGCAGAACTTCATGACGTTGAGCATTGGTCCACCGATTTGGATGCCGTCATCGCTGACCCCACGGTCGACGTCGTCTTTGATGCGTCCATGACCAGCCTGCGTGCTGCCACTTTGAAGAAGGCCATGGCCAACGGCAAGCACATCTTCACCGAGAAGCCCACGGCTGAAACACTCGAAGAGGCCATCGAACTGGCCCAGATCGGCAAGGACGCCGGAATCACCGCTGGGGTTGTGCACGACAAGCTGTACCTACCCGGCTTGGTCAAACTGCGCCGTTTGGTTGAGGAAGGTTTCTTCGGCCGCATCCTCTCCATCCGTGGCGAGTTCGGCTACTGGGTCTTTGAAGGCGATCACCAGAGCGCCCAGCGCCCCTCCTGGAACTACCGCAAGGAAGATGGCGGTGGCATGACTACCGATATGTTCTGCCACTGGAACTACGTACTGGAAGGCATTATCGGCAAGGTCAAGTCCGTTAACGCCAAGACCGCTACGCACATCCCGGCGCGCTGGGATGAGGCTGGCAAAGAGTACAAGGCAACGGCCGACGACGCCGCTTACGGCATCTTCGAATTGGAAACCCCCGCCGGAGATCAGGTCATTGGCCAGATCAACTCCTCATGGGCCGTCCGCGTATACCGCGATGAGCTGGTGGAATTCCAGATCGATGGCACCCATGGTTCAGCCGTTGCCGGCTTGAACAAGTGCGTGGCACAGCAGCGCGCACACACACCCAAGCCTGTCTGGAACCCGGATCTGCCCGTCACCGAATCCTTCCGCGCACAGTGGCAGGAAGTCCCGGCCAACGCTGACTTGGATAACGGCTTCAAACTCCAGTGGGAAGAATTCCTGCGCGATGTCATCGCCGGCCGCGAGCACCGCTTTGGTCTGCTGTCCGCAGCTCGTGGCGTGCAGTTGGCTGAGCTGGGCTTGCAGTCCTCCGCCGAGCGCCGCACCTTGGACATCCCGGAAATCGAGCTCTAACCATGACTCTTTCAATCACCCTTCCGTTACCTGGTGGGGAGCTAGAAACACTCACGCTGAATGCAACGGGACCGTGGCGCAAGCCCACCGACCTCATCACCTCGCGTAAGGTTTACGCTGCCGCGCATGTCACCCCCAAGGTGCTGGGTAACAACGTTCCCGGTGCCCCTGCTGACATTGATTGGGACGCCACCCTGGCCTTCCGCCGCGAGTTGTGGAGCTGGGGCGTGGGCATCGCCGACGCCATGGACACCGCGCAGCGCGGCATGGGCCTGGACTGGGACGCCACCCAGGAACTGATCAACCGCTCAGCTGCCGAGGCCACAAAAATTGCGACGCCGGAACGCACCGTGCGCGATCTGCTCGCCTGTGGTGCCGGCACAGACCAACTGGATCCGGCCGACGTCGAGCCTGGGGAAGCTGGGCTAGCTGCAGTTTTGGCTGCCTACCGTGAACAGATCGCCGTGGTGGAATCCTCAGGCGCCAAGGTCATCATCATGGCATCGCGCGCGCTGGCCAAGGTTGCCAGTGGGCCCGAAGATTACTTGGCGCTGTATGGCACGTTGCTGAACGAGGTTAAGGAACCGGTGGTTCTGCACTGGCTTGGCACCATGTTTGATCCATCACTGGCCGGGTATTGGGGCAGTGAGAACATTACTGCCGCCACTGCCACGTTCGGCCAGCTCATTGAAAAGCATGCAGACAAAGTGGACGGCGTGAAGGTTTCACTGCTCGACGCCGGACATGAAGTTGCGCTCCGGGCCTCGCTGCCGGAGGGTGTGCGCCTGTACACAGGGGACGATTTCAACTACCCCGAGCTCATTGACGGCGACGGCGAACATTACTCGGATGCGCTCCTTGGCATCTTTGCAGCGATCGCCCCGGCGGCCTCAACAGCCTTGCAGGAGTACGACGCCGGCCGTCCCGCCGAAGCGCGTGCCATCCTGGATTCCACACGGGATCTGGGTCTGCACATCTTCGAAGCGCCCACGTACTTCTACAAGACTGGCATCGCGTTTCTGGCCTGGCTCAATGGTTACCAAGCAGGTTTCCAGATGATTGGCGGCCTGCATTCCGGCCGCGATGTCAACCATTTGGTCAAGCTCTTCCGGCTGGCCAACACGGCCGGCCTGTTGCTCAACCCGGAGCTTGCTGCCACACGTATGGCCGGATTCCTGAACGCGTGTGGCGTCAACTCCGCTGTCACGCAGGCAGCAGATGTTCGCGAAGGTGCCAGCGCATGAGCAGCTTTGAGAAGTTGTCCATCAATACGGCCACCATCAAAAAAGCTTCCCTAGCCGAAGCCTTGGACCTGAGCGTTGCTGCGGGTTTGAAACACATTGGTCTGTGGCGGGACAAGGTCGCTGAGGTTGGCCTCGAGAAGGCCGTTGAGATGGTTAAGGCCTCCGGTTTGCAGGTCTCCAGCCTGTGCCGTGGCGGCTTCTTGACCGCTGCTGATCCGGCCGGCCAAGCTGCTGCCCTGGAAGATAATAAAGCCGCGATCCTAGAAGCCAAGGCTCTTGGCACGACCGAAATCATCATGGTGGTGGGCGGACTTCCCGATTTCAGCGTCTCACCCGGTGCCGTCGATGGGGGAGGCGAGTCAACCTCCGTCGCTGGTGGCAAGGACATTACGCTGGCCCGCCAGCGAGTCGCTGACCGGCTGGCCGAGTTGGTTCCTTTTGCGCTGGAACACGGAGTGCGGTTGGTGCTGGAACCGCTGCACCCTATGTACGCCGCGGACCGCGCGGTGCTTTCGACGCTTGGCCAGGCGCTGGATTTGGCTGCCCCGCACCCGATTGAGGCCGTCGGCGTGGTGGTGGACACCTTCCATGTGTGGTGGGATCCGTCCCTGCAGGAGCAAATCGCCCGCGCGGGTGCCGAGGGACGGATTGCTTCCTACCAGGTGTGCGATTTCAATCTGCCCATCGCCGCCGATGCACTGTTGTCCCGAGGATTCATGGGCGACGGCGTCATTGACTTCGCCTCCATCGGAGCGTGGGTTGCCGAGGCAGGATACAACGGCGTGGTTGAGGTAGAAATCTTCAACGAGGACATCTGGAACCTGCCCTTTGCTGAGGTTATTGACACGGTGAAGTCACGTTATGCCGAACTTGTGGAGCCTTACCTGGGCTGACGCAAGAGCATCGGCTCCGGCGGAGCCTTACCGGAGCCGATGCCGTTAACTTCTACGTGAGCCCGTTCCCCAATTCCCGGATCGTGGAGTCCTCCCGGTCCGGTAATGCGGGCCCGGGGGAACTTGGAACGGTGATGACCATGAGGAAGCTTGTGATCGCTGAACTTCAGGCTGCCTACGATGGCTAGCTTCACTTGAGGGCTAAATGTATTTCAAGAACCGTTGCGGTGCGTCCATAAAAGATCGCCAGCTACGCACCAGTTCAAGATCTTCCCACTCGTTGGGGCGCAACCCCCACGGACCGACCTCGTAGATATCAGCTCCCGGCAACGATGCCAGCATGGGGGAGTGCGTGGAGAGGATCACTTGAGAGTCGCCGCCGTCGACCAATTGCGTCAGGACACTGAGTAGCGATAGGCAACCGGAGAAGGACAGTGCTGATTCGGGCTCATCGAGGATCCAGAGGCCGCCGCCGCGAAAACGGTTCACAATCAATTCCAGGAACGATTCACCGTGGGACATGGCGTGATAATTGCTGTCCGGAATACCCATGGAAGGGTTGTCTTCAAGATAACTGAAGAATCCATGCATGGTTTCAGCACGGAGAAAATAGCCATATTTGCTGGATCCGGGGTTACGGGTGAGCTTCAACCCGGAGTGGAGATCGGACTCGGTGGATCGGCTATGGTGCATGGCTCCAGTAGAACCGCCCTCGGAATTCACGCCATAGGCCATGGCAATTCCCTCGACCAACGTTGATTTTCCGGAGCCATTCTCACCCACGAAGACGGTGACACGGCCTAGATCTAGACCGTCGCGCAGAATCTGTTGGACAGGTGCCAGAGTTGCTGGCCACACCTCTGGATTGGGCGGGTTGAAAGGGTCCACTCCAACGTGTGACACGGGTGTCTTGCCAAACATCATCTCTGGGCGTCCTTAAATCGTTTGTACCGCAAGTCCAGTGCTACCGCTGTAGCTGCTCAGGAGCCGCTCAGTAGTAAGCAGGCTGCGGGTCAGCCGGATTGGCGATGACCAGATCCAGCCGCGTTTCTGCCAATAGTTCCTTGATGGCTTCAGCGCTGGCGCCGATGCCTGCCCAGTGCGGGTCTACATCGTGGGCCACGCACCAAGCGTGGTCGGCAGGCCATACGAAAGCTGGTGCTGGCATCCACTGCTGACGTGGAGCTTGATCTTCCCGATTGGCCTCCCAAGCTCCCTCGCCTGTGCAAGTGTCTGCGGAGGTTGCACTGTAGAGAAAGTAGTCCCGATGGGGGACCTCAAAGCGTGCTGCTGGCATCTCAAAGCCGTAGCCGTCCCAGTGCGCGATGAAAAGTTGATCTGGCGTCTGTGTATGGTGACGCAGGATATCCAGCACCCTGCTCAACTTTTCAGTTTCGCTAAGACTTTGATCCCCAGTGCCAGCATCGCCTTCCTGCTGACCGGGGTGGGTGGGATCGGGAATGAACCGTAACCGTGCGTGGTGATCGAATCCTTCAGGGCCAAAAGCTACCAATTGGTCCCATGGTAGCTTCGAGGAAGTGATCCATTGCGCGGCGGAGGTGTCGTTGCAGGGTTTGATAGCCATGACAAAACCATAGCTTGTGGGGGCATCGTCACCGGCAGGATGACCGTGAGCAGTGGCTGTTCATAATTCGCAGCCGATTTTTAGCTCCCGAGTCACAGTGCAAGGTGCGAACGAGCGGTGAGAGCGACGAACCCGGAACCTAGCCAAACCGAGCTACAAGTGGATCGCCCTGCCAGATATTTTCCGCGGTGTGGGCATCAACCCGCTGGCAGCAGGGAACACGAGTCTGCTGCTCTGGCTGATCATGGGTTACATGGTGGTCACAGCCGTGCTGGTAGTCATCACCTGGCAGGAAGGTGTTCTGGCAGTCCTCTGGTTGATTGTTATGCGCATCTTGCAAAGTATTGGTCGGGCAATGCTGATGGCCAACTCCAACCCCATCATCACGGATGCGTTCGGAGTAGCCAGCGTGGCTTGGCGTTGGGGCTGAACCAGGTAGCTGGCATTGCCGGGTCCTTTTCCGCAGCAGGGCCTTCACCGCTGGCAACGCAGCCAGCCTGCCCTCCGCCATTGGCCGGGTAGGCGCATGTTCATTTTGATCAGCTGGCTCCAGGGGAACTGGCTGCCGCGCCACGGCTACAGCTTCGCAGCCACCCCGCACTCTGCCAGCCAACCCTACTGCGGGGCTCCCCGGGCATGGGGTAGCGGCGGTCGACGCCGGACGGGTCGCCGGATTGCCACCCGTCTGAGTCCTCTTTGCCTCATCTGCCGCAGCTTCTTCCCTGATTTGAGGGCCCTTGCCGACGGGCTGGCCGTTGCCTCGCCACTGCGAGTTGGCAAATAAGGGTACGGCGAACGCGCGCCCGGAATAATCAGAGAAATAGTCGGTTCGAATATATCTTCTAACTTGTATTTGACTGACTCGTCGGTGGATTCAGCGCAGCGCTCGCAGATAACGGCGCCGGACTAACCTTTGAACCACCATCAGAAGAGGAAAGAGCGTCCTCCATGGCTGTTGGGGCGCAGCACGGGTGAGTGAGCGAATGGTCAGGAAAAACTGATCACCAGCACCTGAGCCGTCACGGTGCACGATGAACGCTTCCTCACCACTCACCGGATGGCCGGGGAGTGTTCGGTACGAGAAGCCCACTCGTTCCGGGGCTTTCACCACGGCCACCACTTCCACTGGTTCAATGACCTTAATGCCCCATAGGCCAGCGGTCACCTGAACGTACTGACCTTCAGTGACGGGATCAGCGGTATTGACGGTGAACCCACTCTGGGTTTTGACGGCCCAATGCAACACATCTTCTGACGCACGCTCCCAGACATCGGCACCTGTTCCTAGCAACCCGGTTACGGAGGAAACCCTGTAGCCGGCACTACGACTTACCCCCGCAAGAGCCCACTGGGCGATGCCGGGATGAGTCTTGCCTCGCCGTAGGGATGCAAGGGCATCCGTGGACATCACCCATTCGTGGCCTTCTGTTCTCTGCAACCATCGTTGCGGTTTCGAATCCGGCGCGCCCGTTGCCAGCGGGCTTGAGGGATGAGTTGTCAGGTCATTGAGCCAAAAAGTGGCATCAGGATCCCAGCCTGCCAAGACAGTGGAAAACTCTGCATCGACGGGAATGGCACGGCCAGCGGTGCTCAAGTAGGCACCCATGGTGAGGTGAACGGCGTCGTACTTTTCTTTCAGTAGGGCCCAGTCCGGGATCAGCCACTTGCCATGACGCCCGGTGGTCCGGTACCAATCGTGGCGCTTGGAGGCCGTGACCTCCAGAGAATGCTCGCGGCACAGCTGGGCCCAGGCCTCAGGAGATTCGATCTCAAACACCCGCACGCCCGGAGCGATCTCGAGCTTTGCTGCGATGGCCTCCTGCTGACCGAACCCGTCTTCTACCAGCCACAACCCAACGGGACCGTGCCCCTGCATTGTGCGGGTGCTATGGGTCAGGGCTGCCGGCGGCATGGACCACCACTGCCCACCCCAATTCGCGGCGGGGTCGGCGGGACGCTCTTTGCTGGCACGGGTTTCCTCCGCGATAGTGTCCGGGCGCCACTGTGCAAGTGTGTCCGCGGCGTTCGTCAACTCAAGGGGCGGGCGGGGCTCATCGTCAAAGAAGGTGACCTCCCACTGAGCCGTTGGATCCAGGGGAGCCATCCACCAGTTCGTGAGCGGAGATGCCAGTAAGTGTTCGGCGAAGCGATGCAGCGCGCGGCGCATGGTAGCGCTCGCAGCCAGTGCGTCGTCACCGTCGGGCTCCTGCCAGTAACGGGCCGAGTTCACCGTGGCGGCGAGTGCGGAGAGCAGTAATTCCTGGGTGAGCACGGGTAGGGGAACAGCGTCCAGGAGTTTAGCGGCATCGTCAGCCGTGGGCCGTGGCGGCGGTACGTTTGCACCGGGGCCAAAGAGGACGCTGGATCTCCCACTTTCCGGAGCCATGGAGTGAGCGGCATAGAAGGCTGTCGAAGTATAAGCACTCGCTGCGGATGCTTCGGCGGCCTCGGTGGCTTCTGCGACTTCTGGGACTTCGGCGGCAAGGCCGGCAATTTCCAGGCACAGCCGCCGTCCACGAGGGCCGGCTAGTAAAATGTCAGGGTTCATGGAGGGGGAGGAACGCGTCATGAGCCCAGCCTACTGGGCACCGGCTTTTAGATGGCGAACACCGCTAGGGCTCCCGCAAGGGACTGTTAGTGGAGTTGCACCCGGCAACTTTTGCCGGTGGGTTCGTCGTTAACTGTGAACTCGATAGTCAAGTGATTGACTCCAGAGGGTGGTTCCGGCATAAAGACCCAAGAAGCGTCCCACTCACTAACGGACCCCGCCACCCGGCCAGCCACTAGGCGGTAATCAGTGTCGTGGTTGTCGGTGATGACAGGCTTCACGGCGCTAAGTACAACATCTCCCGGCATGACGGGCGGGCGGCCGACATTTTCTTGCCCTTGAGCCTTAATTTCCTCGTGCCACGCTTCTAGCGCCTGCATATAGGCGGCACCCAATACGATCGTCTCTCGACTTGTGACGCTAGCTAGATTCACTCGGATGCCACGCTCACCGGGGACCTGGTCTAGGTAGAAAGGGACGTCCGGAGTAATGGCGACCCCGGCCAGGCGCACATCGACGCCTTCGTTGCTCGCAATGATCAAGTCTCCCGGCGCCCAAATGATTGTCATCATGATGTGAGACTAGCAAGCCGATCCGAGCTAGGGGAGGCCCTGCGCTAAGATGCTTGTTTCTTCGCCGCCCACGCCGTCCTGTGCCCACGAACCACCAAGTCACCGCGGCGCTCTAAGGACCCAGGCCCATCGCCCAACAAAACATCAAGAGCGGCTAAGTCAGCAGGAGCAGCCGAGTCAGCGAGCGCCCCACGCATTTTGCTGAGGAAGATGCGCCCGTAACGGGCCGCTAGCTCTTGGGTGACGCTGCCCGTAGTAGGGAAGTGGCGGCGTTCAACCACAAAACCGGCACGCTCAAGCCCTACTGTCCACTCGGGATACTGATTCCAGCCGCTACTTGCCAAGGCCGCGTGCAGCCGTGACTCCAAGCCGGACTCTGTCTCTTCGCCTTCTGCTGCACCCGCCGGGAGGAAGGTGGGGAGGCTATCCATCTCAATAACCATCAGCAGACCACCCAGGCTCAGGTGGGAGAACATTTCCACCATGGTTCGCTCCGGATTGGCCAGTTCATGGAGGGAGGATGAGGCCCATATGAGATCCGCCGTTGCGCTCGCAGGCCACCCCTCATTCAAATCAGCCTGGACACCTGAAATGCGCCCATCAAGTCCGTGCGCGGTGGCCGCTGAGAGGGTCGTCTGAAGCATTTGCTCCGACATATCCACCGCGGTTACATGGGCGGTGGGGAATCTGCGGGCCAGAGCGAGGGAGCCGACGCCGGACCCGGCACCTACGTCAACAATGGCCGCCGGCGCATTGACGGAGAGTTCTGCCGCCCACGCCGTTGCCTCATCGAGGTAGGAGCCCAGGATGTGTGCGTCAAGATCCAGCATCTGCGCTAACTCGGCAGGGTTCGCGTGCGAGTGTTTATGCCCTGAGTGGTCATGGCCCCTATGCCCATGGCCAGTCTGAACATGGCCCTCGGCTCCCTGATGAGAATGACCAGCGTTGGCGTTGGCGGGGGAATGGTGACGTTCGTGGTTAGTCATGCTTCTACGGTAGCTTTTGGATTCGTTAGAGGCATAGACTTTTGCGCATGACGCAAGAAACCGATGTTGACTCAGTGATCCGCCAACGAATCCGCAGCCTCCGCGCAGCTCGCGGCTGGTCCCTGGACAGCCTTGCCGCCCGCTGTGGACTCAGCACCTCCACTCTGAGTCGGATCGAAACGGGTCACCGCCGGATTGCATTGGACCAGCTCATACCGATCAGCCGGGCTTTGGACACTACTTTGGATGCGCTGGTGGAATCACACGGCGATGCGGACGTGGTGATTCGCCCGCAACCCGGGCAGTCACAGGGCCTGACAACCTGGATCCTCTCCAGTGATGATGGCTTGTACGGCAAAACGGTCGCCAAGCTCCGGATCACCCCCGACCGTCCGCAGCGGCTCGGCGTCCACCCAGGCCGCGACTGGTTCACCGTACTCACCGGCATAGTCAGGCTAGAGCTGGGGGAGCGGACCATCCTGGTGCACCCGGGCGAGGTTGCGGAATTCTCCACCATGGTTCCGCACGCCATCTGTGCCCATGAAGCGCCTGTGGAAATCCTCAGCATCCTCAATCACGACGGCGGACGGGCTCACCTCCACGGCGAATCCCACCCGGCGGGTTAAGCGCACGGTGCTAGCGCTGCTGGGAGCTCGCGTAGGACGACGCCATCCGAGCTGATATTTTCAGAAAGCTTCATCTGCTGACGGCGAGTGTTGCGTGGTTAGCTCTGGCAGCCGGAGTCCTCGGCGTGAACCAGACTATGGTCCCCAGTTCTGCCGTCACTGCGGGGATCAATCTTGTCCAGTTAATCGTCTTTTGGGGATTCCTGAGCGTTCTCATGATGTTCGTTTATGGCAGCTCCCACAGTTATTTCGGTACCGGTTATGGCCAGAAATTCTGGCAGATACCGAAGCCACCATGAGCGGCGAACGTTAGCCATGCTGAGCGTCGATCCAGTTCAGCCGTTCCACCCGTACGAACAAATCCGGAGTCAAGTCCTCGCACTCATCAGCGAGGGTGAGCTCAAGCCGGAAACGCGCTTGCCCACCGTCCGCAAACTCGCCGCTGATCTCGGAGTGGCACCCAATACCGTGGCCCGGACGTATCGCATACTTGAACTCATCCGCGCCATCGAGACCCGCGGCCGGCACGGCACCTTCGTCTCTGCGCATGAGGATCCCATCCCGCGTCAGGCGCAGAAAGCTGCCGAAGAATACGCCCACCACATCCGCTCCTTGGGACTCGGTAATCAGGACGCCAGTGCCTTCCTTAAGCACGACGCCGGGACTCACCTGCGTGCCTTAAGATGGGCAGAATGGTTCCCACCGCGCGTCGACCCCACGCCCTTTCGCTCAGCAAGCCTGAATTGGCGCTGCTGGCCATCACGGCGGTATGGGGTGGCACCTATCTGGTGATCCACTTAGCCATGAAGTACAGCGGTCCCATGTTCTTTGTGGGGCTCCGCTTCGCCATTGCAACCCTGGTTGCGTGCTTGATATTCCGGCGCGTTTTGAGGGGGATGAGCCGGGCAGATCTGGGCGCCGGAGCCGCTATCGGTGTCATGATCTTCTTCGGTTACGGTCTTCAAACCGTGGGCCTACAAACTATCAGCAGCAGTACCTCGGCGTTTTTGACAGCCCTTTTCGTTCCAATAGTGCCATTTTTGCAATGGGCGGTGTTCCGGAAACGGCCGCACGCCATGGCGTTCATCGGGGCGGGTCTGGCGTTTGCCGGACTGGTGATGTTGGCTGGTCCGGATGCCTTTAAGGTCGGCTTGGGCACGGGCGAGGTGGTGACTCTGGTCAGCACCGTTGCCATTGCAGGTGAGATCGTGCTGATCAGCCTCTTTGCGCCAAAGGTCAATTTAGGCCGTGTCACAGTAGTGCAATTGCTAGTGTGCAGCGTGCTCTCATTCTTGGCCATGCCCGTCACTGGAGAATCCATTCCCGAGTTCTCCTGGGTGTGGCTGGTTGCAGGGGTAGCTCTGGGACTAGCCAGCTGCCTGATCCAACTGACCATGAACTGGGCGCAGAAATCGGTGGACCCCACACGAGCCACCATCATTTACACCGGAGAACCCGTGTGGGCAGGCGTCATCGGACGCATCGCGGGGGATAGGCTGCCGGGTCTGGCCTTGGTGGGCGCCTTGCTCATTGTGCTCAGCGTGTTGGTCAGTGAGCTCAAACCCATGAGCCGCAAGCCCTCAGGGAATCCGTCCTCCATGGTGGAACTGCCCACCGCTAAAAAGGAGCCGGGGGAGTAGCACCATAAGTCAGTGGCGATTCATCGGCCCGGCTGTTCTTCTCAGGTGCGTTTCAGGTGCGTTCATCTCAGAGGTGTTCACCTGCGCTGGCCTACCGCGTAGTGTGTTGTGGGAACGTGAAACTCAACCACGCAGGAGATGATTCCCGTTGACAACGCTCAACAATCGGCCTCATACGGCGCTGCTAGTGATCGATGTTCAAAACGACGTCATGGCCGAGAGCTACAATTCCGAGGCGATCATTGCCAATATTGCATCCCTCATTGATAAGGCCCGTTCAGCAGGAACTGCTGTGGTGTGGGTGCAACACTCGGACGCCGAGCTGGTCCCGGATACCGAGGGCTGGCAGTACGTCCCAGAACTCATCCGGCTGGAAACTGAGCCGCTGGTACCCAAGATGTACGGAGACTCCTTCGAAGGCACCGATCTGGAAGACGTGCTGGAACGCAACGGCGTTGGCACACTGGTGGTTGCCGGGGCACAGACCGATATGTGCATCCGCTCCACGATCCACGGCGCCTTCGCCCGCGGCTACGATGTGACGCTGGTCAGTGACGCACATTCGGGAGCAGACCTCACCGGCTGGGGTGCGCCGTCGCCGGAGCTGGTCATAGCCCACACCAACCTGTATTGGGACAACCAGAAGGCGCCGGGCCGGACCGCGTCAACGGTGCAGACAGCCGCGGTTCAGTTCGCTCCGTAATCTGGTGTTCTCGCTACTGCTTATTGCCCGCCGCCAGAAACGTACGACGGCGGTCATCCCCAGTGCCGCTGTGCCGTTTGCTGGATATGGAACCGAGCCGCTTCCACCAGCCACGTTCCCTCCGCCACGGGAGCTTCTCATGAAATCTCACAGCAAACTTTGGAATACCGTCAATATCTTCGTACGTGGACTCGCACCGGCGATGCCACTGGCACTCTTGACTGCCTGCAGCAGCACCAACTCCACCTCGTCCACCAATGTTCTCCATACTCCCGGTACTGTCTTGGGCACGGTGTTGGCCAACGGCGCCCAGCAAGTGACGCTCAACGGTTTGCCCCTCTACGCCTATGCTGCGGACAAGAATCCCGGAGACGATTCTGGCCAGGGTAAGGGTGGAATTTGGTAGGTCAGCGGGGCCGACGGCGCCAAGGTCACTTCCGCTCCGGCGCAGATCGGCAGCGGTTACTAGAGACACAGCCCGCTTACTACTTCGAGAGATGAAGCAGCAAAACTTACGGGGCCGTGGTTCCCGTAGCCACGGTGGTCTACACCCCGGCGGCAGTGACCATCACCAACACGAAGTCCTGACCCGCCGGATCAGCCGGATCACCTGAGTAGTCAGATGCCGGGGCGTAGCTGCAGTGCCAACTAATTTGGGTGCCCCAAGAATAACTGGAGAGCTTCCCCGTCGCTGAGTGTCCCCGAGGCAACGTGCCGGCGAACGTGAGGGGCATGCTCGGGGAGGCACTGCTGACGGCCAGCGATGGGGGAGCGGTACTGGAGATAATCTCGGTGGTGATGGCCGCCGTCGTACCTGCCAAGATGTCGGGGGAGTAACTCCTGAACTACAGCCAGCTCACCGCTTCCCCCGCAAATCAATTGTCAACTCTAAGTTGCATTCTTCATACGTTGGATCCCAAGACGCTCCGGCGTAGCCGAAAGGCGGCTGTGATGTGGGGAAAGCTAACCAGTCCCGTTTCCGGTGACATGGCCTGTTCGCCCAGTAAACGGATCCGTTCCAGCACGGTTCCTTGATCCGATCTCTGGGCGACGAAAGCCCAGGAATTGGTTAGATCAACGAGCTGGTCGAGGGACAGATCGTAACTAAAGCGAAAATCTTTACGTTCAAAGCCGCCCCGCCCCATAAATTCACGGGGCACGCTTCTGGTTTGATCCGGCGGAATTCCACTCGGCTCCACGATTGCGGCAAGTTCCTTTACCCAATAGCTGCTGCGATCCCACGTATGCCACGCCATACTCATCATTCCGCCTTGCCTCAACACACGGTCACATTCAGGCAGCGCGCGTTCAGGGTCAATCCAGTGCCAGGCCTGGAGGCAAGTTATGGCGTCAACGCTGCGATCATCCAAAGGAATGGATTCCGCGGAGCCGAGGGCAGTGGTGATTCGGCTAGTAGTGGCGGGCAAGAGCTGCTCACAGCTCTTGCGGAGTACCGAGAGCATTTCCTCAGATGTATCAACCGCGGTGACGTAGTGTCCCAGGGTTGCAATTGCACGGGTTCCCAGGCCTGTCCCGGCTCCTAGATCGAGGACTTTGAGTTTGCGATCCAACAGCGGTGAACCCAGCAGCCATGACATCACATCTGGTGTCCAAGCAGGCCGAACTGCGTCATGCAGTACCGCATTGCGACTCGAAGCGGATGGCTCGGCAACAATCTGATTCATGCTTGCCAGTCTAACGAGCGAGAGGTTACAGCTTGCGCACCAACGGTTAGCGGGGCAGCAACGGCGGCGACCAACGATCGTCCATGGACGGAATGCTAATCGTCGGCACGGCTAGGGTGCGTCACTTCAGATGCGACATGACACCAAGGCACGAGACGCCGAATATGACCCCTTCCGGGGCCCAGTTTCACTTTACTTGACATAATGTAGATTATCGGCACAATGTCAGTATTTCTGAAAGTACCGGATTTCAGGGGTTTTGCTCTATGGAGTGAACGCAAGCAATCTACTCAGCGTGCGCTACTCAGTGTGCGACAAGATTTCCCTGATGACGTCCGTCTTGGCGTCGGCGTAAGCGTTCATATCGTCCCAGTCACGCCGTAGCAACAGTTGTTTAGTTGATTCGTAGAGTTCTCGATCATCATCGCTGCGACGGAGCTGGTCGCGAAACCGCAGCCTGTCCACTGCATCCTGGTCACCGGGTTCATTCACGTGGATGTGTACGTCTCTGGCAGAAGTTCTCAGGAGACGGTGCCCAGGTTCACGCACACGCAATTCGTAACCGGCCGAAACCAATTGCTTGACATAATGCTCCTCGTCCGTGATGTCAGGAACAGTGACCAGGATATCGATGATGTCTTTTGCAGCTAGCCCCGGGACAGATGTTGAACCAACGTGGTGGATGGCAGTGACATGCTCGCCTAGCGCCGACTCAATCCTGTTCCGTTCGCTCTCAAACCGAACTATCCAGAACGGGTCGTAAGGCAGAAGCTCGAGCTTTCGATGCTCCACTCCCCCTACTAATTCCGCCCCCGTCACGTCGTCCCTTTTCCTGGGACGGGCAGCGCGCATGAGGAGGCCCATGCCACCGAGGAACTCCGTCGTATGAAATTTCGCGGCGCTCTCAACCATTGTGAAACCCCATTGAGCGTGCAGGTCTATGGAAGCCAAATTGGTCGCATTGACAACGTAGCAGGCCACCGAATCGCGCTCCCAGATCCAGGCTAAGCGCGCTTGCGTCAAAGCACTACCAATCCCCCGCCGCCGCCATTCGGGCTTCACGCTCACTCCGCCCAGATAGTGTCCAGCCGGCGCCAGCTGGTCTGCCTGGGCCCAGAAATGGGTCTTGGCCCAGCCCACAACCACCCCATCAACACAGGCAACCACCACCAGCCGCGAATTATCCGAGATGGCCGCGGCGAGCGGTAGAAGGCCCATAGAATCCTGACCAGACTGCTCGTTGGTCTCAACTATCCGGGGAATATCAGCCACAACGGCCTGGCGAATGATCAGTTGACCGGGCGCCAGGGCGTCACCGAGAGACTTCTCATCCGGTTCATAGTTGACGAAGTTTCCTTCTGGATGGGGCATATGACTCAGTGGTCCATCAGGCGTCAACATAAGCCGCCAAATGCTGGCCTGTCAGCGTCTCTTTCGAGGCCACCAGCGCAGCCGGCGTTCCCTCGAAAACTACCGCGCCGCCGTCGTGCCCTGCCCCTGGACCAATATCAATAATCCAGTCCGCATGAGCCATCACGGCCTGGTGATGTTCAATCACAATCACCGATTTCCCCGACTCGACTAGCCGGTCCAACAGCCCCAGGAGCTTCTCGACGTCGGCCAGGTGCAGGCCCGTGGTGGGTTCGTCCAGAACATAAATGCCGCCCTTCTCCCCCAAGTGCGTGGCCAGTTTGATGCGCTGGCGCTCACCGCCGGAGAGGGTCGTCAGTGGCTGGCCCAGCTTGAGGTAACCCAGTCCGACGTCGGACAGGCGGCTGACGATCTTATCCGCGGCAGGCAGTTTGGCCTCACCGTCGCGGAAGTACTCCAGCGCCTGATCGACGGACATGTTCAGCACCTCGCTGATGTTCTTTCCGCCCAAATGGTAGTCCAGGACGGCGGCTTGGAAGCGGCGACCCTCGCAGTCCTCACAGGTGGTGGAGACGCCCGCCATCATGCCCAGGTCCGTGTAAATGACCCCGGCGCCATTGCAGGTGGGGCAGGCACCCTCGGAATTGGCGCTGAACAGGGCCGGCTTGACGCCGTTGGCCTTTGCGAAAGCCTTGCGGATGGGCTCCAATAGACCCGTATAAGTGGCCGGATTACTACGACGAGACCCCCTGATGGCTCCCTGATCTACGGTGACCACGCCATCGCGCCCGGAAACCGAGCCGTGGATCAGCGAACTCTTGCCGGAACCGGCCACGCCCGTAATCACTGTCAGCACGCCCAGTGGAATGTCGACGTCAATGTTCTTCAAGTTGTTCTCACTGGCTCCGCGCACCTCCAGGACAGAGGTGTTTTTCCGGAACGAATCCTTCAGTGACATGCGGTCATCCAGATGTTTGCCAGTCAGGGTGCCACTGGCGCGCAGGCCCTCAATGGACCCTTCGTAGACAACCTGGCCGCCGGCGAAGCCAGCCAAGGGACCCAGATCCACCACGTGATCGGCAATCGCGATGGCCTCGGGCTTATGCTCAACCACCAATACTGTGTTGCCTTTGTCTCGCAGCTGTAGCAGGAGCTGGTTCATGCGGGCAATGTCGTGCGGGTGCAGTCCAATGGTGGGCTCGTCAAAAACGTAGGTGATGTCAGTCAGCGAGGACCCCAGATGGCGGATCATCTTGGTCCGCTGAGCCTCCCCGCCGGACAAGGTGCCCGATGGCCTGTCCAGTGACAGGTAGCCGAGTCCGATGGCCACGAAAGAGTCCAGGGACTCCCCCAGCGATTCCAGCAACGGCCCCACCGAGGGCTCATCTAAGGACCTCACCCACGCGGCAAGGTCGCTGATTTGCATGGCACACGCATCGGCGATGCTCACGCCGTCGATCTTGGAATTGCGTGCATGCTCAGCCAGCCGCGTGCCTTCACACTCGGGGCAAGTGGTGAAGACGACGGCGCGCTCCACGAAGGCGCGGATGTGTGGCTGCATGGCGTCAACATCCTTGCTGAGCATGGACTTTTGCATCTTGGGAATGATGCCCTCATACGTTAGGTTGATGCCCTCAACCTTGATCTTGACCGGTTCCTTGTAGAGGAGGTCGTGGAGTTCCTTCTTGTTGAACTTGCCGAGTTTCTTGTCCATGTCGAAGAACCCGGAGCCAGCAAAGATCCGCCCGTACCAACCATCCATGCTGTAGTTGGGTACCGTGATGGCACCCTCGGACAGTGATTTTTCGGCGTCGAACAGGGCAGCTAAGTTGAAGTCATTGATCTTGCCCATACCCTCGCAGCGCGGACACATTCCGCCGGTGATGGAGAAGCTGCGGCGCTCCTTGATCTTCTCCCCCGCCTTCTCGATGGTCACAGCACCGGCGCCGGAGATCGAGGCGACATTGAAGGAGTACGCCTGAGGTGAACCAATATGCGGCTGTGCTAGTCGGCTGAAAACGATCCGGAGCATGGCGTTGGCGTCGGTGACTGTGCCAACGGTGGAGCGAGGATTGGCGCCCATCCGCTCCTGATCAACCAAGATGGCCGTGGTCAACCCTTCAAGAAGGTCGACGTCGGGACGGGCCAGAGTGGGCATGAATCCTTGGACAAAAGCGCTGTACGTTTCATTGATCATCCGCTGCGACTCTGCGGCGATGGTGCCGAAAACCAAGGAGCTCTTTCCCGAGCCGGAGACGCCTGTGAACACCGTGAGGCGGCGTTTGGGAATTTCAACGCTGATGTTCTTGAGGTTGTTGACCCGCGCGCCCTGCACGCGGATCATGTCATGGGCATCAGCGGCGTGCTGGCTTGAATTTGGCGATTCCACGTCTGCATCGGTACTCATAGCCACTCTTTCCTCGGTTCGGCGTCGTTGTCCACTGTAGTGGGAATTCAGTGCGTCAGCGGGCAGAAACTTTCTCCATTTCTGCTCGATGCGTAGGGGCACTCTGCGTGACAGAGCAGTGACTGCACATCTAGGTGGCTCACGTAAGTTCGACTGACTCAATGTGGGGTCAGACAAGATAGAACGACACCCAACATGGACCGTTGTTAGGTGATGTCATGAACTTGAATGGGTTCGGCGATTGGGTCTGGGCATCCCTTCAGCAATTGACAGGCGAAGCGCCATTGGGAACTCTCCTGGCCGTAATCGTTGCCTATTTCTCCTCCCGCTGAACAATCAACCAAAAGACTTTGGCCGACAACCGCAATGCATGGTGGCACCGTGTTCAGTGAGCCATCGATGCGGCGCTGTCGAATGACAAGCCGCTCCAATTGCTTGAATCGGAGAACGACTCAGCGCGCATGGTCGGCGCGTAATCCTGCACAGTCGGGCAAGTATGAAGTTACATTGAACTCACGCGACGGCAGGGTTGTATAGGCGAAGTCAATAACCCAAAAGCGAATCCTCGCCAAGGCCAACAAAAAGATTGCCGGGTAGGCGTTTCAGCACGTCTCCTGCGACTACTGAGGACTCGCCCTCTTACTTCCGGTCCCCCCTTCCGCAAATAGCCTTGCCACGCAAAAATGCCCTGGCCACATGCTTAGCCAGGGCATCTCCTTTCCCTTTCAACTTCTCCTACGACGCTGCCACTGGCTTATCGATCACGAAAAGCTCACAACGGGCGTTGTAGTACTTCTTGGTAGAGCCTTGGTGTTCCATGCCAATGCGGCGGCACACGCTCTGGGAAGCTTCGTTGGCGGGGTTCGTCACGGCCACTACTTGCTCAAGACCTGAGGAAAAAGCATGCTCGAGAATAGCCGTAGCCGCCTCTGAGGCGAAGCCACTCCCCCAGTGGTCCGGATGGAAGTGCCAACCAATTTCGACGTCGTCGGAGGGCTGGAGTGGTTCCTCGCCTGAAGCGGGAATCGGCTTGAGCAGTAGCGCTCCGACGGGCTGACCGTCTTCTTTGCGTGTTACAGCCCAGATCCCGTGGACAGGGTGATTGCCGACCTCCATGAAACGGTTGACTCGAGCCACCGCTTCAGAGCGACTTTCCATCACGGCAGGCTCCGTGCCGATGAAGCGCTGAACCACCCAGCGGGAGTAGAGATCAAAGACGAAATCGACGTCGGATTCCTCCCATGGGCGCAGGGCAAGGCGTTCGGTGTTGATGTGGACTGTCATAAAAGCATTATGCACGTTTCATCAATTCGATGGGCTTGACCCCCGGATTTCTGGGCGAGCCCTGCCGTAACAAAAGTTTCCACGAAGGCAATCTGCTCAACACAACAGTCCACTCAACGCCACATTCCATGATTCTGAGGCGGTCTGGAAAACGAGGCCTGAGAGACTTTGGAACAGCGGTTGATCATTGAGAATTCTCCGCGGGTTCGTGGCTCCAGCGTTGCCCGCGTATCTTTCCGAGATGGTGGTTGTGGAACGTAGCGTTCGTTCCTTATGCCGCCGTTCATGACGGCAGGCGTCAATCCTGGAAAGGCACGCTAATATTTCATCTGCTACTTCATTGGGAGTCACTGTGGTCGATTACCTAGGCGAAGAGCATCTCGCAGGGCTCGGCGAGTTAGCCGGGTACGTATCAGCGGAGGATCCGTAACGTTGTTCTCGGTCGGGCTACCCGAACCTGTCGGTAGCTAGTCGCCGCCGGAAAAGCTCAGCCGCTTGGGTAGGCAGTCCAACTAACCGCCCGTTCACAGGGCCGTTAGCCGGACGTATTTCCTATGGAACTCTAGGCTCTTCGTGGCTGGTTGCGGAGTTCCTGGCTGAGCAACTGGGCATGGCCAATGCTTACAAGCTCAAGTCGTGTGAGTAGCCGTATAAGTCCGTGAATGTGCATCCCTCTGGCATTTTCACCGTCTAATATGTAGATTTCTCCGATGCGGTCGGTCACGAGGTACCGAAGCACTTCTAGGAGGCCCAGAGCGGGAACTCTGGAAGAAACTCCGCCTCGTCTATTTGAATGGGCGGTGGTCTGGCTGTTCGAATGGAAGGTCATTCCCCCTGGCATCCGCAAATTACGGAACTGGTTTTAGTTGATGTCTCACCAAACTGAGCCGCAGGTTGCTCCCTAGCAGCACTGACTCGCAACTGTTCGAGCGGTTGGTTGACGGTGTTCGTTTCGTCGCGGAGGCTCCTCGCGCAGACCGTGAGGCATTAAGTCATAGCCTGGCACCAACTCTGTGTACCCATCGGGACGATGTAGGAGACCCGAGCTCTTCGCGTGCAAGTCGAGGTCGGAGATGGCGAGGGCTGTGATGAGGGCAAGCTGCCGCATAACGTTAGCCTCGGCGCGAGTTCTCAACACATCAGCGATGCACTTCTGGCTCACGGTGCCGCCGTACATCTGGTACTTATGCTGGTAAATATTCTTCCGGAGCTGTGAAATGCGCGCATTTTCTAAGTGTTCTACGAATGCGCCCTTCAGGGGTTCTTCCTCCATCATTCTAGGCATTTAGCTTGGCCGCGCGTGGTGGAGGTGCCTGTGACTCAGGGAATGAGCCGATCTTGGCGGTAGTGATCAAAGAGGGCCATGAATGCGTCTTCGGTCCTCCGATACCCAGTGAAGCCGGCTATGCGGCTCTTGCCCATATCCGCGGTAACTTCGATGTTCCGTCCGAGGTCTCCATCGGTATGCCACCATGAGGCGATGCGGGCGAGATCGGGCTCGATCAGTCCATACTTTTTGCTGATGATGGCCCACGTGGATTCCATGCCCAGCATCTGTTCCATCAAGGGGCGGGGCTGGGTATCGAATCCGACCGCTTCGACGCCGAAGTATGCTGCCAAGCGTGGCCACATCCAGCGCCACCGGAAAACGTCACCGTTAACAATGTTGTAAGCCTGGTCGCCGGCATTAGGTGTAATGGAAGCCCAGATCATGTGTTCGGCCAGCAAACCGCTATCCGTCATGTCTACGAGTGAGTTCCATTGGGTTTCAGAGCCGGGGAAGATGAAAGGGATATCAAGTTCACGGCAGATTGCTGCCTGCGCCGCCAAGGTCAGGCCCATGTTCATGGCGTTGCCAACCGCATGCCCTATGACCGTATGAGCACGATGCACCGACCACGTGAATTCCTGATTGGTGGCTGCATCGAAAAGGATATCTTCCTGAGCGTAGTAAAAGTTCTTGACCTGCAGCCGGGGTTCCTCCTCGTGGAACGGCGTATCAGGCATTTCCCCGGATGCGTAGGCCTCAAAAGGACCAAGGTAATGCTTCAGGTCCGTCATAAGAGCCACATGTTGCACCGGCGCGTGCTTCAAGGCCGCAAGCAGATTTCTCAGCATCCCGGCGTTGACCTCGATATTTTCCTCTTCTGAGTCCTGGCGCAGCCACGCTGTAAAGAAGACGTGCGTGGGATGCTCCCCCGCAAGAGCCTGCCCAAGGCTTGCCGCAGAGGTCAGGTCAGCGGTAATGTGGCGTGCCCCTATTTGCCCTGTGTCCTTACGCGACAGCGCCAGCACATTCCACCCGTCTGCGAAAAGCCGCGCAACGATAGCAGAGCCTGCGATTCCGCTGGCTCCCACAACAAGAGCCGTGCGTTGACTCTCGGATACCTGAGTGGCTTGCATAGATTGTCTCCTCAATGGTGCCGGTAAAGCGTTCCCTAGCTTGCAACCTTAGCGGCTCAAGTGCGCTGGACTCCCAGCGGATCGGGCACGCACGGCAGATAACCGGTTCTCTTCTCATCGATCAGTAAAGTGCGCTCTCCTCTCCAAAGATGGAGTCTGAGAGGGGCATTTCTGACCAGTTCCCTGTAACAGCCCGCTATGCGCCCGAAGATAATCGTCGCGTTTCTGCTGGGTGATTCAACGCCCACAGGCAGGGCGCTCTACGAGACTGGGACTCCGTACATGTGGTTGGTGCCAGGAATTGAGTTCCACTGAGGACGCAGGACGGTTACCGGCGACTGCCGATTTCGCGATGCCAGAACTGGCCGTCATCACTGACGGCACGCAAGATGGCGTCCGGTTCCACAGACGCGGACCACAACTCGATGAGATAGGAATCAAGTAGTTGCTCGGAGAACTCGTCATCGCGTCCCTGATCTCTCCCCATTGCGCTAACTCGCATCCTGTAGCTACCCGATGCGACACCGTCGAGCTTTCCCCAGTTCATGCCCGCCCAGCTCGCCCACTGCATTTCGTGCCCGTCTGGGAGGACGAAGGATACCTCGACTACGTCTTCCCATTCAGGATCAATCGACGTTGGAGGCCCTTCCCGCAGAATAATACGCACGGGCGAGCCGCCTGAGCGGCGGCCGAAATGGATGTATATGCCGCTGGAGTCGGAAACGCCAACCAAGCCGTTGAGATGCCCTGTGAAGTAGTGGTCGAAAATACCGTCGAAACCATCACCATCAGCATTCCAGACAAGATCAAATTGTCCGTAGTCGGTATTTATGACCCGATCCAACAGCACTTTTTCCATAGGCTCAGGATACGGCCCACGCGGTGGCCTAAAGCTCATTCATCGGCTAGCAGTCAGCGTTCGTAAACGTTGCTGCGATGACCAAGCGTGATCTCTGCTACAACCAGGATGTTGTCGACAACCGTGTAGACGATGCGGTAGTCCCCTATGCGAACTCTGAGACCGGGACGTCCTTGTAGGGCTTTGGCGCCTGGTGGTCGAGGATCCTCACCAAGAAGCGCGATCGCTCCACGAATGCGGTCGCGATCATGATGGTCAATTCGTTTCAACGCGCGAACTGCGGCAGGACGCAACTCGACTCGGTAGGTCATACCCAGCCCAGATCGACTTTCACTTGAGCCCAAGGGATATTGGGACCCTCCTCTGCCATCGCCACATCGAATGAGGCGACATCTTCGGCATCTTCCAGAGCTTCAAGCATCTGCTCGTAGCGCTCAGGGCTGATCACCACGGCAGCGCGATGACCGCGGCGCTCGATGAACACCGCTTCGGTCTTCGAGCGATCGATGACGTCTGAAAAATGGTTGCGTGCGTCTGCGACGCTGACAATGGACATCATCAAATTGTCCATCGAGCCTTTTGAAATGTACATGGAATAAGTTCCTTGAAAGGAAAGTCACGTTGATCGCGCTACCCTCTGAAGGAACCTCCTGCGGGACTGATTAAGACTCAAGGTGCAAGAATCCCAGGGACTTCTGAATACGTTCTGAACTAGGCTCGAAGCATGAACACACTCGCCCGTTCCCGAACCACGTTTCAGTCTTCTGAATTGAGCCGCTCTTCCGCTGATGTCTTCGCGGCTGCGGCAGATCATCCTGTTGAGGTTACTCGTCGTGACGGTGAATCTCTGGTTCTCATGTCCGGCAGTGCAGATCGAGCACGCACTAATCTGCTGGAGCTGGCAGCCCAGCTTGTTGCGGTTTCTACGAGCACGGATGGAACTCTCGTAACGCGCATGATCGACAGGTTCCCTTGGATGCTGGCGCTGAGCTCGGCTGATCGGCAGGCCTGTGTCAATGATATTTTGTCTGCCGCACGCGCTTCGTTCGCCACCAACCAGCCGCACATGGCCATTGCTGAACTCACAGCTTGGCGCGAAACGGCGACGGCTATCGCCGGCCTCGGCCAGGAGCCCGTGGAATGGCTAGATGACTCCGTAGTCGTTGAGCGCCCCTAAGGGATGGCCAAGAACCTGAAGGTCGAGCGGCCAACAAAGAAGTCTGAATACGAGGTGAACACGGCGTCGTGACCCGTAATGGCTTCACCATTGAGCGATGGCAGCACAAGCCAACGCTCAAGGGCGACGCTCGTATGTGGTTCTACGTCGGGGGCCCGGTGGTCTATCTGGAGCAGGTCCATACCAGGCATCCCAACGAGACCAAGTAGGGATCTTGGGGAAAGAATACATCCAACGGTAGCGTCTCTCTCAGATGCCTAACCAATGGACCGCAGCCTGGTCGGAGCGATCCTCCAAGAGTCCACCCGCAGGGGAACGGCTAACGGGAATGGGCATCCCCTAGTCGTTAGACTGCCGGACAGGAGAATGGAGGGCTGATGTTTTCTACTTGCATCGACCAAGAAGCCGCAAAATGGATCACGACCGGCGTTGAGCACTGGTGGAATCTGGTGACGCTAGGCCCGCCGGGATGACACCCTCCCCGAGCCGGTATTGCGCACGCCCCAGCTGATGGTCCCGAATCGTGAGTACTACCTGTGCAGGGTCTCGCTGCAGGACTTCGTAACCGGGGCGATCGAAGACTCGTGGCAGACGGAAACGGGTCACACCTTGCCGCACCCCGCCTCCATCTGGCCCTCGGACCAGTCTTGGTGCATCACCTCAGACGTTGATCCCCATTGGGCTGGCATCGGGGCTGAACAGGCGCTGATCGATCCGCTACTGACCGAGCCACGTCTCGACGTCGTCCGGGTCGAGCCGAATCAAAAAATGCCCTTTTACCACTAGGGGCGGCGAACCAAAGACACGGAGGGAAAGCGCCCGCAGCAGTAACGTGAAACGGAGCCAAATGCCTATTCGTAGTCAGAGAATTGTTAGTTCTGAAGCCGATAGGCTACTCGCCCGCGGGACCCTCTTCGTTTGCTGTTTGCTCTATCCAGTCGAATGCCTCATCTGACAGGAAAAGTCCGTCGTGCCCGGTGTCTTGAATCCAAGAATCTTCCGCCGTGGCTTGGCCTGTCATAGCAGTTATCTGGTCAAGAATGTCTGGCGGCACGACGTCGCCATTGTTGTCGATCAGCCATTGCTGAGTTGGAGAGTCGAGTAGTGGCCACCAGTCCTGAATGTTCATGGCGTCATTCTGACACCGCATTGGCCACGACGGGAAGCCCTACCGGGCCGGCGGGTATGGCGTGAGGCATCGCGATTCGCAAGGTGCCAGTTTCGCCCGCGATGTCATTTGCGTGAACGATCGTTCCTTGACACCAGGACTATGACCACAAGGCACACGACAAGCAGTGCGACGTAGAGCCCTTTAACGAGTGCCCCATTTCCGATGAAGATCATCACCAGGCTGAGAGCAGCTAAGAAGGCAAAGCCAATTTTCCATGCTTTCAAAATGTTCTCCTTTGGTCTCATGCTCCAGTAGACATTGGATTGCCTAAATGGGGAACACCCAGCGCTACACCCACCAACAGTCCATGGGTGTGAAGGAGAAACCGGCATTTTCATCCATGTAGTCCGGGAAGTTCTCCGCCGAGACCATATGCCGTTGCGATAGTTCCGGAAAGTCGGGAATTAATTGCTGACTGCTGTTAGCCTTTCACGATGCGGGTACTGCTCACACTCCTCGGAATCGTTGCGATCATCGTCTACTCCTTCATCGGGGCAACATTGATGAACGACTGGGCAGTGATCGCCGCGAGCGAGATGCCGCTTGAAACGACGATTGCTGACATGGATGCTGCGGATCAGACATACACCACCGTTCCGGGCTTCGTCTTCGCGGTGATGGGTATATTGCTCTCACTTGCTTGGGGCGTGACGACGCTTTTCCGCCGATCCGCAACTGCGAACTGGGCAGCCGTGTCACTATGGGCCGGAATCGTCGCATTGGGTGCGCCGGCATATTTCTTCACGTCGTTCACCAACCTGAACTCAGTAGGTGATACCTATCTTGATTGGAACGCCGAGGCGGCATTCGCGTTGGAGGCGCCCCTGTACATGGTCAGCGGACTCGCGTTCCTTGTTGTCGTTGCAATGATGGTGACGGCGGTGAACAAGGCAATGGCGCGGAAGAAAACGTCGCCGCTCACGTAGCAGGACAACAAAACAGGCTTGTAGCCCCTGACCGCCGGGCACACGAGCGGAGGCGCCAAGTCCGCCTTACGGTGGGACATGCGCTCGATCGCGGTGACCTAGCGTGGAAACAGCTTTCCCCGCGACTGTAAGAGTTGAATGAGTGTGCAAAATAACCTGATTCGAGATTGCCGTAAATGCCCTAGCTAGGGCGCTTCGCTCTTCATTGATTGACAGGGTTGAAGAATGAATCCACGCTCGATTCCCGCCACTGCCATCTTGCTTCTATTTGCCGCACCAGGCTCTCCCGGGGCTCCCTGTTCGATCAACAGGTGGACCTCACTCTGCGCGACCTCGTAAACCCCGAGTCCGATGCTCCCGATGTCACAACACAGGCGGAAGGCATAACAGACAGGGCGTCTGTATACCGGTGTGATTGCGTTGAGGCGTACAGCACTGCAGAAGCAGACTATGTCCGGTTTGATACTCGAAAGCGTGCTGACGTGTATGGGGACCGTGTATGGGTACATCGATCTTGCCGGAGGGTGGGGCGCGGCGCTCACCAGCCGGCGGTGCCCGGGCCGCCCTTGAATGGTCCAACGATCTGCGCGGTGATCCAACCGCCGTAGAAGTCGCCTTCTTGGAAGCTGACCTGCTGGCCGTTGACCTCGCAGGATTCCATTCGGCCTGGGTAGAGTGCCACGCGGGTACTGAGCATCTCGAAACCAGAGACTGGTTTGGGGTAAGTCCACCCCGCGCGGGAAGCGATGATTCCGCCAGCCGCAACGTCAAAGTAGTGTGCTTCTCCCTTGTATTCGCAGATACTGGTGCCTGGAGCTGGAACGAGTACACCGGAGGCGAATGCATCCAGTGGCAAGTAGTAGACGGGAGGGTGACTGGTCTCTAGGACGCGCACTGCATTGGTGGTGTCGGCAATTACGTGTCCACCAAGGCGAACAATGATCCGTTCCGATCTTGGCTCGACTTTTGGTGGTCGAGGGTAGTCCCATACCGATTCTTGGCCAGCTTTGGGCTTGATGGGTTGGGGACGGCGGGAGAAGCCTGGATGATCTTTAGCAGCAGTCATATCCACATCCTGCCATCTTGCGATGGGATGCCACCGTGAATGAAGGGATTGTCTCGGTCGGTCTATGCCCGAGCGTTCAATGCTCCATGCTCAATGTTGTATCCATAAACGTCATGTACCTTGGCGTCGACCGACCCAAAAGGGAACCTCATGCGGGAGGTTCGAGCAATGGTTCCCCTCGTCGTACTCTGGTCACCTCCGGTGATTCGTATGACGACTGTAGTCATGGAACGAAAAATACGTGGACAACCAGTCTCAGGGGCCGAGATCGACTGGTGGGTCGAGGAAGCTGAGACTGGGTACGACGTCGAAGACCTCAAGGCCCGCATGGGACGCCCCGCCAGAGGGGCTACAGCTTCACAGGTCGTGCCCGTGCGCTTGACCACCGAAGAGCTGGCTGCGGTCATGGAGCGGGCTGAGCGCGAGCATCTGAACCGCTCAGAGGCGTTCCGTGCTGAGCTGTCGAGCTGGGCGCACACGGATAACACGGTTGCCAGTTCATGATGGTTCGCGGCTCCGCGCACAGGCACGGAATCAACGATGAGGACGGGGTCGAAGCGGCCTCGTGGCCGCTTGTGGAGGTCCCGCTGGACGATGAAGATCCTCGACGCTTCCTCCGTTTGGGGTTTGATACCCGAAGCAGGCTGTTGGAACTCATCCACGCGATGAAGTGCAGACCCAAGTACCTCTCGCTGCTCGACTGACGGGGACAGCTCCGACTGTGCCAGCTCGTGGGCCAGCTGGTCATTAGTAACGCCTCATAGGGGAACCTTTACCGGACAGCTGAAACCAGGTCGGGGCCGATGGGTTTTGGAGAAGAAAAAGTGGAGTTGTCCACGACGAACGTGGCACGTTCCCAGGGGCGTGCCGCCTTGAAGTACAGACGTTGTCCGCCGACGTAACGGCGCATTGTGGGGTGCCCCCGGGTCCGGGTTGCTGCCGTTTCGGTTCGCCATTCGTGCCGCGGTTTCGGTGAAAGGAACGTCCAGGTACACCGAAGCATCCCAATATGAGGCGAGCTCATCGCGGTGGAGGAACATGCCTTCCACCACTATCACTACATCCGATGGCGCACGAACGACTTCCCTTGGTGCCAGTCGGTCGGCCTGCGCACCGTAGGAAACCGGTGAATACCAGCCGTTCCCGTGAGGACCGAGGGGTTCGAGCACTTGGGTGAGGAGGGCAGCATAGTTGTACGTGTCCTCCCAAAACCCTTCCGGCGACGCACGACCTTTGGCATGTCTGACCAGCGAAGGATTCAAGAAGTCATCAACATGGATGGTGATCGCTGGTCGGTCCCGGATCTCCGCTACCAAGTTGGCAGCGAAGGATGTCTTGCCAGTGAGTGCATCAACTTTTCCATACGTCCATTCTCCACGGCTCGGCCCCTCACCGCCGACCGCAAGGGAACGGTCTAAGGGACACTATTCGCGGGGCCGCAATGAAGATGAAGGATGCTGGTGGATCGCAGAGATAAATGGTGACTCTACTGCAGCGCTGAATGACACCCCGGCGCCCGAAAGTCAAACCGTCAATGGCTGCCCCGTCGGACATATTCAGCCTCTGGGAGGAGGCGCTTTCTTTCGGCCGCTGACAGACTGGACCAATGCATACACTCGCCATGACTAATTTGTTTGGGGCTATTGAGCGAGACGGTATCCAGTGAAGAGAGCGATTTCCCTGCTGTGTGTGTTCGTGACAGCGGCGGTTCTAGCCACGGGCTGCACCAGTCATTCGGTCCCGACGCACCCGTTTGATCATGAGCTGGTGAATGAGAGTTCCGTGGCAGTGCCAGTGCCAGATCGAGGTGAGGTTGCACTCGTCGTCTCACGCTTGGAAGAAGCGGGGTTCTTTTGCGCGCAAGTGCGTGCCAATAGCGATGCCGCCCAAGTTTGGTGTCGTGCTTCAGAGAACCCAGTGGGAAATGAGATCGACAGTTCGGCGACGTCGGTGAACATTGTGACAACCCGGGAAGGCGTCATTCAATATGCAGATATTTCAGCCTAGAGAGGTGGGCGCGACGGTGACTGAGACAGACTACGCGAAGTGCTGGATGCTTCATTCTTGGCCCTGTGGCCCAGTGATGCGTCGAAGCTCCACAAAGTAATCACTGAAGTTGTTAGGGGCCCCGGATTTTTCCCCGATGACCCTCACCCGTCCGTAATCAAGAATTTCAGCACCAAGAATGCCAGCTATCTCGTTGCTGAAGGAGGGCTTGTCCCTAAGTTCCGCCTCATCACCTCGGCAGTTCAGGATCGCAGCTGGCCCTATGCGGCCAATGATTACGCAACGACGATGGCGGTAGCCGGTCCGGAGCTTGAATTGGGTGGATACGAGTGTTCTACACACTGGTCCTCACCGTGCAGAATGAGAGGAGGACAGGGGTCCAACCAAGAAATAAGGTTCACAACTCCGAACCCAAACTTGAGCCTAGACGACCCGGATCAAATACTCACTGTGGATATGTTCAATCCTGGAACAAGCAATGACGCCGACCTTGAGAACTTGTCCTCTATCGGATTCCCTCAGGAGCTGCCGTTCCTAGTTCCTGCTGCTCGCGGTCCTGTCGAAGCGCAGATCGTGGCCACACAACGCACCGGCGAACCCTTTATTGGAATAGTGGCCGGGACGATCCTCATCGTCGAGCCACCAATTGACCTCCCCCGAGTCAGGACGGGGCCCTTGCCAGTCAACGTAACCATCGGTGTAGCCCCGATCAGCATCGTTCAATGACCGGCCCAGAAGAACACTGCTCCCCGACTGTTTGGCTTCCCGCGGTGTCCGGAATCGATTCTCGTCCGGCGCTAGATCCGGACGCTGGGAGCACTCGCCCCATGCTTCAATCGTAGGGGCCTGCCCACAACCCTGAGTGAACATCAAGTCTGACGATTCATTCCTGGCTAGGATGATTCATCCTAGACCGGCTGAGACTCTGAAGTAGTGAACTCATGCCTTGGTTGTCTGCCTAGCCATCAAGCTTGTACTTGCCGTGTTTGTGCTGATTGTATGCATCAGCTCGTCACATGGGATGTGAGCCTTTCCCGCACGCGGATTGTCACGTCAGAATTTCCGTCCGTCAGTCAAAGTCGTTGAAGAGGGACATTGTGGTTTCTGAAGTTACTGTCGCCCCCCAGCTCTACCGTCGTGGCCTAACTTGCTGTGGCACTGATTGTCACTACAGCCGATGGCAGGGCGCATAGCCTCGAGTGAACTTTGGTGCTTCAGCATCGTCAGCTTGCGTCACAAGAAATCGGACACAGTAGTCCCTCGACCAAGATCTGCTCCGTGCCCTCAGGAGTAACCGTCGCCATGGTCGTCAGAAGTCAAGAGCCCGGAGTCTGATGGCAGGAGTAATGCTGACGTCGAAGGTGCCATACAAGACGAAACGGTACAACCCTCTTCCAGCCCCCGGTCCTTGCTCACTGTGGCACCAAGGTGGTCACGAAAAACATCAGTGACCTCGAAAGCAGTGAGCCCTTGCCGAGCCACGCTAGATTCCGTAGATTATGTTCCCTCCATCTGAGCACCCAACCGCGAAGGCATGGCCAGCTTTTTTCACGGCTTCCCGGAGGGGAACGGGCGCAGCTCCTCACGAATGGCGTCCATGTTGTTGGGGGTCATCCGCCAACGGCTGGTGTCAAATTCCTCGAGTAAGACGTTGTACTGCCCAGACTTCCGGTTGAACTGCACCAGCAGTCGTGTGGGCCACTGCTCTTCGTGGGTGTAGTGGCTCACCATGAACGCCCATACCGCTGGTCCGATCTTATGCGGCTTGAGACCTGCTGGCGCCAAATAGTCCTCAGCTGAGTAAATCAGAGCCGAGGTTCGCTATACCGGCCAATCTTCATCCTTATCCGGATCTATGACGGCCGAGTATGACTCCCAGTGATCGTTACCGGGAGTATTGAGGTTCTCCGCGATGGCACGCAGCAGCTCTCCAGAAACATCGATGGATGACATCTTTCTCCCTCACACGCAGACCTCAGCGTTCTTTAATGCCTAAGTGAGGCATCACCCAGCGACTCTAACGGGAGTCCAGACTAAGTATCGAGAAGCTGACGCAATACGTACTGCAAAATTCCACCGTGGACGTAGTAGGCCTCCTCCGCCGGCGTATCAATGCGCAGCGTCGTGGCGATCTCTCGGGTGGCTCCCCCGGATTCAACCCTAACCATCACCTCCCACGGCAGTGGATTCGCACCGGCCAGACCGAGGAAGGAAAACGTCTCAAATCCGGTAAGCCCCAAGGACTCCGCGCTCTGGCCGTCCTTGAACTGAAGCGGCAGCACGCCCATACCAATCAGGTTGGAGCGGTTAACGCGCTCAAAGGAAGTAGCAAGAACGACCTTGACACCCAGCAACATGGTTCCCTTGGCAGCCCAGTCGCGTGAAGATCCTGAGTCGTAGTCCGTGCCAGCAATGACCAACAGGACGCTCCCTTCTCCTGGCAAGCGTTGGAAACCTCGAAGATGGACTCCATCTCCCCGTCGTCGTTGCGCTTGGTAAAGCCACCTTCCACCCCTGGAACCAGCAGGTTCCGCAGGCGGATATTAGCGAAAGTATCGCGGATCATTACGTTGTGATTGCCGCGGCGCGATCCATAGGAATCGAAATCCGCCTGCGCCACCCCCTGTTCCAAGCGGTACTGCCCCGCCGGTGCGCACTCTTTGATGTTCCCGGCCGGAGAAATGTGGTCCGTGGTGACCGAGTCATCCAACAAAGCCAACACACGCGCCCCCACAATGTCCGCCACTGGTTCCGGCTCACGCGTCATGCCCTAAAAGTATGGTGGCTTGCGCATGTAGCTGGATTCATTGGACCAGGCGAACATACCTCCCGCAGGGACCTCCATGCCGCGCCAATTTTCATCTCCTCGGTACACATCTGCGTATCCGCCCGTGAACATGTCTGCCGCAAGGCTGGCGTTCACCAGTTCCTTGTCGTCCGCCGTCGTAGGCCAAATGTCCTTGAGGAACACCCGTTCACCGGAGACGTAGGTCCCGAGCGGGTCCTTGAGTAGGTCCACGCGCATGGATCCTGCGAGCGCGTAAGCGATGACCAGCGGCGAGGAGGCCAGGAAGTTCACCTTGACCTCGGGGATGAGGGGGCGGGAGTTGCCAATGCAGGTGGTGCAGCCGTAGCCCACTAAGCCGAAGCCGAGTTTGTCCAAGTATGGGGTGAGTCCGGCGCGCTCGAGGTAGTCGGTGACGACGCGTGAGCCGGGGGCCAGAGTGGTTTTGACTCAGAGTTTGCGGTCGAGCCCCAGTTGCACGGCCCTATTGGCGGCAGGGTCACTGCCGGGGAATGATTCATCCCCCGCGTCGTCGAGCCAGCCAACCAGCAAGCAAGCACGGCAATATCTCGGGCCTCGCCGGCAAGTAGGCCACGGACGGCGCGGGTTGTGCTTCGGCGCGGGTCTGCTGCGGAGTAGGGTCCGGTCTTGGCGGCGTTTGGGGGCCGGCGATGGAAGTCTCCACGATGGAGAGGTCCAACCCGACGATTTGGCTGCAGTCCGGTGTGTGCGTGGGATCGTGCACGATGCCTGGTTCCTTGGCGTTGCCTTGTTAGCCAACCGCCGATTAACTACCCGGGGCCGAAGAAGTCTACGAACTTCCCCACCATCCGTGGGACCACCATGTTCATGGGCTGGCCCAACATGGCGGCCTCGGCTTCGATGCCGCCCACACACAGCCCAGCACGCCCAAGCCATTCGTCATGGGTGTGTGGGCGAGTCTGCCCCTACCAGAGTGTCTGGGTAAGCCAACTGCACGCCGTCGTGCTTTCTGGTGAAGACCACCAGGACGTCGTCGAAGGACTGTTGGGCCAAAGCAATAGCTCGTAGCGTTCCTTGTTGTGTTTGAAATCGATTTCAGAGTTGCGGGCGCTGGCGTCGGGACGGTTGAAGACGTCGACGATGAGTGAGTGGTCGCTGATCAGCTCGCCGTCACTAGCAAGCTCACTAGGTGCGTTACCTGTGCGCAATGAAAGTATCCGAATATTGCTCCCCTCAAGGCACCCGCATCACTGATTGCTTGGCACAATAGGAGCGGGGATCGGCACAGCGTCCGACTCAGTAGGCAGCAACATCAACAGAGACACTCGGCAGACACAGGAGCATGCGGCATGACAGTTCAGGGTACGGATAGGCACGGCCTCACTCAAACAGGGGCACATGAACTCGATGTAGCTGAGGCCCGCAATGTCTGAGCCGCTGACCATCGACGATTCTTACCTGCGCGCTACCGTTACCGCTATCCTGGCCGCCGATGACCTGCCCACCATTGTGCAGGCTGGCCATCCCGTCCTGCGCGCCCGGGCTCTACCTTTCACCGGCCAACTCTCCTCCGCGGAGCTGGCCCACCTGATTGACATCATGACCGCAACCATGCATGCAGCGCCGGGGGTGGGACTCGCCGCGCCGCAGCTCGGGATTCCGCTCCAACTTGCAGTGCTAGAAGATATGTTCGAAGTTTCCCCTGAGAACGCCGCTGCCCGCCACCGTGAACCGCTGGAACACTTCACCATCATCAACCCGTACTACCAGCCGCTGGGCACGGAGTTGGCCTCGCACTACGAAGGCTGCCTGTCCATGTCAGGCTGGCAGGCGGTAGTTGAGCGCCCTGCCGCCGTTGAACTGACGTACGACGACGAACACGGCACCGCGCGCACCCGCCAGTTCGCGGGGTGGCAGGCGCGCATTGTCCAACACGAGACCGACCACCTCTTCGGCACCCTCTATATAGACAAAGCCCACACACGCTCACTGGCCAGCAATGCACAGTACAGCCAACACTGGGCCAATCCAGACATTGCCGCCGCACGGGCAGGACTGAACTTCTGAACTAGTGAGCCTGCGAGCGCCTAAGATGATTCCATGGAAATCTCTGCTGTCAATGCCCTGGTGTGCCCTCATTGCGGATCGGAGTTCTCCACCCCAAGCGCTGGTGCTGGGTTGCTGGCATGCACGGCCGGTCACAGTTTTGACATTGCCCGTCAGGGTTACCTGAACCTCCTGACGGGTCACGGGACTAAATTTGTCCCCGATACCGCTGCTATGGTTGCGGCCCGCGATGCCTTCCTTGACGCGGGCCACTACGAACCGCTTGCTCAAGCGCTCGCAGATCGGGTCAAGGAACTCTTGCCTAGCGCATCTGTGAATGCCGCTACGCCGAATGTTGATTCCGTGATTGTCGACGCCGGTACCGGCACCGGCTACTACCTACACCACGTACTTGCTGCCACTGCGGTAACTGCCGTAGGCATGGACATTTCCAAGTTCGCGCTACGCCGTGCCGCCCGCCGCAACCCGCAGGCGTTGAACATTGCGTGGGACCTGTGGCGCGAGCTGCCGCTGGGAGCCAGCACGGCCGACGTCGTACTTGTGGTCTTTGCGCCGCGCAACGCCAGCGAGTTTGCGCGCATCCTCAAGCCGGGCGGCACCCTGCTGGTGGTCACCCCGTTGGCGAACCATCTGGCCGAG
This sequence comes from Arthrobacter sp. Sr24, assembly GCF_054511175.1. Taxonomy (NCBI): domain Bacteria; kingdom Bacillati; phylum Actinomycetota; class Actinomycetes; order Micrococcales; family Micrococcaceae; genus Arthrobacter; species Arthrobacter sp. Sr24. The sequence goes on along the minus strand of NZ_JBTNDB010000004.1, from coordinate 85,975 downwards.
ATTGCACAAGACGCTGGCATGCTGGGGATTCAAGAGGATAAGGAATCGGCCCTGAACCATTCACTGGAGGAGCACTTCACTCCAGCGGGTAGTCAGGAGCTACTGGTTCCGCTCCATCTTGGCCCAGCAGACATTGGCAACGTTGCTCTTATGGGACCGGCTGGCCATCATCTTGACACAGTGGCGCTCGCCGCACGTCTGGCGCAGCTGCCCGCTACCACTGAGGCAACAGCCGCGTTCCGGATTTCCACCTTCATGGCACGCCAGCACTGACGCGCAGGCTCCATGGCCTGTCCTAGCGTTGAGGTTCGGGCAGCTCTACTTTGGTGGTGCGCACACTTTTGGCGTGCAGATCAACGCGCAACCAGCGCAGCGTCACCTGAGTCAGCGGCCCTACACCCAAGGCGAAAGCTGCAGTACCAGCACCCACCACGCCACCGAGTAAGAATCCCACCACAACAACGGATAGCTCAATGCCGGTGCGGATGATCCACACCGGGCGGCCAGTGACGCGAACCAGCCCTGTCATGAGCCCGTCACGCGGACCTGGGCCCAGGCCTGCGCCAATGTACAGCGCAGTTGCGAAAGCGAGCACGAACAGGCCAGCGGCGAAAGACACGGTTTGCAAGGCGAGGTGCTCGGCCTGCGGAATCAGGGCTAGCCCTGCATCGGCGAAGACGCCCACCAAGATGGCATTGGCAATGGTGCCCACTCCCGGGCGCTGCTTCAACGGGATCCAGAACAACAGAACCACACCGCTGATGATGATGGTGCACAGGCCAAAGGAAATGCCCACCGTGCGGGACAGTCCCTGAGCGAAAACGTCCCAGGGTGAGGCGCCAATATTGCCTCGGATCATCAACGCAATGGCAAAACCGTACAGGACCAGCCCCACGAAGAGTCGCAGGAACCGTACGGGGAGGTTTTGGGTGGTAATGAAGAGTCGCAGGAACCGTACGGGGAGGTTTTGGGTGGTAATCAGGGACGTGAAGTACTGGCGCATGAGTCCATCATGATTGAAAGTGGCCTTACAACATAGATCCAATTCAACTAATGTGGCCTCATGAATACTCTTGTCACTGGGCGCAGGCTGGCACGCGAACTCGGCGAATGGCGCAGCAACGCCCCCGCCTACCGCTCACTGGCCGAACGCATCAGGGTCCTGCTCATGGATGGGCGGCTCGCCAGTGGCGCCAAACTCCCCGCCGAACGGGAACTGAGCCAAGCCCTAGACCTCAGCCGAACCACCGTCGCCGCTGCTTATTCCAAGCTCCGCGAGGACGGCTTCCTCGACAGCGTCCGCGGCTCTGGCAGCACCTTGCGTCTACCTGGCTTGGAACGCGGCGAACACCGCCTACACCCCGGCCTGGCCCTGGACTTTACCAAGGCCACAACGCCCGCCTATCCCGGACTCCAAGCCGCCTACGCCACCGCACTGAGCGAACTGCCTCTCTACCTCTCCCACGACGGCTTCGACATGGTGGGCCTACCAGATCTACGTGAAGCGATCGCGCAGAGCTTTAGCGATCGAGGACTGCCCACCAGCGCAGATCAAATCATGGTCACCGTGGGCGCCCAACATGCACTGAACCTCGTAGCCCGGACCCTGTACTCCCCCGGCGAACGCATCCTGGTAGAACAGCCCACTTATCCTCACGCCCTGGACACGTTCACTTCCCTTGGCGCTCGCATACTGGCATTTCCCGTACGGCAAGAGAGCGGTTGGGACTTACAGGAAGCGCTCTTGCAAATCCGCCGAGCGGCACCCAGCATGGCGTACCTCATGCCGGACTTCCATAACCCCACCGGGCTGAGCATGTCAGTGCCAGACCGCGAGTATTTAGCTGCCGCAGCGGACCGAGAAGGGACGGTCTTGGTGGTGGATGAAACGACGGCGCTCCTGGACATTAGCCGCGGCCCACTGCCACCTATGGCATCTTTCTCGCCCAACATCATCACCTTGGGGTCTTTGGGCAAGATTGCGTGGGGCGGGCTGCGCATTGGCTGGATTAGAAGCCATAAGGATATGCAGGCCCGGCTCCTGCGCAACCGTCCCGCCGTCGATCTTGGCACCCCGCTCATGGAACAGCTGGCGGCATTGGCCCTCATAAACGATCTCCCGTCTATGGCCGCAAGTCGCAGCCTGGATCTGCGGCGCGGCCGAGACACGCTTGTACATTTACTCCGCGAGCACATGCCGCAATGGGAAGTGGATGTTCCCGAGGGTGGGATGTCCTTATGGATTAACACCGGGACCATGTCCAGTTCCGCACTGTCACTAGCGGCACGCGCAGAAGGGCTGGGCTTGGTGCCGGGGCCACGGTTCGGAATTGATGGCGCCTTTGAACGCCATCTAAGGCTGCCCTTTTGCTATAGCAACGAACAATTGCGGGAGGGTGTGGAGATCCTCAGCGCCTTGGCTGAACAGGTCGGTTCGGAGCCGCCAAGAATACCTCTTCAGGCAGTGATTTAGCCGGAAGTTTTCAGCTCAACGTAGTAGGGTCGTAGATACGAAATAAGTCCTAAGGGGGACTCAATGCTCGAATGGATCAATGACTTCGGCTGGATTATATGGCTGACGGTTTTCCTGCTCCTAGCTGTCGCTGAAATGCTGACGTTGAATCTGTATTTCATTTTGATGTCCGTAGGAGCACTCGCCGCGCTTATGGCATTCCTGTTTGGCGCTGAGCTCTGGTTGCAGATCGTTGTCTTCTGCGTCGTCGCCCTAGCCACAACAGTTCTCATTAGACCGCTGGCCATGAGCCACTTGCATCGTGGCCCCGCCGATCAACTCTCCAATGTAGAGCGCCTCATCGGTCACTCTGCCGTGGTTCTAGAGACCGTTGGCACTGGCGGCGGACTGGTAAAGATTGGCGGGGACATCTGGACCGCCAGGATTTCTGGGGGTGCGCAGATTCCTGTGGGCGCCACGGTTGAAGTTGCCGCTATTGACGGGGCAACAGCAATTATCAGCCATCCGTCCACGCCCAAGGCCAGTGGAACACCAGAGACCCCGGCAACAACAGCCTAGACACTTTATGCGCTAGGGCCTCACCACGCCTGCGTGGTGGAACCGTGCGCAGTTACACGATTCTTAACATAGAAAAGAGGGGATTTCATGGGAGACGGAGCCGGCGCAATAGTGTGGCTGTTTGTAATTCTTGTCCTACTGATATTTGTCGTCATTGTTTTGGTGCGCTCTGTGCGCATCGTTCCGCAGGCTCGCGCCGGAGTGGTGGAGCGTCTGGGCAAGTACCAGCGCACGCTCAATCCTGGGCTGACCATATTGATCCCGTTTGTGGATCGCCTGCTGCCCTTGCTGGATCTGCGTGAGCAAGTTGTATCATTCCCGCCGCAGCCAGTGATTACCGAAGATAACTTGGTCGTTTCCATTGACACCGTGGTCTACTTCCAGGTTACCGACCCACGTGCGGCAACGTACGAGATCGCCAACTACATCCAGGCCGTCGAGCAGCTGACCACCACCACTTTGCGTAACGTGGTGGGTGGTTTGAACTTGGAAGAAGCACTGACCTCACGCGATCAGATCAACGGTCAGCTCCGCGGCGTCCTCGATGAGGCCACCGGCCGATGGGGCATCCGCGTTAGCCGTGTTGAACTCAAGGCCATCGATCCGCCACTGTCTATCCAGGACTCCATGGAAAAGCAGATGCGTGCAGAGCGTGATCGCCGTGCTGCCATTCTGACCGCGGAAGGCACCAAGCAGTCAGCTATTTTGACTGCTGAAGGTGAGCGCCAGTCCTCCATCCTGAAAGCTGAGGGTGATGCCAAGGCAGCCATCCTCCGTGCTGATGGTGAGTCTCAGGCCATCCAGAAGGTCTTCTCCGCCATTCACAAGGGCAACCCCACGCAGAAGCTGCTGGCCTACCAGTACCTGCAGACGCTGCCCAAGATCGCATCCGGCACCTCCAACAAGCTGTGGATCATCCCCAGCGAAGTGGGCGAGGCTTTGAAGGGAATCGGCAACGTTTTGGGTACCACTACCCCGGACGCGGACGAGGCCTCCGAACCAATGGCAGGGACCGGGCAATAACCCGGCACACGCCAACAGCAAGAACTGCACAGTCCGCGCGGTCAATCACGTATAATAGGTGATTGGCCGCGTGGCGTTTGCCCGGCCGGAGTTTTAGCATCACGGACACCAGTGCAGGAACAACTGGCGGATGTTATGCGTTGAAACAACAGTAATCAATTTGAGGGAGAAGTCATGAGCGATCGCAGCTTGCGTGGCATGCGCCTGGGCGCACAAAGCATGGAAACCGAATCAGGTGTGGAGCCGGCTCCCCGCCAGCGTGTGGAGTACCGCTGTGCCGATGGCGAGGAAGTCTTCGTTATGTTCTCATCCGAGGCTGATATCCCGGCCACCTGGATGTCCAAAACTGGCAAGGAAGCCCTGCTGGTCAACGGCGAGGCCCCAGATACCTCCAACGACAAGCCTGTGCGAACCCACTGGGACATGCTGCTGGAACGCCGTAGCCTTCCCGAGCTGGAAGTCATCTTGGCCGACCGCCTGACCGTCCTGCGCGAAAAGCGCGGCGAAAAGGTCTAGGCCCAAAGGTCTAAGCGATACGGTTTAGGCGTGAAGCCGAATCATAAAGAACGCCCCTGGGAAGATTCCCAGGGGCGTTTCTTGTTCACGAGCCAGGGTTATTAGTGAGCTCGAGACGTCAAGGACTGAAGTCTGGCGTTACTTATTGCGCCCGGTCAATTTATTCCAGCGGGCACTCAGGCCCCACTTGGTGACATTGATCATGGCTTCTTGGACAATGTTGCCGCTCATTTTGGAATCACCAAATTCGCGCTCCACGAAAGTGATAGGAACCTCAACGACTTTCATGCCCTTTTGGCACACGCGCCACAGCATATCCACTTGGAAGCCGTAGCCCACTGACTCAACGGTGTCGAAGTCCAAGGCTTCAAGGGTGGTTCGGCGGAAAGCCCGGTAGCCGCCAGTGACATCGCGGATGGAGATCCCCAGGATGACCCGTGAGTACAAGCTGCCACAGGTAGAGATCAGCTTGCGGTGCAACGGCCAGTTGACAACCTTGCCGCCGGGAATCCAGCGTGAACCCAATACCAGGTCAGCGCCTTGATCAATGGCATCTAACAACAAAGGCAACTGCTCAGGCTGATGGGAGCCATCGGCATCCATCTCCACGAGCACGTCGTAGCCTGCATCCAGGCCCCACGTAAAGCCAGCCAAATATGCGGCTCCTAAACCTTCTTTACCGGCACGGTGAAGAACGTGAACCTGCGGATCGTTAGCTGCAAATTCATCGGCCCAGTGGCCGGTGCCATCAGGGCTGTTGTCATCGGCAACCAGCACGTCCGAGTGTGGCACGGCAGCCCGCAGACGAGCCAAGGTCTTGGGCAACGACTCGATCTCGTTGTATGTGGGAATGATCGTCAGGACACGCAACAATTGGTGCCTTTCCGTAAAGATAGTCAAGGTGGAGGACGCTGCCAACACTTCCGCCCGGGCCGGCACTGGAATTCTTCTCACAGTGGCCCGGCAGATAGCGCCAAGAATCTATTATAGGCGAGGGCACGGGGCAAAAGATGAGCCCACGCACCTTCGGACCAAATCTGACCCGCGCAAAGGCGCAGAACAGCTCTGTTTTCTACTGGTGCGTGAGCTTATCTCCGAAATGTCGGCCGAGGTTCACGACCTCCGAACCGACCGGAAGCCTCCGTGAGGAGGTTCTCCACTCCCCTAAAGCTAATTGCCTCCGACGGCACTGTCAACATGCCCCTGACCTGCACTAACACCTATCCGCGCAGGTCAGAACGGCGAGGCTGGAGATAAACTTTTTTAGATTTTTGAGGACTCCACCCACCCCATCGGCACTGATCAGAGCCCACTCCGGTTCAGAACTTAGAGCGTGGGATCCGCCACATCGAAGTCAGCTGCGGCAAATAGTTCCCTGCCTTGGTGGACAGTCTGGAGACAACGCGGGTCGCTGCCAGTGTCCAGAGCCGGCAGCAACGGAGTGCGTGCCCGCGGATCCGTTGACCACGACTGCACGCGCTCATCAGCCACCTGGACCATCAGCTGCTCCACATCCCAGATAGCGAAACTTGCTGGCGCCCCCGGGCCCAGCTGGCCCATGAACGGGTTCTGGGACTTTGACGCTCGCCAGCCGGCGCGGGTGTGACCAATAAAGGCAGCGCGGGCGGAAACTCGCGCAGCGGGGTTGTGGTGGTTCAGTGCAGCCCGGACACTGGCCCAAGGGTTCAGAGCCGTGACTGGAGTGTCTGAGCCAAAGCACAGCGGAACTCCGGCCGCATAGAACCGAGCCAAGGGGTTCAGCTCGGTGGCACGCTCAGCTCCCAAACGACGGGCGTACATCCCCTCAGCGCCTCCCCACTGTGCATCGAATGCGGGTTGTACAGAGACAGTCACGGAGAACTTAGCCAGTGCGTCCATGGCTGCGGCATCCACCATTTCTGCATGTTCAAGGCGGTGCCCGGCTGCCCGAATCTGATCGAGGCCTACGCGCTGGGCAGCACGTTCCAGACCCTGCACGGCGATCTCCATGGCGCCGTCGCCAATGACATGGAAGCCACCGGTCAATCCCAGTTCCGAGGTGGCCGCAAAATGGTCAGCAACCTGTTCTACGCTGAGATGGGCTGTACCGGAACTTTCAGGAGCGTCGGCGTAGGGCTGGCGCAGCAACGCCGAGCGTGAGCCTAGGGAGCCATCAATGTTGATGTCGCCAGCAAGGCCCAGAACATCGACGCCGAGATTTGCCATGACCGCACGGGCCTCGTCGGCGCTGGCGACCAGCTGGCCCCAATAGGGCAGGATTTCAGGCAACGCCTCAGCGGCATCTCTTGCACCTAGCGCCACGAGAGCAGCCAGATCTGCAGGAGACCCAACATGTGGGGCAGCCATCTCCGCCAAGGCTACATAGCCGTTCGCGGCGGCATGGCGCAATGCCGTGCGTTGTACGGCATCACGACGCTCTGGCGTGAGATTCCGGGCGGCATCGCGGGCGGCAATGTGAGCAGCACCGCTGACCAGACCGTCACCGTCCCAACCGTCCAAAGCTGCCAACTTGCACCGCTGAGCCAGAGTGGCGGAAACCAGCCCGGAGTGGACATCTATGCGTGCCAGATAAACCTCTCCTCCGCCTGTGGCATTGTCCAGCTCGACGGCGCTAGGTAAGCGAGTGTCTGGCCACAGTGAGTTATCCCAACCATGACCAAGCAACACGCCGTCAGTCGCCGAACTCGATGCTGAAGCCGCGGCCACCAGCTCTAGTACCTCTCTGGCAGATCTGGCAACGGAAAGATCCACCGAGTTCATCGCCAAGCCAGTCTCGGTGATGTGGGCATGTGAATCCACAAACCCCGGCGTCACCAAAGCCCCAGCCAGGTTCACTTCACGCATCCGCGAATCCAACAGCGAGGTGGCAGCATGTTCGGAGCCCACCCAGGCCACCACATCGCCGTCTACCAGCATGGCCGTGGCCAACGGGTCTACGGAGCTATATACCGAACCGTTGCGGTACAGGGTTAAAGACATGACTTCATGGTCCTTTCACAATGTCCAACTGGACACAATTCAACAAAAATAATCCAAATGAAATTCGCCCGCTTTGAGGCTGGCCTACTGTGCTTCTTCGGGCTTAAGCTACTGGACTTATTACTCCAAAGCTCGACTACTCTGGGTCTCCACCGTCGCGTAGGCCACCACGCCGCGGCGCAGCAGCTCCACAGCTTTGCGGCAGGTCCCGGCAAAACCTGGATGAACGTTGGGTACCTGCGACAGTTGACCCAAGAGATCGATCACTTGCTTGGTCCAGCGGACAAAGTCGCCAGCCGCTAAATCGGTACTATTCAAGGCGTCGTGCAGACTGCGCCCCTTGGCCCACTTATACATGGCCCACACCAAACCCATCTCGGGCTCGCAGGTCAGTGGTAGCTTGTGCGACTCTTCAGCGTTCTGCAGCTGCGACCATAAAACCACCACGTCTTCGGCTGCCTGCTCCAGACTGACACTGGGCATGCGCGGGCGGGTGCCCTCGGCGTCGCGCTTGGATTGGTAGACCAAGGTGGTCACAAACGCCGCCAACTCCGCTGCGTCGAGGTCATTGAAAGAACCCTTTCGCAGTGCCAGCGCAATGAGCAGGTCCTTCTCACCGTACACGCGCCGCAGCCGTTGCCCGTCCTCGCTAGGAACCAGATTTCCGGAAGGATCAGCCACCACAAATCCATAGCTGGCCAGCAGGTCAATCACCCGGTCGAAGGTTCGGGCGATGGTGTTTGTGCGCGCCTGAATGGCACGGACAATCCCATCGGTTTCCTTCCGCAACTTCCACCAGCGCTCGGACCAACGCGCATGATCCTCTCGGTCACTACAACCATGGCACGGGTGGGCACGCAGGTTCCGGCGCAATGTGGCGATCGCCTCGTCGTCGGCCGCGGCAGATCCAGCGAGCGTGAAGGCCGCTGACCGGTGTGGTCGCTGCGCTGCGGGCTCGGCCACTTTAGCCTCAACTGCCGCAAGTAAGTTGCGCTTGTCCTTGGGAACTTTTGGATTGAACCCTTTGGCAACGCGCACCTGGCCAACCGGCTCCACGGGACCGTCCAGATCCTCCAACTTCAAGCGGCGATATTCCTTGTCCATACCCAACACACCCGGCCGCGGCACTCGCGCTTGGCGATCTTCATCAAGTACGACGGCGTAGCCCGGGTTGCGCCCGCCGCTCACCATGATCACGTCCCCAGTGCGCAGATTCGACATGGATTGCGCTACGGCGTCGCGGCGCTGCTTTGCTTTGGACTTGGACGCACCGGATTCGTGATCCGAAAGTTCCCGGCGCAGTTTGGCGTATTCATTAAAGTCGCCCAAGTGGCAGGTCATGGATTTTTCGTACCCTGCCAGAGACTCCTCACGGGAGCGTACCTGGCGTGCCAGATCAACCACGGAACGGTCGGCTTGGAACTGGGCAAAGGAGGATTCCAAGATGGAGCGGGTGCGGACCCGGCCAAATTGGGCGATGAGGTTGATGCTCATGTTGTAGGTGGGGCGGAAGCTAGAATTCAGTGGGTAAGTGCGTTTGGACGCCAAGCCACCCACAGCGGCCGGGTCCGTGCCCGGTTGCCAGAGGACTACGGCATGACCTTCAACGTCAATGCCACGCCTTCCGGCACGGCCCGTCAGCTGGGTATACTCCCCCGCAGTGATGCTTACATGTGCTTCGCCATTGTATTTCTCCAGTTTTTCCAGCACCACGGTGCGGGCTGGCATGTTGATGCCCAGGGCCAGTGTTTCGGTGGCAAAAACGGCCCGGACCAGCCCGTCCACAAATAGATCTTCCACTACTTCCTTGAAGCTGGGCAGCATCCCTGCATGGTGGGCGGCGAGGCCTCGCAAGAGCCCGTCGCGCCAGCCCCAAAAACCGAGGACTTCCCTATCGGAATCGGGAAGTTCTGCGCACGCCGTGTCCACCCTGCGGGCAATCTCGGCTTGTTCCTGCGGCGTGGTCAGCCACAGCCCGGCGGCCGCACACTGTTGCACGGCAGCGTCACATGCTGCGCGGGAGAAGATAAACGTAATGGCCGGCAGTAAGTTCTTGCTCTCCAGCGCCCTGATAACTTGCGGGCGGGAAGCGGCACGTGCCCAGCCTTGTGGCCCACCTTGGGCACCGCCGTAGCGGCTGCCCTGATCCTGCCGGGATGAATCTTGGTAACCACGCCCGCGCGATCCTCCACCACCGCGACGGCCGTGACTTAAACCGCGCCCGGTGCTGACGGATTCGCTCCGGGCGAGCTTGAGCAGCTCAGCATTGATCTTCGGGGTTTTGGCTGAACTGCTTGCCCTGCGTTCCTGGGTCCCTGTCCCCACCATGTCGGGGGCAATTTCATCGAAGGCTACGTTCTCGGCAAAGAGATCCACCAAATCCTTCCGGACCATGATGTGCTGCCACAGCGGGACCGGGCGGTGCTCGGAGACAACAACGGCTGTATCCCCCCGTACGCTGCCCAGCCAGGCGCCAAATTCTTCTGCGTTGGAGACTGTTGCGCTGAGCGAAATGACGGCAACTTCACTGGGAAGATGGATGATCACTTCTTCCCAGACAGCCCCACGGAAACGGTCGGCTAGGTAGTGGACCTCATCCATGACCACGTAGGCCAAGCCAGTCAGCGTGTGAGAGTCGGCATAGAGCATATTGCGGAGCACCTCGGTGGTCATGACCACCACAGGTGCTTCGGAGTTGATGCTGGTATCCCCGGTTAACAGGCCCACATTTTCTGAACCATATTTGGCACAGAATTCTTGGTATTTTTGGTTACTCAACGCCTTGATGGGGGTGGTGTAGAACGCCTTGTTTCCCCGTTGCAAAGCCAAATACACGGCGAACTCGCCGACAATAGTTTTCCCTGCGCCAGTGGGCGCAGCAACTAAAACACCGCGGCCGGCCTGGACGGCTCGGCACGCGGTGTTTTGAAAATCGTCGAGTTCAAAGTTCAGGCCAGCTTTGAAGTCCCCAAGATCGGTCCTGTTATCTTGGACCCGCAGCTTCGCTGCCAAGAATCGTTCGGAAGGGCTTGGCGTGTCTGAGGTGGGCATAGTACAAGCCTACGTCAGCGGAGCTGGCTCACAGGTCAGAGTATTTCCAGATCCGTTGAGGGTGTCGCCACATCCGCGTTCGCTTCAGATTCAACAACCTTCTTAGCTTCCTTGCGGTCCCTGCGTTTGTCATTGAGTATGCACAACCCAATGGCACCGAAGTACAGCACCAAAAGTGGTGCTGCCAGGAAGAACATGCTCATAACGTCCGAGCCAGGGGCGGCCATCGCCGAGACGATGGTGACACCCAAAATAGTGAAACGCCATGCTTTCAGGTAGGTCCGTCCCCGCACCATGCCGATGGCGTTGAGCGCAAAGAGCAGTACCGGCACCAAGAAGGCAACGCCCATGAAGAGCATCAGCTGCAGGGCAAACTGCAGGTAGTCGATCGCCTTCATCAAGTTGGCGCTCTCGGTATCAACGGGAGTGAAGGACGTCAGTGCCTTGACAATGTTTGGCCAGATGGTCCAGCCAGCGAAGATACCTGCCAAAAACAGTGGCACAGAGGCAAACATATAGGACAGCGTGTAACGGCGTTCCTTCTTCGTCAGACCCGGGGTGATGAACGCCCACAGCTGATAGATCCATACCGGGGAGGCAATGATCAATCCGAGGATCAATGAGATCTGAATTTTCAGGTCAAAGGACGTTGTTACACCCTCAAAGTTCAGCGAGGCAACAATGTTTCGGCTCTCGCTGATGTCTCGCAGTGGCTGCGTAATGGCATACATCAGGGGATCGTAGAGAATCCAGCCAAGGATCACGCCCGGGATCATAGCCAAGGCGCTCTTGAAGAGGCGATTTCGCGCTTCAATCAAGTGCGCCTTGAGCGGCATATTGCCTTCTGGGTTGGCCTTACGACCCTTTGCGGCACCCACCGGCTTAGTGTCCGTTTCTATGACTGAGCGCCGGTACCGGTTCCGGTACCTTCGCCCGTAGTGTTGCCCTGGGCCGGATTGTTAACGATCTTGCCCTCGAAGGGGGCTTCAGGAGCCGCAGTAGCAGTCGGTGCCTGAGGCGCAGCAGAGGCTGTCGGGGCAGGGGAAGCCTTCTCGTCCTTGCCGTCGTTCTTCATTTCCTTGACCTCGGACTTGATGATCCGCATGGACTGGCCCAGGCTGCGAGCCATGCCCGGCAGTTTGGGGGCTGCGAACAGCAAAAGTACAACGATGATAATGATGGTGATAGCCCAAGGGCTCTCAAAAAGTCTTCCCACGGTAAAGCCTTTCCTTTTGGTTCATCCTACGTCTTGTAAAGCTTCGATGTCGCGCAAGGATTGGAGCTGTCCGCGTTCTTTCCTGCGGGCGACGCGCCGTTGGAGGCGGGCGAAACGCCGATCCTCTTTAGCAGCTAAGTAATCATGCTTCATTTCCTCGGGCGTTGCAAAAACCGCAGCGCCCGGAACTACATTACGCGGTTCTGTGACGTGTTGCACTTTGGCCCGCTCCAGGCTCGTGCCCCAGTAGGCAGTGCGTTCGGCCGAGACATCATTGAAGGTGCGCATCACCGCCATGGCGCCACGCCACAGCTTGAAGCCCAATAAGACAACGAAAAGTAGGGACAGCGCTGCAAGCGCTATCCAAATAAGAATCCAAGACCACCAAGGCATGTGATGAGTCTATCGGCCCACGCTGGGAATAACCCTGACCGTTTCGCCGTCAGCGTCATAGCTGGCGGCCGATTCGCTCAGCCACATAGCCACTTGTTGGCGGACCTGTTCCGGAGCCGCAACGCGTGCGTGACCTCCCAGCCGCGCCATGAGCGGGGCCAATGTGGAGGGGTCCCCAACTAGCAGCTGCAAACCCACCATGCCGCCACCCAGATCAAAGAGCTGAGCGTTGTAGGCCGGCGCCAATCTTCTGGCAGTGGTGGAATCGGCAATGATCTGGACTTGCTGATCCCCACTGCCGGGACTGTAAACACTGCCGCCAGGCTGCCAGTCAACTGAGGTGACTGGCGCGTGGACCTGAGTGCCGGCGTCGCTCATTTCTTGAATGCGGTCCACCCGAAAACTGCGCAGCCCCTCCACTTTGCGACACCATGCCCGCAGATACCAAGTGGCGTCGAGGGAGAATAACCGCAGCGGCTCCACAATGCGTTCGCTGACCTCATCACGGTGGCGCACCAAATAGGTGATGGAGCAGGCGCGGCCTTGCTGGATGGCGTTTTGCAAGGCGGCAACATTGTCCATCTCCTTGCCCGAAACCAAGTGAAGTCCGACGGCGTCCGCTAGCCAGGCATCCTGACCCGCCACCGTGGTGAGTGAGGTAATTGCCTGCTCCAGCGCGGGTGCCCGGCCGGGTGCGGGAATGGTGGCCAGTGCCTGTAGCCCGATCAACACTGAGCAGGCTTCTTCTTGGGTCAGGCGCAGCGGACTGGCCAGCGTTTCTGCATCCCTGATGAAGACCTGTCCAGCTTCGGTGGAGACGTCCATGAGGTCCCCCGGGAAGTACCCAGGAAGTCCAGTCAGGCTGAGCGTGTCACGATCCTTCTCCCACTGTTTGGCACTGATACCAAACTCGGCCATCACCTCGGCTTCTTCTACTCCGGGGTTCGTCACTAGGTAAGGCACCATGGATAAGAGCCGGACCAGCCGCTCACGTGAATCCGGCTTGCGCGAGTTATTCAGTGCTAGGGGCTTGGACCAGGTCAAAGCCTCGGGCACAGCATTGAGTTCATCGTGGGCGTAGGCGTCTGCGCCGGGGTCCGCTTCGGCGTGGAGCCCTGCCACAGCGGCGGCCCTGTGCAACCGGCCAGCCACGGCGTCTCTTAGTTCAGCGGGCTCCACAACGAACGCCTGGGCACCCATGGCAGCAACGTCGTCGGCCATGAGTTCCGGGGAACGGTAGGCGGCGGTCAGCACCTCCCAGCCGTCTTTGTGCCAAGGAATATCGGCGCTTTCCGTGTTTGGGGCTGACGTCTCGTCGCCGTCTAGCTCTCGGACGTCTGGCTCCGGGGATTGTAGATCTGGGGCTTGGCCCATAGTCTCCGTGCGCAGCCAGTGGGCCGAGCCAGTTGGAACGCCAATATGCGCTTTGTGTTCGGTCCCCGTGCCCAGCCTGCTCAGAACTGTACTGATGCGGAAATTAGCGGGACGATCAAAGCGCTCCTTGGTGTGGACCAATACCTCCGAAGTGATCCGGGAAAGGCGGAAATTACGCTCTGCCTTCTTCTCTAGGTCATACGCTGCCAAATACCATTGTCCGTATTTACTGCCGAGCCCCCACGGCTGAACCGTCCGAGTAGCGGCTTGGCCGGTAGCGGACTTGCGGTAGTCGAAGAAGACGGTTTGGTGGTTGCGTAGGGCATCCCATAAGGGTTCAAAGGCAGGCTCGGCGGTTCGGATGCGTGACTGTGAGGTGGTGTCATCTTCATACCAGCCGGTGCCAGTGCGGGCCGCAATCTTGCGCAACGCCGATTGGGCCGATGCCCCGAGCGATGCTCCCGCCCACAGGTTCGCCGCGATGGATAAAAGCGTCATGGCTGATTCATCCAGCCGAACTTCCGGGACCCGGTAGTCTTCGGGGCGGATGCGGTATAGCACCTGCTCCTGGGCATCGTTGCCGGCCACCTCGGATTGCTTCAAGGGAATGCCGAGCTCCAACAGGATCTTTTTGTCGCGTTCGAACATGCGCTCAAAGGAGACCTGAGCCTTGTCGTCATCGGAAGCAGCATCGCTGGCATAGCCGTTGATATTGTTCCGGATATGACTCTTGCTGTATCCGCGCCGGGTCCCCAGAAGGGCGATCACCAGGTTCAACAGACGTTCTGTGGCATCAATTTTTGTGGACACCTTGTCAGCGTACTAGGTGGCGTGACGCTTTCAGGGTAGGAGTGCGTCCACGTTACGAGGAAATGCCGCCCCTTGACGCAAATGCCACGGTGTGAACTATGGCAGATGCGTCAATGGACGGCATTTCTTGCGCCTGAGCGCGAGTGGGAACTAGCGAACTGCTACCAGGTCAACCACGAAGATCAAAGCCTCGTTGGGGCCAATGGCTCCACCGGCGCCGCGCGAGCCATAGGCCAGCTCCGAGGGGATTTCCAGGCGACGACGGCCACCAACCTTCATGCCCAGCAAACCCTGATCCCAGCCCTGAATGACCTGGCCAATGCCAGCCTTGAAGTCCAGCGGTGCTCCACGGCCCCAGGAGGAATCGAATTCTTCACCGGTCGAGAAGGCGACGCCTACGTAGTGGGTTGAGACGGTGCTGCCGCGCACTACTTCGGTGCCGGTGCCCTCGATCAGGTCCTCAATCACCAGTTCGGTGGGGACTTCGTGGGCCGGGAAATCAATTTCCGGCTTGGTGCGGTCTAACTTGCGATCTCCGAAAGACATGCTTCTCCTTGGTGTTGTTGGTGTTACTTAATACCTAGGATATCAACGACAAAGACAAGATCTCCCTTAGCCTTGCCCTGACCGGCTTCACCGTAGGCTAGATCAGCTGGGATTTGGAGCAGAACACGCGAGCCGACGTTCTTGCCTTCTAGGCCTTGGGTCCAGCCCGGGATTACTCCTTGCAAGGAGAACGTAGCGGGCTGCCCGCTGTCGTAGCTGGAATCAAATTTTTCCCCACCCACTAGGTTCACACCGACGTAGTTGGCAACGATGCTATCGGTAGCCTTCACAACTGCACCCTTACCCTTGATCAGATCTTGGGCAATGAGTTCTTTGGAAGCTTTGGTGTCACCAATAGTGATCTGCGGGATTCCCTTGTCATCATCCTTGACAGTGGGAAGGCCTGCTGGCGGTGTCACCGTTTCGCCTTCAGGAGCGGATAGAGGAGCGACTACTGGGGGTACCTCGGCAGCGGAAACAACTTGGAAAACACTCAGCCCAGCAGGCTGTGCAGGCTGCGCCGGGGCTTCGGCGGTGCCTTCAGTGGCTGGCGTGCCGGCTAGCCCATACGCAATGTAGGAGCCAATTTTAGAACTGGCAAAAGTGGTGTAAACCAGCGGGAACTGGTCCCTAAAGGAATCATTGAGGACGATCGTTCCACCGTTGTCTTTGCTAAATGATTCATCTAGGACCTCGCCGGTCTCAGCGTTGAGGGCTACTTCGCGGAATTCAACAACCTGTCCAGCTTTCACCTGCGCTCCGGTGCCAGGTGTCAGGAGCCGCATGGACTCGGCCGTGATAGCCAAGGGCTTGTCAAAAGTTACTGTGGGGGCCTTTCCTTCACCTTGATCCGCAGCCTTCACCGAGGCGAGTGCCTCGGCGTTGGCGGGCGGTACGGAGACTGTAGAACTGGCCGAAGCATCAGGTGAGGAAGCATCTGTAGCCTCTTGGGCACACGCTGTCGTAACAAGCAGAAGGGGAAGGAGCAGGGCAAGAAGTCGTCGCACAAATACACTTTCGATGGCTGGGTTATGAAGGTCAGGTGCCGCGGAGAAAAACTACGCCCGCGGAGAATTGCTCATAAGTTTTCGGGTCAGTGTGCATCACGCAAGTCAATCCTGTGATCGGAAACACGACCGAATTTAGCTTATCCGTTGAAGCTGAATGAATGCTGGCCATTCGGTGCCTATTCGCTTTGCAACGACGCAATCAATTCATCAACGCGCTCGTCCACACTCTTGAACGGATCCTTGCACAGGATGGTCTGGTGGGATCTGTCATTGAGCTTCAGATGCACCCAGTCAACGGTGTAGTCGCGCCCAGATTCCCGGGCAGCGTTGACAAATTGCCCACGCAGGTGAGCCCGAGTAGTGGCCGGAGCCGTGTCGACTGCCGCGACAATCTCGCCTTCAGTCACCAATTTCGCCGCCGCCCCTCGGCGTTCGAGCATGTTGAACAGGCCGCGCTGGGGGTCAATGTCGTGATAGCGCAGGTCCAGCTGACCCACCTGAGCCGAGCCCCACGGCAGATTGTGCCTGTCCGCATAGGAACCTAGAAGTTTGGCTTTGATGGCCCAATCAATTTCCGTGTCAATGCTTGAGTAGTTCTGAGATTCGATGGCATCAAGTGTCCGTTCCCACAAATCAAGGATGCGTGGAACCAAGTTGTTGTGGGCACCGTGAGAGCGGACAAAGCCACTGACCTTTTCTAGATAATGCCGTTGTATATCCAAAGCCGTCATGGTTCGGCCGTCGGCCATCTTCAACGGATGGGAGCCGGTGAGGTCATGGGAGATTTCGCGGATGCTACGAATGGGGTTTTCAAGGCGCATATCGGTCATGATGGTGCCAGCCTCCACCATGCGCAATATCAAATCCATGCTTCCCACCTTCAACATGCTGGTGGTTTCGGACATATTCGAGTCGCCCACAATGACGTGCAGACGGCGGTACAGTTCTGCATCGGCGTGCGGCTCGTCGCGGGTGTTAATGATGGGACGCGAACGGGTGGTGGCCGAGGAGACGCCCTCCCAAATATGGTCAGCACGCTGGGAGAAGGCAAACTTTCCGCCCTGTTGGGCGGACAAGACTCTGCCGGCGCCGGCGATTAGCTGCCGTGTCACCAGGAAGGGAATGAGGATGTCCGCAAGGCGGTTAAATTCACCTCTGCGAGTGATCAGATAATTCTCATGGCTGCCATAGGAATTGCCCGCGGAATCAATGTTGTTCTTGAACAGGAAAATCTTCCCGTTGTAGCCATCCTGTGCCAGCTTGATCTGAGCTTCCTGCACTAAATCGTGCAGAATCAATTCACCGGCTCGGTCCTGGGAAATCAATTGGGCGATGCCGTCACACTCTGCCGTGGCGTACTCAGGGTGAGAACCTACGTCTAAGTAGAGTCGTGAGCCGTTGGGCAAGAAGACATTCGACGAACGGCCCCAGCTGACCACCTTCCGGAAGAGGTAACGTGCTACCTCTTCCGGGGAAAGGGGCCGGGACCCGGGCGCAGAGTAAGTAACGCCAAATTCGGTTTCGATGCCAAATATCCGCCGGTCCAACGTCTCGGGTCTCCTTCAAAATTGATGTAGTCACATAGCTGGGTGATGCTCTTGGGGCTGAGGAAAGGGCTAGCTTAAAGCTGAGGCAACTGGCCGCTGGCTAAGTGCGCTGCCACTTCTGTATCGTCTAGGCGCCGGAAAGCACGGTGAGATCCACGCACCCGCGAGGCATTGCGCTCCAAAACAGCAACTTCCAGATTCGCCGCCTCGAGGGGTAAAAATTCCCGGCCGTCGCCGGGAGTGGTGGCACTTGCGGTGCCGGATGTGGCGGCTACTCCACCTGTGCCAGCCGCGCCACTTGTGCCAGCGGTGGCAACGGTACTCGCGGCTCGGCGGGGAAACTCCAACGCATCGACCGCCCAGCGCAGCGCCGAGCCCAAATCTGCTCCTGGTTTCCAGAGCTTCTCTAGAGCTGACTGCACTGTGTCCGCCTTACCGCCCATGGCCAAGAATCCTGTTTCGTCGGCAATGGAGCCATCAAAGTTCAAGCGGAAGATGTGATCCTCTGATTCATTTGCGCCCACTTCTGCCACAGCCAGTTCAACTTCGAACGGTTTTTGTTCGGCGGTAAAGACTGTGCCCAAACTTTGGGCGTACACACTTGCCAGTCCGCGGGCAGTCACATCAACTCGGTCGTAGGAGTATCCGCGTACGTCAGCGTAGCGAATCCCCGCCTGGCGCAGGCTCTCAAATTCGTTGTATTTTCCCACCGCAGCAAAGGCGATGCGATCATAAATCTCACCAATTTTGTGCAGAGTGGCTGATGGGTTCTCAGCCACCAGGGCCATGCCGTCACGGTAACTGAGCACCACCACGGACTTGCCACGGGCAATGCCCTTGCGAGCAAAATCAGCCCGATCCTTCATGACTTGTTCCGGGGAAACGTAGAATTGCTGGCTCATCTCAGGCCTCCCTTCGTTCAGCGGTTCGACGCGTCAAGATCTCTGCCACGACGGCAGCCAGCGCTTCCTGTGGAACTCGGGCTGCGCCGTCGTGCGTCACGGTGTAAACAACGGGCCACAGCTGCCTCATCACATCCGGACCACCGGTGGCAGAATCATCGTCGGCGGCGTCGATGAGGGCCTCAACGGCCACCGTCACTGCTTCATCGCCAGAGAGTTCCGGATGCCACAGTTTCTTCAGGGCGCCGCGTGCAAAAACGGACCCAGAGCCGACACTGTGGTGTTCAAGTTCCTCATACCGTCCGCCAGTGACGTCGTAGGAGAACAGCCGTCCGGCCGCTTCGCCCCGTTCAATCCCAGCGAAGAGTGGCACAACAGAAAGTCCTTGCATCGCCATCGGCAAATTGGCCCGGACCATGGCCCCGAGCCGATTCGCCTTGCCTTCGAGGCTGAGCCGGGTGCCTTCAATCTTCTCGTAGTGCTCCAGCTCGACTTGGAAAAGCCGCACCATGTCGATGGCAATTCCAGCAGTCCCGGCAATACCCAAGACTGAGTATTTGTCCGCCGGGAAGACCTTTTCAATCCGTCTGCTAGCGATCATCGACCCCATCGTGGCCCGGCGATCACCCGCCATGAGCACTCCCCCGCTAAACGTCAGCGCAACAATGGTGGTGCCATGCGGGGCGCTAGGCATACCACTGGAAGGGAGCTCACGTCCAAAGGGCAGGAGCCCTGGATTGCTTCGGCTCACATGATCCAAGAACGACGACGAGGAGCCGTCACCATCCAGCGCTGGAAATCCCTGCGGCCCATTGTGACCGCCGTGCCGGGAGCCGTCCATGGGACTTACTGTCCGCCCTTTTGGACGAAGCCACGCACGAATTCCTCAGCGTTGACTTCCAAGACACCGTCAATCTCATCCAGCAGGTCATCGACACCGGAGGTGGCTGCTTGGGCGGCTGCCGAATCCGGGGTGGGCGACGGCGCGGGTAATTCATCGACGTGCTCTTCCTCGGTGCGCGAGGAGACGTTTTTTTGTTCCTGAGAAGCCATGATGAATCCTTCTTTACTGATGACACTTACGACACCGACGCCACAATCCTTTGTCAAAATGTCTTGTTCGGTACTTGCTCCCATACTGCCACGGACCCGCTGACTTTGTGTGCAGTCAGCGGGTCCGTGCGTCTAGACAGTAATTTATGACATCAGTTCAAGAGAGAGCTTCAAAGAATGTACTAGGAAGCAGCCAAGACTGTATCTACCAAGGTTGCCAGTTCGGCGGCAGTCGCCTCGTCAGCTCCGCCGCCCATCTTGACGACCGAGACCAGGAGACCGCCCTGCAGCGCTTCCACCGTAACGGTGGTGTTGGTGCCGGTGGGTAGTTCTTGGGTGATCAGGGTTCCGTTTTCCTGGTCGGCGGACGTGTCTACCTTGACCGGCTTCATAGTGGTTTTAATGGACTGACCGGCAATTTCCATGGTGAACGTGGAGCAGGCTCCGCTGTCGCTACCAACACGGTCCATGGTAGCGGCGAGAACCTGAGGCTTGGCGGAGAGGACGGTGACTGCCGTCACTTCTCCGACGGCTACATCTCCCATCCACGTACCGGCTGCGTAGACGCTGCCCTCAGGAAGTTCCGCGTTGGAGTTCGCGAACGCCTTGCATTCTTCGGGCGTGATGGTGACCGAATCCATGCTGGATTTTGCAAGGTCCTGACTTTGTTTCAAATCTGCGGCCGGGATCAGCGTGATCGCGTTACCTTTGGCATCCTTGAGGCCTTCCAGGATTGCTGTAAGTTCGGCTGCCGTGTAGTCCTTGGATGAGGCCGCCTTAGTCTCCTTAGCCTTCTCGGTGGTGGCCGCCGTGGTTTGCGCAGCGGCGCTCGGCTCTGCAGAGGCAGCAACGGTCTGCTCGGTAGAAGCGTCCGGAGTTGCCGCGCCGCTGCAGGATGTCAACGCCAAAAGTGCTGCTGCTGCGACTGAGATAAAGACCGACGGACGTGTGTTCTTGGATGCGGTTCGGAATGAAAAAGTCATACTATCCCCCATATTTATAATCGAATGACTAATTCTATCCGGTTCTTTTCGGTGCGAGCTAGTCCGAGCGGCTAGTGTCCGGCGGCTAAGAGGGTTCGCAGAAAGTCCTGTAACTCACGGTGATTCTCGAACAGCTCACGGGTCAGTAATTCGGTCCCCCGGAGAGGCTCCTTGGTGGACACCCGTTGCAGCCTTCGCAGCTCAGGTACTTCAAAGATGACCGAATCCCAACTGGCTCCCACTACATGCCGCCCAAAAGCCTGAATGCAGCGGCCGCGGAAGTAGGCTCTGGTGTCTGTTGGTGGCGCCAGCACGGCAGCAGCAATGGACTCATCACTAACTAACCGCTCGATCCGCCCATGTTGCAGCAACTTGTAGTAGAGACCCTTCTCAGGGCGAATGTCAGACCATTGCAGGTCGATCAGCCCCAGGCGGGGATCATCCCAGGAGATATTGTCACGGTTGCGGTATTGCTGGAGCAGGTTTAGCTTCGCTACCCATTCCAGTTGTCCTGCCAGAGACATGGGATCCTCGCCCAGAGCTGTCAGTACTTCTTCCCATTTGTTCAAGACCTGGGCGGTGTGGCCATCGCCGGTGTCCGGGTGGCTTGAACCATTAGCAAGGCAATGGGCACGGGCCGCGTCCAGGTACTGCCATTGCACATCCAACGCGCTGATCAGGCTGCCATCGATAAGTTGGTGCTTTTCCTTGAGCTCCCAGTCGTGACTAATAGCGCGCAAGGTTGCGACAGGATCGGCAAATTCCAGGTGCGGCGCCGAGCCGTGTTCAATCATGTCCAACACCATGGCCGTGGTGCCAAATTTGAGAAAGTTAGAGACTTGGCACAAGTTCGCGTCGCCAATGATGACGTGCAAGCGCCGGTACTTCTCAGCCGTGGCGTGTGGTTCATCGCGGGTGTTGATGATGGGGCGCCGAATGGTAGTTTCGAGCCCAACTTCCGCCTCAAAGAAATCAGATCGCTGGGTGATTTGGAAACCTAGACCCGAACCGTCTTGACCCAAGCCAACACGGCCGGCTCCGCACATGATGGCGCGGGTGACAAAGAACGGGGTCAGCCCGGCAACAATGTCCTTGAATGGGACGCTGCGGGGCATCAGATAGTTCTCGTGGCTGCCGTAGGAGACTGACTTGTTGTCTGTGTTGTTTTTATACAGGTTGATGGCGGGTACGCCCGCAGTAGCCGCAATCCTCCGCACAGCCGCCAATGCCACCAGGTCGCCAGCGGCATCCCAGCGTACGGCGTCCAGCGGATTGGTGACCTCCGGTGAAGAGTATTCTGGATGGGCATGATCCACGTAAAGACGTGCCCCGTTACCTAACACCATGTTCATCATCAGCGGTCCCGAGTTCTCACCAACTTCCCCGACCTCGCCACCTTCCAACGCAATCTGGGCTGCTGTCAGTTCAGGTTCCGAATCTGTCAGCTGGCTAAGATCCGCAGCGGAGCGAGGCATCGACCAGCCACGGGCATCCGCCAGGGGATCCTCGTCAGTGTAATCCCAACGAGTTTCTCCGCCCGCTGAGGCCCTGTCCTTGGTTTCCTTTGAATACGCGTGCACCACTTGAGTGGAGAGCCAGGTGGCGTTGAATTCTTGGACGCCCGGAGCATGGATGCCATATTCCGTCTCGGCCCCCATGACCCTGATGGCACTCACAGGTACTGCCCCGTGTTCGGCAAGGTTTCCAAGGTCCGTCCCGGTACTTGGCCTTCTTTACTCTGCACGATGGTGCGGATGTAGGTGATCCGTTCGCCCTTCTTACCGGAGATCCGGGCCCAGTCATCGGGGTTGGTGGTGTTGGGCATATCTTCGTGTTCACGGAACTCGTCCACCACTGCACGCAGCATGTGTTCGATCCGAATACCCTTCTCACCACTGGTGAGCAGGTCCTTGATGGCGTACTTTTTAGCGCGGTCAACCACGTTTTGGATGACAGCACCGGAGTTAAAGTCCTTGAAGTACAGCATCTCGGTGTCACCGTTGGCATAGGTCACCTCAAGAAACTCATTGCCCTTGTCCGTGGCATACATGGCCTCAACAGTGCGCTGAATCATGGCGTCCACGGTTTCTTGCAAGCTGCCGTGGTTCGCTGCAACGTCATCTGCGTGGAACGGCAGTGCTGTGGTGACATATTTGGTAAAAATATCCGCCGCTGATTCAGCGTCGGGGCGCAGAATTTTGACCTTGACGTCAAGCCGACCGGGCCGCAGGATGGCTGGGTCAATCATGTCTTCACGGTTGGAGGCGCCGATGACAATCACGTTATCGAGACGTTCGACGCCGTCAATCTCGCTGAGCAGCTGCGGCACAATAGTGGTCTCCACATCCGAGGACACACCCGTGCCACGCGTGCGGAAGAGAGAGTCCATCTCGTCAAAGAACACCACCACGGCGCTGCCGTCGGAGGCTTTTTCGCGCGCCCGGCTGAAGATGAGACGGATTTGGCGCTCGGTCTCGCCTACATACTTATCCAGGAGTTCCGGGCCCTTGATGTTCAAAAAATAGCTTTTTTGATCCTTGACCCCGGAGCGTTCGGCGGCTCGTTGTGCCAAGGAGTTTGCTACGGCTTTGGCGATGAGCGTTTTGCCACAGCCGGGAGGGCCGTACAGCAGAATTCCCTTAGGTGCTTTCAGTCCGTGCTCGCGGTACAGGTCAGGATGCAGGAACGGCAGTTCAACGGCGTCACGGATCTGCTCGATCTGTGAGGCCAGGCCACCAATGTCTGAGTAGGAGATGTCTGGGACTTCTTCTAGGATCAAGTTTTCCACTTCTGAGCGCGGAATCTTCTCCATGGCGTAGCCCGTGCGTCCGTCCATGGTGAGTGCATCGCCCACCTTGACGACGCCACCTTGCAGTGCTCCGGCGAGTCGGAGCACCCGTTCCTCATCAGCCCGGCCCACCACCATGGCACGGTCCGTACCCAGGAGTTCCTTGACCGTGACCAGCTCGCCAACATCGGGCAGACCCAGCGCGGCAATCACGGTGTAGGCCTCGTTGAGCAACACCTCCTGCCCCACTGAGAGATCATTCATGCGTAGCAAAGGGCTCAGTGAAACCCGCATTTTGCGACCTGATGCATACACATCCAGGTTCTCTTTGCTCACCGCATTGCTTGCACCTGTCGTGGCCGAGGCCCGGTTCAGGGACACAATAGTGCCGAAGCTGTAGGGCGGTTCTCCGTCATTTTCTAGGGCGCTGCGGAGCTTGAGGATCTCAGTCTTAGCTGTTTCCAGCACCGCTACTAACTTGGTGTTGTTCGCTGTCGCCGATGCCAGCTGACGGTCCAAGTTTCGGGCCTTGTCACGGAGGACGTTGAGCTGGCGTTCCAGTACTGCCTGCTGGCCAGGGCCAATGGAATAGCTGGCATCGAGGGAGCCAGGCGCGGGCGTTGCCGCGCCTGGCGTGCTGCCGTCCTCGGGAAGTCCCGGGGTGGAGTGCGTTGAGTCGTTCATGACCTTGTATCCTTCCGCGGTGTATGCCGCCGCAGCCGTGACGATGCGGTACTGCCGATCTTAGTGCTACTGCTCGCCGAAGCCGTCTTGGCGCGTTTCGGTTTCCTCAGACTGCTCTTGGTTCCGCTTGGTTTGCACGGTTGAAGAGGCATCACGGGCGGCGCGGCGCAGTTTCTTATCTGAGACCGACCGCTCCCCCACGGCTGCTGGTGTCCACGCATCGAGGTCTTCTTGGGCAAAATCAGTTTTCGACGCGCGGCGCTTGGGTGTCATGCCTGTGACACCATCAGCGAGACGGCGGGTCACCATCAAGAATCCAGTGTGGGCCACCATGCGGTGGTCCGGGCGCACTGCCAGACCTTCGAGGTGCCAGCCGCGAACCATGGACTCCCAAGCGTCGGGCTCGGTGAAGCGGCCGTCAGCACGGATGGCCTCGGCGGTGCGGGAGAGCTGGGTCACGGTGGCAACGTAGTTGATCCACACCCCGCCCGGGGCAAGAACCGTGGCTACGGCGTCGAGGCACTCCCACGGTGCCAACATATCCAAGACAACACGGTCAACGCTGCCGGGAGCTTCCTGCTCCACAACCTGGTCTTGGAAGTCGCCCAAGGAGATCTTCCATGCCGGGTGCGGGCCACCGAAGATGGTCTCGACGTTGCCGCGGGCAATATCGGCAAATTCTTGACGGCGCTCAAAGGAGTGCAGGTAACCGTTGTCCCCTACGGCACGAAGCAAGGAGATGGACAGGGCTCCGGAGCCCACGCCCGCTTCGACAACGCGGGCGCCGGGGAAAATATCACCCATGGTGATGATCTGCCCGGCATCCTTCGGGTACACCACGGCGGCACCGCGGGGCATCGACAGCACGAAGTCCGAGAGCAATGGGCGCAGTGCCTGGTACTGCTGGCCAACGTTGCTTTCGACCATGGAGCCTTCGGGCTGACCAATCAAAAGGTCATGATTCAAGAAGCCTTTGTGTGTATGGTAGGCCGTTCCAGGGGTCAAGGTGATGGTGTTCATACGGCCACGCTCATCCGTCAGCTGCACGCGTTCGCCGGAGCGGAACGGGCCACGCCGTGATGCTGCACCGTGAGGCTGCTGGCCGGTTTCTGGCGTTGTTTCGTCTTGCTTCATCGGGTGGTTCCTCACATTTGGTGCTTAAAGGTCAGCGGTTACGGCCCGGTAAAGGGGCCTTAGTCAGAGTGGAAAGCTAAGAAATTGAAAAACTGTGGTGGCAGTTGTGGTGCCGGTGGTGCCGCCTGATGCTGTGCCTGTTCTGGCAATGCAATCTCACACGGACATCCTCACGCAGGCATCAGCTGACTGGCTTGCCGGTCATGGCTGCCACAACCTTCGCCTGACTGAGCAGGCCAGTGACTTTACCGTCAAGGTTTATAACAGCGTATTCGGTGTCCGGTAACTGAGCCAGATAGGACACCAGCTCCACACCGGCTGCAACATCGGGAACATAGGCTCCCCGGGACAGGGTTCGAGCCACAGCACTGGCTGGTGTCATCAGCGCGGCCTGCGGAGGCACATGGGCCAATGCATACTCGTCAACAACAGCTGTGGGGCGGCCGTCCTGGCCGAACAACACAATGGGTTCCTGCGGGAACTGGCCCCTCAGCGTCCACAGCTGAGCCACGGTGCATTCGATCGACGCGCTGACGGCCGGAGTTGCCAAGATTCCCGCGCTGACAGCTGGTAGCCGCAGGCGCATACTGGCTCCCTTGATGGAGGCTGAGGCGCCCATCCACAAGAAGCCCGCCAGCAAGATGATGATGAACGTTGTGGTCAGATCCGGCTGCTGGCCTTGCAAAAACGGCACTGCGAGCATCACGGCAACTATGGCCACAGCAATTACCCGCCCGGCCCAGCCCGCGGCCACGGTACCTTTCTCCTGGCTGCCAGTGGATTTCCAGACAATGGATTCCACCAGGCGGCCCCCGTCGAGCGGCAGACCCGGCAGAATGTTGAAGGCGCCGATCAAAAGATTGGCCCAAATGAAGATGTTGCTCAGCAGCACTACGATCGCGCTCAGGAGGGACGTGGATTCGGGCAGTAATGCCGCCACCAGCCATCCCAGGCCTGCCAGCACAAAGTTGGCCACAGGCCCTGCGAAGGCAACCACGAGGGCTTTTCCAGGAGTTGCCTTGCCAAAGTCAAACTCTGTGTGCCCGCCCCAGAGGTTAAGCACAATTTTGTGAGTGGCCCAACCGTAGAGCTTGGCCGCAACGGCGTGCGCCAGCTCGTGGATGAGCACGGAAAATAACAGCAGCAGAGCATAGGCAAAAGCAACACCGTAGGCCCGCCAGCCGAGACCGGAAAAGTTTCTTTCCAGTTGCGGACCAAAGATCATGACAGTGATCGCCGCGATCAAGAACCAAGAGTTAGCCAGAATAATCGGCGTTCCCCCGATCGATCCCAGAACTAACCCTTCTCGCTTTTCCTTCACACCATTAGTTGAGCCGCTCACAAAGCAGCCCCTGCGGAACGTGCGTGAGAAGCTACAACCAGCCGGACGTCGTCGTACGTCTTACCAGCAAGTGTGTCCCATGTGGTGCGACGTGCATCCTCGCCCAAGGGCACAGCGTTGGGAATGGCGATGGTGGCCATCCCTGAGGCGATGGCCGAAGCCACACCCGGAACCGAGTCTTCCAAAGCTGCACAGTTAAACAGCGTGAGCTCGGGATCGCCCACTCGTAATTGCTCCACTGCCGCTAGGTATGGTTCTGGATGCGGCTTGCCATGGGTGACTTCATCACCGGTGACCAAAAATTCAAAGAAGTTCTGATCGAGCGCGTCGACAACTTCCTGCGCCATGTGCCGTTCGCTCATGGTCACCAGCGCACAACGAATTCCCTTGGCGTGCAGATCTGCCAGCAGTTCCCGGGCACCAGGGCGCCAAGGAACTAGCTTACGAATTCGGGCCACCACACTATTTGAGAGGTAATCGATGATCTCCCTGACAGTGAGGTCCACTCCGGCGCGCTGCAGAACCGCGGCCGTGCTGTCCAGTGCATTGCCTACCAGCTGGTGGGCCTTCTCCTCATCCCACTGCCCGCCATGAGCCTGAACCAAGGCAATCTCAGCGGCGATCCAATACGGTTCGGTGTCCACCAAGGTGCCGTCCATGTCCCAGAGGACTGCTTTAAGCGGATGGTCTGGGGATGAGTCAAGGCGAGCGGCAGCAGAAGTGGGTGAAAGCATGCCCTTAGTCTACGTGGCGGCAGAGGTGGAACTGTTTTCCACAGCCGCGCGTGGTGGGTGGTGCCGCAAACCCCTTGGCGCCGTAGGCTGGGGCTGTGAGCAGATTCAATGACGGGGAAGTCGAACAGCCGGAAGCATTCTTAGAAGCGGCCGCTGGCGAGGAGCGGTTAACTGTGCTGTTAGCCGCTTTTGAAGGGTGGAACGACGCCGGCGAGGCAGCCAGTGACGCCCTTAAATACTTGCATCAGCTCTGGGATGCCAAACGCGTCGCGGTGATTGAACCCGATGAATACTACGATTTCCAGTTCACCCGCCCCGAGGTCCGGCTTACCTCCTCGGGCGGTCACAAGATCAAATGGCCGGTCACCAAGATCGCCAAGGCTTCCATTCCGGAGACCAATATTGACGTAATCCTGGTGCATGGAATTGAACCGTCGTACCGATGGCGCGCCTACACGGCTGAGCTACTGGCCAAGGCGGCCGAACTCAACGTCAATTATGTGGTGCTGGTTGGCGCCCTGCTGGCCGATGTCCCCCACTCACGGCCCATTCCTGTCACAGCAACGTGCGACGACGATGAGCTCGCCACTCGCCTGAAGCTGGAACCCTCACAATACGAAGGACCCATTGGCATTGTGGGAGTACTCAATGAAGTTGCGCTGTTGGCGGGCCTGCCAACAGTCTCACTCTGGGCAGCCGTACCCCACTACGTAGCTCAGGCGCCTTCCCCCAAAGCCGAGCTGGCGTTGCTGAACAAGATCGAGGACTTCTTGAAGGTTTCCTTGCCCACCACCGACTTAGCCGAGGACGCCCAT
Organism: Arthrobacter sp. Sr24; assembly: GCF_054511175.1. Taxonomy (NCBI): domain Bacteria; kingdom Bacillati; phylum Actinomycetota; class Actinomycetes; order Micrococcales; family Micrococcaceae; genus Arthrobacter; species Arthrobacter sp. Sr24. Next base: position 58,044 of record NZ_JBTNDB010000004.1, on the reverse strand, counting down.
GCTTGGGAGCGTGGTGTCAACGAACTGGCCTCTCAGGATGCCGAGATCGCAACGTACGTCCAACAGCTAGAACAAGCCAAAGACACAGCAGAATTGCCCGAAGCGACGGGTGAATCGATTGCCCAAGAGTTTGAGCGTTACCTGCGCCGTCGCGGCAATGAGCAACCCTAAGCGCGCTTAGGGTTGCTCATTGGGCGTTGTGGCGCTTGTTGATGTGTGGCTAGCTGGTGTGTGGCTTAGAGCTCCACACCGAGGAGGGCTTCAAGCGCATCCGAAACCAAGGCGGCATCTCGCTCTGACGCGAGGCTCGCATCGCTGGCCGTGGAGAGTTGCGCCCACGCGTCGACGGCGGCCAAGGCACGGGGTGCATCCAAATCCTGAGACAGGGCAGCACGCAGTTCGCTCAACAACGCCATGCCAGAGCCTTCGGCAGCTCGTGGCGCAGCTTTACGCCAACGCTCCAACCGGTCCTGCGCCGATTCCAGCAGTTCCTGAGTCCAGAACCAGTCGCTGCGGTAGTGGTGGGCCAGGATCGCCAAGCGGATTGCGGCCGGATCGACACCTTCTGCACGCAATTTTGAAACGAGCACCAAGTTGCCCAAAGACTTGCTCATCTTTTCACCGTCCAGACCAACCATGGCCGTGTGAACGTAGTGAGAAGCCATCGGAGTGTGGCTCAGCGCATAAGCGTGACCGGCGCCCATCTCGTGATGCGGGAAGACCAGGTCACTGCCGCCGCCTTGCACGGTGAAGGGCTTGGGCAAGAATCGCTGGGCGATCACAGTACATTCAATGTGCCACCCGGGGCGTCCGGCGCCCAAGGAGGCACCGTCCCAAGAGGGCTCACCGTCGCGGGCGACCCGCCACAGCAGGGCATCGAGCGGGTGGCGCTTACCCGGGCGGGCAGGATCCCCGCCACGCTCAGCAAACACGGGCAGCATCTCATCCTGGCTGAGGCCGGAGACCTGACCCAGCCACCATGCAACGTCCGGTCCTGGAACCTTTTCGACAGCCGAGGCGGCCTCAACGGAGAAGTAAATATCGCCGTCGGGCGCTCCATCACTTCCCTCAACGGGGTAGGCAACACCTGCCGCGATTAGCTTCTCAATCTCGGGCACAATCCACTCAATGGCTTCGACGGCGCCAATGTAGTGATCTGGAGCGAGAACGTTCAGGGCCTCCATGTCGGCGTGGAACAGCGCTGTCTGGGAGGCTGCGAGCTCACGCCAGTCAACACCGTCACGGGTGGCACGTTCTAGGAGGGGATCATCAATATCGGTGACGTTCTGCACGTAGTTGACGGTGCGATCCGCATCGAGCCATGCCCGGTTGAGCAGATCGAAGGAAACGTACGTGGCGGCATGACCCATGTGGGTTGCGTCGTAGGGGGTGATGCCGCAGACGTACATGCTGGCCGGGCCAGTCTCCGGCAAAAGCTCGACTCGATTTCGAGTCGTTTCATGCAGTGCAAGGGCAGGCATGCGGCCGGGGAGCTGGGGCAGGGAGTGGGACTTCCAAGTTTTCACAGGGTCTAGCCTAACCGCCGAGGGACCCAAAGCGAGCGAAGCGAGCATTTGGGAGGCGGATAGGCGCTAACCGCCGAGGGACCCAAAGCGAGCGAAGCGAGCATTTGAGAGGCGGATTAGGCGCTAACCGCCGAGGGACCCAAAGCGAGCGAAGCGAGCATTTGGGAGGCGGATAGCTGCGGGCGGAAGACTCGTGGAGCACCGCCCTTAGGGGGCCTTTAGGGGGTAATGACGTTGGTTCCGAGCAGAATAAAGAGCAGCAGTCCCAAGCCAATGCGGTACCAAACGAACGGGCGGAAGCTTTTGGTGGAAATGTATTTGAGGAACCAACCGATAATGAGATATCCCACAACGAACGCAATCACTGTGGCGAGGATTGTTTCCCCCACACCGAAGGGTCCAGCTGCGCCTTCGTGCTTGCCAACGATTTTATACAGCTCATAGAAACCGCTACCGAAGACGGCGGGGATGGCCAGTAAGAAAGCGTATCGAGCTGCAGCTTCACGGGTGTAACCCATGAGTAGCCCAGCGGTGATGGTGCCGCCGGAACGCGAGACTCCGGGGATCAGGGCCAAGGCTTGGGCGAAGCCGTAAAGGATGCCGTGCTTGTAGCTCAGGTCCTTAAGTTCGCGTTTCTGGCTCGCCACATGGTCTGCCACGGCGAGTATGAGTCCGAAGACTACGAGAGTGGTTGCTACGAGCCACAGGTTCCGGAGGGTGGATTCGATGTGGTGCTGGAACAGCACGCCCAGCAGTGCAATGGGCAAGCTGCCAATGATGACCAACCAACCCATGCGGACATCAGGATCTGTGCGAGGTACTCGCCCTCGCAGCGAGCCCCACCACGCTTTGATGATGCGCACAATATCGCGCCAGAAGTACAAGAGCACGGCAGTTTCGGTACCCAGTTGACTGACAGCCGTAAAGGCCGCCCCGGGGTCAGCCCCAGAGGGGAGGAATTTACCGACGACAAAGAGATGGGCACTTGAAGAAATCGGGAGGAATTCAGTCAGGCCCTGGACAAGGCCTAAGAAGGCAGCTTCAAACCAGTTCACGAGTTTCAGCCTAAAGCATGGGCACCGCCTCGCCATCCACATGCGGCAGTGTCGGGCGAAACACACAGACAATTCCCCGTAAGCTTGCAGCCATGGAACAACGATTCATGGGCACCAGCGGACTGCGAGTTTCTGCTTTGACCTTGGGCACAATGACCTGGGGAAATGAGACAAGCGCCGAGACTGCGCGGGCGCAATTGCGGGATTTTGTGGATGCCGGCGGCACCACTCTTGATACTGCTGTCAGTTATGTGGAGGGGCGCAGTGAAGCGATCCTCGGTGAACTGCTCGGAGATGTGATTCCTCGCAGTGATGTGGTGTTGGTCTCAAAAGCGGGGGTCAGTCACCGAAACGACAGACGAATGGTGGATACATCACGGCGTGCCATGCTTGCCGGGCTTGATGCCTCCTTGGCGCGCTTAGACACGGACCATCTCGATTTATGGCTAACCCACGTCTGGGATGAGAATGTGCCATTGGATGAGACGCTCAGCGCCCTGGAGTATGCGGTCAGCAGCGGACGGGTCCGTTATGCCGGAGTCTCCAATTACAACGGCTGGCAGCTTGCACGGGCTGCGACCCTCAGCGAGACGCCTCTGGTGGCCAATCAAGTGGAGTACTCCTTGTTGGCTCGCGAGGCCGAGCGCGAAGTGGTCCCCGCCGCCGAGCACATGGGTGCGAGCCTGCTGTGTTGGGCTCCGTTGGGCCGCGGTGTCCTCACGGGAAAGTATCGCGGACATATCCCGGGTGACTCACGGGCAGCCAGCACCACCATGAGCCCATACGTGGAAAAGTACTTGGAAGGCCGCCCGGCCCGGATCACCGAGGCGTTGGTGACGGCAGCCAAGGGGTTGGGGCGAACGCCCCTCGACGTGGCTTTGGGTTGGCTGCTTGAGCATCATTCTGTGGCCTCGGCCGTGGTTGGACCACGCACGCAGGAACAGTTGCAGGAAATCCTTACGTCCTCGTTGGAACCGTTGCCGGAGCAAATTGTGACCGTGCTGGACGAGGTTTCGCAGCTATCGTGAGTGCTAGTTACCCTTGGGCGTAAGTGCTAGCTAGTTGAATTTTCCGAATCATCTGTTGAGTCGTTGGGGCCCTCTGAGCTATCGGAATCCTCATCTTCTTCGTCATCTTCTTCATCGAAATCCCCGTCTTCACCGTCTTCACCGTAGATGACCAGTGGTGTCACTTCGTCAAATGCGTCAAAGAGGGCTTCTTCGTAGGCTTCAAAGGCGTCAATAATGCCCAGGAACGTCGCTTCAACAATGGGGTCTTCTTCCCCACGGCGCGCCGAAGCAGCGACCAAGTGTTCTTCTAGGGCGGTAGTGAGGGCACTCAGGGCTGCGCGGGGATCGATGCTCATGCGATTGACGGTACCAGTGTGCTCGGAAACTTGAAAGTCCTTTCCGCCGGGTGAGGATTTCGGCAGGAAACACAGGTAGCTTGGTGTGAAGCAACACACTTTATGCACCACGTCCAGACACCCATGTGATGGGGACTGCACCCATGTGATGGGGACTGTTAGAGGGCTCGTGGCGGCAGATGGCTAGGATAGAAAAAAGACGGGAAGGACACTTCATGAGGGAAACCTTGAAGCCTGCAACGACCGGCCCGGGGGCACCCCTGCGCCAGTACGAGTACTTGGAAATCACGGTTTCCGCCGGCGAATCGGTGCCGACCGCCTACCAGCGTCTGCGTGAACACGCCGAGTACGGCAAGTGGGAGCTGGCACGCAGCACCCTGTACATGGGCGGCCACCGGAAATACGTGATGCGCCGTAAGGTGCTAAGGGTCCAGCGGACCCTCGATATCTTCTGAGCCCCAATCTTTGGGCCAACCCTTCTGAACGCTACTCAACTTCAGTCTCCCAGCATCATTCCTCCAGCGGTCCCAGCAATGCGCTGGCAATCGTGGAGTGCGCCGATTCGTCATCCGAAGGGTGGAACATCCCGGCTAAGACATCCCGGTAGAGGCGGCCAAGTTCACTGCCGGCAAAGTAGCTGCTGCCGCCGCTGACCCGGATGATCAAATCCACCACCGTGCGAGCAGTTTCCGTGGCCCGAACTTTTAACCCCACCATCTGGGGGAACCACTGGGCTCCATGATCGACCAGATTGTCCACGTCGCGTGCCAATGACTCCAGTTGCGGGTAGAGTCCGTCCATCGCCATAGCTGCGTCGGCGATGCGCCAACGGATATCTGGATCCTGCGCGTAGCTCTTGCCCGATTTCTTGGACTTGCGTTTATGAACCGTGTCCACGCCGATCTGAAGCGCTCGCTCTCCCAGCCCCGTGTACACGGCTGCCAGCAGCGTCTCAAAGCAAGCGAAAATCGAGAAGATTAGTTGGTCTGCATTCGGCCCCACCGGAAGCTTCCGGAACACGCGATCGGCCGGAGCCACCACACCGTCGAGCACTGTTGTGCAGGACTGGCTGGCTCGCATCCCCAACGTATTCCAGTCGTCCTTAATGGTATATCCCGGACTTTCCCGGGTGATGAACGCATGCACCAGAACTGCTTCGTCCCCGCTACTGTCCTTGCCAAAAATCCCCAGCCTCGTCCAGGCCGGCGAGAGCGAGGTGAAGATCTTGGTGCCGGTAAAGGAGTAGCTGCCATCGTTCTGGGGCGCCGCCACAGTATTGGAATCAAACAGCACAGAATCATTGCCCGCCTCTGAATTACCAAAGGCAAACACCTCCCCGGCCACTGCCTCCGTCAGCACATAGTGCAGCGAGTTGTCCCCTCGCTGCGCGAGAAGATGTGCGACGCCGGTCCACACCAAGTGCATGTTGATCGCCAATGCGGTGGCTGGGGCGGCTGTCGCCAACCTGCGTTGCGCTGCAGCTGCCTGTTCCAGACCAAAGCCGAGTCCGCCGTCGTGCGTGGCGGCAAACATACGCAAGTAGCCCTGTTCCTTGAGCTCAGCAAGGTCCTCGTGGAAAAACTCGTTACGTGCGTCGTAGCCTTTGGCCCGGACTCGGAACCGTTCCAGCAGCTCATCAGGGAGTAGTTCTTGCAGTTCAACGCTCATGGCACGGAGTCCTTAGTAGTTGCTCAGCAGCCGGTCCAGAACACGGGACCCGAATTTCAGCGAATCGACCGGAACGCGCTCGTCCACGCCATGGAACATGCCCGTGAAGTCCAGCTCTGCAGGTAGTTGCAAGGGCGCGAACCCATAACCCATGATGCCCAGACGGCTCAGCGACTTATTGTCAGTGCCTCCGGATAGCGTGTAGGGCAGAACGGTGGAGCCGGGATCCTCAGCATGCAGAGAATCGATCATGGAGTCCACCAGGTTGCCGGCGAAGGGAGTTTCCAGCGATACATCGTTGTGAATGGTTGAAATATCGATGCCTTCACCTGCCAGTTCGCGGACCAGTTCCAGAACCTGCTCATGTTGGCCGGGAAGGGTTCGGATATCAATCATGGCCTCGGCCGTGCCAGGAATCACATTGGCTTTGTATCCGCCGGAAAGGAAGGTGGGGTTAGCGGTGTTCTGCAAGGTCGCCCCCACAAAGCGGGAAACGGTTCCCAGCTGACTCAGCAGAGTTTCCGGGTTTCCCTCGTCAAACTCAATGCCGGTCATCTCCGAGACTCCCTCGAGGAAGGCTCGGGTGGTGTCGGTGTATTCAATGGGCCATTGATGATCACCAATCCGGGTGACCGCGCGGGCCAGACGTGTCACGGCATTGTCGGTATTGATGTGCGATCCGTGACCAGCACGGCCATGGGCCGTTAAGCGCAACCAGGCCAGACCCTTTTCGGCTGTCTGCAGCAGGTAGGCGCGCTTACCGTTGATGTCCGTGGAGAAGCCACCCACCTCGGAAATTGCCTCAGTTGCTCCTTCGAACAGGTCTGGGCGGTTGTCCACGGTCCAGCGGGCACCATACTTTCCGCCAGCTTCTTCATCGGCGAAGAACGCGAAGATCAGATCGCGCTTAGGCTTACGCCCTTCCCGGCCCATCGAGCGCATGACAGAGAGCATCATGGCGTTCATGTCTTTCATGTCGACCGCGCCACGACCCCAAATCATCCCGTCGCGCTCTTCGCCGGCAAACGGATCAACACTCCAGTCCGAGGCCTGCGCCGGCACAACGTCCAAGTGCCCATGCACCACAAGAGCAGGTAGCGAAGAGTCGGTGCCGGAAATTCGGGTGACAACATTGGCTCGTCCCGGAGAGGACTCATAGAGTTCAGCCGACAGCCCCACCTCGGTAATCAACGCAGCGGTATGCTCAGCAATCGCCCGCTCCCCCGGACCTTCATTGTCTGCGTAGTTACTAGTGTCGAAACGGATGAGATCGGCACAAATGCCTGCAACTTCGTCCTCTGGCCTGACGGTGTTCACGGGATAACTCCTTAGTGTCTGGTGCGTTTGTTCCAGCCTACCTTTTGGGCCCTTTCTGGCACTCTGAGGGGTAGAAACACGGCAATGAGGCCTCGATTTTTCTTCTCGGCAAAAGTCGTGCTATTGTTTTCATCGCTGCTGCAGCGAACATCGATTCAAACGAGAGTGAGAATCAAATTCCTGTGGTCACCTGCGCGGGTGGCGGAATGGCAGACGCGCTAGCTTGAGGTGCTAGTCCTGGAAACGGGGTGGGGGTTCAAGTCCCCCTCCGCGCACTGACAGACTCCCTGAAAACTTAGGTTTTCAGGGAGTCTTTTTGTTTGCCCAAAGGCTCTGTTCGCATGTGATCATAGTCACCGAAGCTCTAGTGTTCATTGGGTGGCTTCTTACTTTGTCAGACCCCCGCAGTAGAGTCCTGACCAATGCAAAGGAGTACGGCACCATGAAGACGGACCAGGAACCCGGCCGCAAAGCCGAGAAGACACTCAAGCTCATCACCAAACTGCTCGCCAAGGCAGCCAACACGCCATTCCCTGCCGAAGCGCAGGCCTTTCAGGAACATGCAGAACGGCTCATGGTTCGCTATGGCATCGAACAGGCAACCATCGACGCCGAGGCCGGCAAGTCCGGCCGGCCGCAGGAGGCCATGGTGGAAGAACGGGTGGAATTTGGCGGACAATACAAAGTTGGCCAAGCTCGTGGTTTCACCGAGGTTGCCCTAGCCTTCAACACCGTCAGGGTCCTGCAGGCAAACACTCCATCGAAGAAGATCCTCTATCTGATCGGCGCCGAATCCGACGTGGGCCAGGTGCTGCGACTCTTCGATTCCCTCCGCCTTCAATTAGAAGCAGCCATGCAGGCTTGGTGGCCCACGTATCCTTACAAAGATTTCTTGAGCGCCCAGGAGAAGACAGTCGAGCGCCGACAGTTTCAGCTCGGTTTCCTCACCACTGTTGCCGACAGAATAGGCGCCATCTACAGTGCCGAGGTGACCTCGGGAGAACCCGGAAACGAGTTGGTACTCGCAAGTCGCCGGGAACGCGCTGACCAGCATGTCAAGCACTTGTACCCACAGATTCGTGCGGCTCGTCGGCAAAACATCTCCATGGGATCTAGAAGTGCCCACTCGGCTGGCAGCTACGCCGGGACCAGAGCCAGGGTCAATGCCGAAATGAATGCCTCTGCACGCGGCTCGATCAAGGCGTAAGCCGATAGGCTGTGATCACTTCAGCCCGCAGCGTTAAGGACAGGCCACCCATGCACCACAGCAGACTGGCCAGCGTTGCTGGCCTCGTAGCCGGAGTAGCAGCTATTGCTGTTGCGATGACTCCCTCGCTGGTTCCACGGCCGGCTCTATTTCAGGGTTTCCTGGCCGGACTCAGCTTCGGGCTAGCTTTTCTGGCAGTTTCTTGGTTGTGGCGTAGAGCAACCGGGCTCTGGATCCAGCGGAAACACCTTTCCGCCGGATCGGCCTCACTCACGGCAGCACCATCTGGGCCCCCATCGTTGAGACAAATTCCCTTCTGGGTCTGGCCGATACTGGGTGCAGTAGGCGGGAGCTATGTGGCCGTGGTCGGGATTCTGACCGTCCAGTGGCAAAACGAGGTCCGCAGCAAAGTGGAAATGCCTCCCATGGATGGCTTAGAACTCGGCACGTTTTTTCTGGTGGCGGTTCTTGTAGCAGCTGTGGTTTTTGGCATCCGTTGGGCGTTGGTGCAGGTGGCTGCTCTAGGCCGCCGCTGGGCTCGCCGAGCAGGCTGGGGCGCCGGACTAGTCACGGCCGGGGGCTTATTCACAGGAACACTAACCGCGGTGTTGACCTTGGCGCTCCTAGTATCCGGAGTGCTCATGGGCACGGATCGCGTATATTCGGCCAGGAATGACACCACACCAACAGGCATCACCGAACCAGGCTCCAAATTCCGATCGGCTGGGAGGGAGTCTGCGGTTGGCTGGGACAAGTTGGGCATGCAAGGGCGCGCCTTTGTGGGTGGCGGCCCCTCAGCTGCCACCATTGCAAAGATCACCAATCAGCCAGCCAAGCAACCCGTGCGTGTTTACGTAGGCTCCGAACAAGAACACTCCATGGCGGACCGCGCACAAGTGGCGGTCGCTGAACTAAAACGTACTGGCGCCTTTAGCCGCGGCACTCTCATGATTGCCACCCCCACAGGATCGGGGTGGCTTGAACGGCAGGCAGTGGACTCACTGGAATATCTCCATGGCGGCGATACGGCCATTGTCTCCATGCAATACTCCTACCAGCCCAGTTGGGTTTCATTCCTTTTCCACCAGGATCTCGCCCGCGCATCTGGACAAGCACTGTTCACAGCGGTGAAGGCCGAATGGGATACCTTGCCGGAAGCGAAACGGCCACAGCTGCTGGTGTATGGGCTCAGGCTGGGAGCATCAGGTATGCAATCCGCGTTTTCCACTGTGGAAGAACTCACCACCAGCATTGACGGAGCAGTCTTTTCAGGGGCTCCGAACAACTCCCAGCCGTGGGGTGAGTTGCAGGCCCAGCGCGATTCCGGCTCTCCCGTTTGGCAACCCGTCTACGACGGCGGACGCAACGTGCGCTGGTTATCAAATAACGGCGACTTCGATAAGTTGCCTGGTCAGTGGGACCCGGGTCGCGTGGCCTACCTGCAGCATGCCACCGACGCTGTGACGTGGTTGACGCCCCGGCTCATCTGGCAGAAACCGGAATGGCTTGCTGGAAGCGCCGCCAGCGGCGGGCGTGCCCCCGACGTCAGTGATTCCATGCGCTGGATTCCCTTGATCACCTACTTGCAGGTGGCCTTCGACATGTTCATGGGCGAGTCGGTCCCCGCCAGTCACGGCCATAACTTTGGCGACGTGGCGGTCCAGGCGTGGAATGGGGTCTCCCCCAGTGGCCTGGACCAGCCTGCGCTAGAGAGGATTCAACTAGTCATCGAGGCGTACCCGTATGAGGAATCCATGACAAACTAGCCAGCGCTCACGGTGCCACTAAAGAATTTGCGGGCACTGCGGGCATTCCACGCAGTGAACTCCGAACTCAGCCAGACGCCGTCGTCGTTCCTGTGGTCAAGGACCTCGAGTGAGACCGTGGCCGGCAGGAACATGGGCGAGTCAAAGCTGATATCCCAGCTAAAGGAATGTGGCTTGGCCTGCGGAACTGTCGCCAGAACCCGGGAAGCTGCGTACATTCCATGGGCAATGGATCGGCGCAGCCCCAAAGCCTTGGCCGTCAAAACACTGAGGTGGATTGGGTTAAAGTCTCCCGAAACGGCCGCATAGGCACGGCCCGTGTCAACGCCCAACCGCCACTGTGCCGTGGGCACCGGCGGAACGAAGTCAACGCGATCGGTCGCGGGCGTTGGCTTGTCCAGCCCGGGGAGGAATACCCCCTTGGCGAGGTAGGTGGAAACTCCTCGCCACAACAGCTCTGTACCGTCTGCGTTATGAATTTCTGCCACAAGCTGCACCTGGGTGCCGCTCCGGTGCCCTACCAAATCCCGTGCCCACGCCCGGACCAACAGCTCATCCGTGAATAGCACCGGAGCTAAGTGTTCCACTTCATTGCGCAAGTGAATCAGACCCAGCAACGGCAGCGGGAAATCGTCTTGAACCATGACAGACATGGTCACGGGAAAGACCAATGCGTGCAGGTATCCAGAGGGCAACACGTCTCGGGCAGGCTCGCCCATCAAATGCGCGAACTCCGTCACCTTGGCTAGATCGGCCCGCACCCCACGGACCTCCACTGCTCGGGACGGTAGTGCCACGACCGGTTCGCTCCGCACCACTTTGCTTTTGGCAGCCATGGCTGCGGCATTGATGTAGAGCTTGGACAGCGAAGGCATCTCACTCAGCAAGGTTGGCTCGCTCATTGCCCCACCATATTCTGCCCGCACACCCTCAACACATTAGCCGTAACACCGGCAGCTTGAGGCTGGGCAAAGAAGGCAATGGCTTCGGCTACGTCGCTGGGCTTACCGCCCTGTTGCAAGCTATTGAGCCGCCGGGCCACTTCCCGCGTGGCGAAGGGGATCTTCGCCGTCATGTCAGTTTCAATAAAGCCCGGAGCGACGGCGTTCACCGTGCCACCGCGTGCACTGAGCAACGGCGCAGTGGCACGCACCATACCCATGACACCCGCCTTCGAGGCTGCATAGTTTGTCTGGCCACGGTTACCGGCAATGCCGCTCGTGGAGGCAACACTGATGATGCGCGGGTTGTTGGAGAAATCGGTACTCGCCAGGAATGCTTCATTCATGCGCAACTGGGAGGCGATATTGACGGCCATCACCGAGTCCCACCTTGCGGCATCCATATTGGCTAACAATTTATCTCGAGTAATTCCGGCGTTGTGCACCACAATATCCAGCCGCCCATAGCGGGAGATGGCATGTTCTAAGATGCGTTCCCCGGCGTCCAGAGCAGTGATATCCAGCTGAAGCGCCGTCCCGTGAATTTCATTCGCGACGGCGGCCAGATGGTCTCCCGCTGCCGGCACGTCGACCGCCAAAACAGTGGCACCATCGCGGGCCAGTGTGCGGGCAATGGCCGCTCCGATCCCGCGGGCTGCGCCAGTCACCACAGCAACCGAGCCCGACAAGGGCTTCTCCCAATCGGCTTCCGCGGCAGAACCAGCTGAGGCCGCGGTGAGGAATTGACCAGCCACGAAGGCAGAACGGGCAGAAAGGAAGAACCGCAGTGCTGACAAAGAGCTGGGTGCGTCCGCGGCAGTGCCGTTAGCCAGCAGGACACCGTTGGCGGTGGCTCCGGCACGGAGTTCCTTGGCCAGTGAGCGAACGATCCCGTCAACGCCGTTGCGTGCGGCACCCACTGCAGGGCTGTCGCTAACAGTCGCCACGCGAGAAATGGTGACAACGCGAGCGTTCTTGTTCAGGTCACGCAGTGCAGCGCCAACGGCGAGCATGGGCGCCGAGAGCTGGTCCGGGTGCTCGAGTTCATCAAGCACCACCACAATGGCACCCAACTTTTCCTTGGGAGTTGCATGTCTGCGCACATCTTGGTGCCAATCAAGCAGCGCCTGAGCAACGGCGTCGGACCCTACTCCTTGGCCAAGAACCAGAATGGGACCCTGAACCAGAGGTGCGTTGGGGGTGTAGCGGCGCAGAACTACGGGCTGTGGCAGGCCCAGGCGCTTGGCAAGGTCTTTGCCGAAACCACGGCTGACGAACTCGGTGTACTTGTCCGTCTTCTCCCGCATTGAGGAGGAATGATTCTGGTTGTTCATGTTTTTAGCGTCCTTCCAAGATGGCAACGACACCCTGTCCGCCAGCTGCACAGACGGAGATGAGGCCGCGTGCCGGGCGTCCATCAATAGGACCGCGTTCGTGGAGCATCTTGGCCAGTGAGGCAACGAGCCTTCCGCCCGTGGCAGCGAAGGGGTGCCCGGCCGCCAATGAGGAACCGTTGACGTTGAGTTTGGCGCGATCAATGGAACCAAATGCGCCATTCAGGCCGAGACGTGTCTTGCCAAAATCTTCATCTTCCCAGGCCGCGAGGGTGCTGAGTACTGTTCCGGCGAATGCTTCGTGAATTTCAAAGTAGTCAATGTCCGCCAGTGTCAGACCATTCCGAGCCAGCATGCGCGGGACAGCGAAGGCAGGGGCCATAAGTAGACCGTCTTTGCCGTGAACAAAGTCAACAGCAGCGGCCTCACCGTCCACCACGTCAGCCAGAATGGGCAGGTCGCGGGCTGTGGCCCACTCTTCGGAAGCCAACAGCACGGTTGAGGCGCCATCCGTGAGCGGCGTGGAGTTGCCAGCTGTCATCGTGGCGGATTCTCCGAGTGATTTACCAAAGGCAGGCTTGAGCTTGGCGAGCTTCTCCAGGCTGCTGTCAGCACGCAGGTTCGAGTCACGGTTCAAGCCGCGGAACGGGGTGATGAGGTCATCGAAGAAGTTGCGATCGTAGGCGGCAGCGAGATTCTTATGGCTAGCTAAGGCCAATTCGTCTTGAGCCTGACGGGTGATATTCCACTGGGCCGTGGTCAGGGCCTGGTGCTCACCCATGGACAGGCCAGTACGCGGCTCACCCGTTGAAGGTGCATCCGGTGAAAGATCCTTGGGCCGGATCCGGCTGATGATCTTGACCTTTTGTCCCATGCTCTTTGCCCGGTTCAGATCGAGAAGAATGGCACGCAGCCCTTCACTGACGGCTATGGGTGCATCCGAAGCTGAGTCGACGCCACCGGCAATGGCTGACTCAATTTGGCCCAGCTTGATCTTGTTGGAGAGCCCAATGACCGCTTCCATACCCGTTGCGCACGCCTGCTGGAGATCGTAGGCCGGAGTGGTTGCCGACAGTGCCGAGCCAAGAACGGCTTCACGGGTGAGATTGAAGTCGCGGGAGTGCTTCAGAACTGCACCCGCTGCAACTTCACCGATTTCTTCATCAGCCAGACCGAACCGTGCAACGAGTCCGTCAAGAGCAGCTGTCAGCATGTCCTGGTTAGAGGAGTGCGCGTAGGCGCCACCCGAGCGTGCAAAAGGAATACGGTTTCCGCCCACAACTACTGCCTTGCGAGGCGCCACCAATGAGGTGGCTGGAGCCTTGGTGGTTGGCGTAGTGGCGGCTGCTGGCTGGTTGCTGGATGCTGCTGCTGCTTGTGAGGTCGTCATGAAGCTCTCTCCTAAAGGGAACACCGATTGTTATTGATACTCAGCGTACCTGATACGCTGGGTATCGTGAACTCGTTAGAACAAGGGCCGGCTGTGTCGGCCCGCTCTTCAGCGCCCAGTGCCGGTAGGGCTACCGTGGCATCCCTTGATGGACGTTCGGTGAGGTGGGATACCCATCGTGAGGAACGCCGTCGTGCGTTGATCAAGGCAACCCGCCGGGCCATCCACCGGCTAGGTCCCGACGCCTCAATGGAGGACATCGCCGTCACGGCAGGCACGTCCAAATCGGTCTTCTACCGCTACTTCGGGGATAAATCGGGGCTCCGAAATGCCGTAGGAACTGTGGTGATCCGGCAGATGCAGAACACCATTGCCGCCGCACGGCAAGGTGCCACTGATCCGCGCGAAGGCGTCACCGCGATGGTCTCGGCGTACCTGCAAATGGCTCAAACCTCCCCCAACGTCTATTTTTTTGTGACATTGCCGGACGACGGTGAATCCCGCCAGTCAGGTGAGTTGAGCGGCTTTTTCGACAGCATTACCGCCATGATCACCGAGCCGCTAAGTCACCTGTTGGCTGACCCAACCTCACCCCTGTTGGGTTACTGGCCCAAGGCGGCCATCGGTATGGTTCGCACCGCCGGAGAGTTGTGGCTAAGAAGCCCAGATGAGTCCGGCAAACCTGATTTCAACACCATGGCTGGACAGATCTCTGCCTGGCTATTCGACGGTGTGGGACAGTTTGTCTCTCCCGCCACCCCTGACCATTCAGCACCCGCAGCAGAAGGAAAATCATGACTGACACTATGAACCCGCTGTCTTCCACAGCCAGCCAGAAAGATGTCACCGTTGACGTCGCCGAGCTAGGTAAAGTTCTCCTGGGCCGATGGGCTGATGTCCGGTTGCAGGCCCGTGCACTGGCCGGACTGCCCGAACTGCATAAAATTGAGGGCCTGAGCCACACCGAGCACCGGAAGCGGGTGTTCGAGCAGCTGGGCATTCTTGTACAAAAGGAAGGTGTTCACCGCGCCTTCCCCACCAGGCTTGGTGGCAGTGACGATCATGGCGGCAATGTTTCCGGCTTCGAAGAGCTGGTAATCGCCGATCCTTCGTTGCAGATCAAGGGCGGTGTGCAGTGGGGCCTGTTCGGTTCTGCCGTGCTGCACTTGGGTAACCAGGAACATCAGGACAAGTGGCTGCCGGGCATCATGAACTTGGACATCCCGGGCTCGTTTGCCATGACGGAAATTGGTCACGGCTCTGATGTAGCGTCAATTGCCACCACGGCCACCTATGACGCGCAGTCGCAGGAATTCGTCATCAACACCCCGTTCCAGGCAGCCTGGAAGGAATACATCGGTAACGCAGCCGTAGACGGTCTTGCCGCAGTGGTGTTTGCCCAGCTCATCACCAAGGGCGTCAACCATGGCGTCCACGCTTTCTACGTTGATTTGCGGGATCCTGAGACAAAGGAATTCTTGCCCGGCATTCAGGGCAAGGATGACAACATCAAGGGTGGCCTCAACGGCATTGACAATGGTCGTTTGGCCTTCGATCACGTGCGAATCCCCCGAACCAACCTGCTCAACCGCTACGGTGATGTGGCAGTCGACGGCAGCTACAGCTCTGCCATTGCCAGCCCGGGACGGCGCTTCTTCACCATGCTCGGCACCCTGGTTCAGGGGCGCGTTTCCTTGGATGGCGCTGCAGTGGCAGCGTCCAAGGTTTCCCTAGCAATCGCAATCCAGTACGCCACCGAACGCCGACAGTTCAACGCCGCCTCGGATACCGAGGAAGTGGTGCTCTTGGATTACCAACGCCACCAACGCCGTCTTCTACCTCTGCTGGCAACCACATATGCTGCAGCTTTTGCGCATGAGGAATTGCTGGTGAAATTTGACGACGTTTTCTCGGGTGCGCACGACACCGATGAAGACCGCCAGGACCTAGAAACCCTTGCTGCGGCGCTCAAGTCTTTGAGCACATGGCACGCTTTGGACACGTTGCAGGAATGCCGCGAAGCTTGTGGCGGCGCCGGGTTCATGGTGGAGAACCGATTCACATCTTTGCGTGCCGATCTTGATGTTTACGCGACCTTTGAAGGCGATAACACCGTCTTGCTGCAGTTGGTTGCCAAGCGTCTACTGGCCGATTACAGCAAGGAATTCCGGAACCTGGATTTCGGTGTGTTGGCCCGTTTCGTCGCTGATCAGGCAGCCGATCTGACCATCAACAAGACGGGCCTGCGTCAGGTGGCACAGTTTGTGGCAGACACTGGGTCCGCTCAGAAGTCTGCCAAGGCACTCAAGGACGAGGACACGCAGCGTGCCATGTTGTCCGATCGAGTCCAGAGCATGGTTGCCGACGTTGCTGGCGCCCTCAAGGAAGCCGCAAAGCTGCCCAAGGCGAAGGGCGCTGAAGTATTCAACAACAATCAGAACGATCTCATTGAGGCTGCCCGCGCCCATGCCGAACTGTTGCAGTGGGAAGCCTTCACCACAGCACTTGGCCGCATTAGCGATCCTGACACTAAGCGCGTTATGACCCGTCTGCGCGATCTTTTTGGCCTGTGTCTCATTGAGAAGCATCTTTCGTGGTACTTGATGAATGGCCGCATTTCCATGATGCGCGCCCGTACCTTGTCCCCTTACATCAACCGCATACTTGGCAAATTGCGTCCCCACGCGCTGGACCTAGTGGATGCATTTGGCTACGGGCCCGAGCATCTCCGGGCCACCATTGCCACAGGTATTGAGCGTGAACGTCAGGACGAGGCGCGCGACTATTTCCGAAAGCTCCGCGCCAGCTCCGACGGGCCCATTGATGAAAAAGTCCTGATCCAGCGGGCGAAGGCCGCTTCTAAGAAGTAACCTTCACCGATGCATGGTCGACGGCGGCACCCACCTTGGGTGCCGCCGTCGTTCCTTGTGTTGTGGTCTTCTACCCTGAGCTGCTGCTGGGGCTGGTTTAGCAGCCGATTCCGTTGGGGTTGGCGAAGCAGTCGTCGGCGTAGAGGTGGGTTTCGGCGCGCCAGACGGTCAGCGGTTGCGCTGGCGAGGGGATATTGCCTTGGCCGGGGATGGGTAGTTCGGGTCCGCCGTTGACGCTGTAGCTGCCGTCGAAGTGGGTAGTGACGCTGATGGTGAGACGGCCGGTTTCGGTGTAGATGTGACTGGTTTGGGTTTGTTCCCCGACCCGGTCTTGGTGCAGGAGTGCTCCGTGAATGGGCGTGGGTCCCCAGAGGGTTCCGTCACCATAGTTCCAGGTGTAGGCCACCGGTGTTGCGGTGATGGTGACGCTTTGGCCCAGCATGGTGAGGTTGAAGATTTGTGTGCTGGCTGTGGCCCAGACGTTGGTTTCCTTCCCGCGCAGGGTGTGGGGTCCGGGCTGGCTGCCGAACTCTGCAGCGGCGACCGGGGTGCGCTGGAATTCGGTAGCTATTTGACCGGCGATCTCAGCGAGGAGATCGCGGGGTTGCTCGTCGTAGATGCAGACTGGGCCTGAATGGAAAGCCCAAGTTTGCAAAGCTGCATCCCTTAACGCGGCATACCAGTAGACGGCAGTACCAGGCTCACCATCAGCTGAGTCGGTCCCGGACGCACAAGTTGGCATGATCGTGGCACACTCGGGGAACACCAGGATATCTCCCTCGGTACACGCAACGCGTGCTTCATAAATGAACGGATTGGTTGGACCACTCGATGGTCCCTGTTCCAAATAGTTACCCTCTTGCGCGGGAAGCCAGCCATCAGTCTCAACATTGGACTCTCCCCAGTTCGATTCAATCGGATCAGCTCCGAAAGCAGGTGACGATACCAGCGCCAACCCCACAAGTAGGAGAAGAACGGTTCCTGCCGCCTGAACCGGACGCCAAATCATGATCCTTTGCTCCCAGCGAGATGCTCAACCGTGCCTGCGAGCCAGCTACCATCCACGTACGAGGCGACAAGAATGTCACCCGTTGCGGTTGTGATACCGAGATCTTTTGAGAGAGTTTTGTCAGCCCTAAAGTATTTGACTTGCTCTTGACGCACCAGCGCGATGGCCTGAAATGTACCGTTAGGCGTCTCAACGAAAGTGACACTGGGAGGATCTACGATCATCCTCCCACCCATGATCCATTTGCCAGCCGCATGTCCGGCTACAGTTGTCTTTTCCATCGCCTGACAGGTGCGGCAATCGGGGCCACTGATGGCCATCATCGGTGCTGGATCGCCGGTTTCAAAGGCGTAGCCAAGGGTTGAGTACCAATATTTAGCGAAAGCTATGAGGCCTTCTTTGCTGAATTCCTTGGCCTTCTGCGGCAATACCGGGACTGGAACGTTCTCGGCGGGCCCCTGCTCCGTCGCTGGTTTGTAAACAGCTGGCGATGGGATCGGAGGTTCCGTAGTTGGCGGCACAGCAGTCCCAGAAGATTCAATGCTGGTAGCCGGAGCTGTGCTCGGCAGAGGTGTTGGATCAACTGTTGATGGTGGCGAACAGCCGGCCAGAACCAAGGCGCATGCAGCTAGCAGCACCACAACGAATCGTCTGCTGCCGTAATGTTCAACTATGGTTCGGCGCATCGCCTGTCCCAACATCTGCTGAACAGCAACGGCTTCCTCATTGAAGTCGCTGCTGCTGGTTTCATTCCAAAGTACAGCGCAGACGCAGTACGCGCCACTGCGTTATCCACAGCCGCGCGGAGCGCGCCCGCGGAACTGGCTTACTCAACAAACAGTCAGTGTCCTTGGAACGCTTCCGCCAGCCACCATGAGCCCGAATCAGAGGCAATTTTTGCATCTATGACCAGCGGCCTGCTCGGCTTTGACGCAAGCCACTCCCCCACCGCCTCCAGATCAGCAAGTGTGCGCACCGTAATCCCATCCGCACCAAACCCGCGTCCAATAGCCGCAAAATCGGTGTCAGGGAACTCCACTGAGCTCATGTCAGCATCCGGGTTATTGATGGCAAAGTGATGCACCTCCGCTCCATAGGCTGCATCGTTGTACACAATGCAGACCAATGGCATCTTCAGCCGGACAGCGGTGTCCAACTCCGCGATCGCCATGTGGAAACCGCCGTCGCCGGTTCCTAGCACCGGTATGCGGCCCGGCTGCGCCAGCCCAGCACCAATGGCGGTGGCCAGCCCCAGCCCGATTGATTGAAAGGCCTGGGTAAAGCAGAAACCAAACTCATCCGGCACGTTCAAGAACTGGCTCGGGTAGCCCATGAAGTTCCCCGAATCCACACTCACAATCCGCTCGGACGGCAGCATCTTATCCAGTGCAGTGGTTAAGGTACGGGCATCGATGAACTGACCGTCAGAGAGGTCATCAAAACTGACCTGCTGCCAGTGGACAGAGGATTCAATACGCTCCGCAACTACTGCACTCCGGTACCCTTCGCGCACCTCGACACGGGCCGCGAGTAAGGTCTCAAGAGTGTCAGTAGCAACCTGGGCTGAATCGCCCACAACCCCCAGATCAATGGATCTATTGGCACCCAATGCCTGCTCTTCAAGATCAACCTGGACCACTCTGGTTTCGTCACCAATCAAGTGACCCTGGCGCATGGTCCACATATTCAAGGCACAGCCGAAGCCGACGATGAGGTCAGCATCCGTTATCAGCTCGGCGGCTAGTGGGGAGGAAAATCCGCCCGAAATCCCCAGATTGAATTGGTCCTCATTGAAGAGACCTTTGGCCACTGCCGAGGTAGCTACTAGGGCGCCGGTGTGAGAAGCCAGGGCGAGAATTTCATCCCTCGCTCCACGACCCCCGCGGCCAGCAACAAATACCGGACGCTGCGCCCGAGCCAGCAATTCAACTAACGCCTGGACAGAGGCACGCGATGGCCGGATGGGCTCAACCGGCGCCACCGCGGGTGTGGGGGCCGCTTCCATGTCAGCTTCTTGGGCCTGCACGTTCAGCGGCAGGTTCAACACCACGGTGCGTCGGTCATTCACGGCTCGGCGGTAGGCGCGAACAGTGTCCGCTACCGCGCTAGCAGCCGAGTGCACGCGTTCTGGCACGGCATAGACCGAAGCAGCAAACGCATCCTGATCCATGGAAAAGTTTGAATACACGGCGCTGGGCGCAGCCTCTGCCGCGAGCACGATCATGGGAGTGCGAGATTTGGCGGCCTCACCAATGCCGGTGGCAGCGTTGGTCAGTCCGCACCCTTGATGCACGGAGACTAGGGAAACTTTGCCGCTGGTTCGCGAGTAAGCGTCAGCCATGGTGGCCGCTCCTCCTTCGTGCCGCGTGGCCGTAAAAGGGACGCCGTGCTCCATGAGTGCGTTGGTGATGACGAAGTTTCCCGAACCGACCACACCAAAGCAGTGCCCAACGCCCAATTCTGCCAATGTTTTTCCGACAAGTTGTGCCACATTCATGAGTGCTTCCTTCGCTGCAAAGTGCTCTCGATTTTTCTAGAGAAGCGCGGTTACTGTGCCGGGATCAAAGCCAGCACGCGAGTGGGCGCTCCCGTTCCGCCCACAATCGGCAGCGGAGCAACCACAATCATGGCGCCGTGGGCTGGCAGCTTGTCCAGGTTCTTCAATGAGGTGATGCCGTACTTGTCAGCGCCCATCAAGAAGTAATGCATGGGGAACGGCGGGTTGAGTGCGGCCGCTTCGCCGGCGTCGATGCCCACGGTTTCCACACCGATTCCGGAAATTTCCGGTTGCTGCGCAATCCACTGGGCACATTCTGCCGTAAATCCGGGGGTGTGCGATCCTGTCTCATCAAGGTTAAGGAAGGTTTCCTGACTGTGATCGTACTGGTCCCATCCAGTCCGGAACAGCAGCCATGAATTGGCCGGGAAGGCACCATTTTCTTGCTGCCACGTGACCAGATGTTCGACGTCGATGAGAAAGTCAGGATTCTCAGCAGACTCTGCGCTGAAGTCGAGGACGACGGCGGGACCCACCAGGCGGGCCGGGTCCAGTTGTGAGACGTCCTTGCCATCTCGCCCGGAAATCCAGTGGATCGGAGCGTCGATGTGTGTACCGATGTGCTCACCGGTGTGAATATTGTGGTGCTTCCAATACGGGCCAGGCTCGTTGTATTCCGAGACGGCCTCAATGCTGAAGTCAATCAGGTTGGCGAACGGCTCCGGCAACACCAAGGTGGGAGTATCAGCCGAGAGCGGCGCGGTCAGATCGCACACTTCGACGGTTCCAGTGGCCAACGAGGACAGAAGTGCATTGAGAGGACTCAAGATATCTCCATTAGTGAGGACGGGACGCACCGTCAAGGCAATGATTTGTTAATCATCTGACTGTATTTCCGGGCGAATAGACAGCCCTGCTCACATGGCGGATTTCTGCAGGTCACACTTGCTCATAAACAGGGCGCCGCATAACCTAACGCGCCGAGGGGCCCTGCCTAAAAGACAGGGCCCCTCGTTCACGTCAACCACTAATACTGGAGATCTTTTACTCCTGCGGGAGCACGCTCTTGTAGACCTCGAGTGTCTGCTCCACAATCGATTCCCATGAGAAGTTCTCCTGCGCGCGTTGGCGACCTTTCTCCCCCATGGCACGTGCACGGGCGGGATCGTTGACAACTTCAATCATGGCGGCGGCAAAGTCTGCAACGAACTTCTCCGGATCCAAGGGCGTTCCAGTCCCATCGGTGACCTGTTCAAGCGGAACCAACAAACCTGTTTCACCGTGAGCCACCACTTCGGGAATGCCACCAGTAGCACTGGCTACTACGGCAGCACCGCACGCCATGGCTTCCAAATTCACAATCCCCAAGGGCTCGTAAATGGACGGGCAGGCAAACACGGTGGCATGGCTGAGTACCTGCATGAGTTCAGCACGAGGCAACATGCGCTCGATGACGATGACGCCGTTGCGCTGGGCCTTCAAGCCGTCAATGAGCTCGTTGACCTCTGCTCCAAGTGCAGGAGTGTCGGCGGCGCCAGCACACAAAACCAACTGCACCTCGGGAGGCAGGGCCGCAGCCGCCTTCAACAGGTAAGGGACGCCCTTCTGGCGCGTTACACGCCCAACCCACACCACGCTGGGACGGTCAGGATCGATACCAAGGGAACGGACGACGTCGTCCTTCTCATCCCGCTGCCACGCCTCAACATCAATGCCGTTGTGGATGACCTTCACCTTGGCCGGATCCACATCGGGGTAGCTGCGCAGAATGTCCTGGCGCATACCATCCGAGACGGCAATGATGGCAGCTGCCGCTTCATAGGCGGTCTTTTCAACCCACGAGGAAACGGCATAACCGCCGCCCAACTGCTCAGCTTTCCACGGGCGCAGCGGCTCAAGACTGTGAGCGCTGAGCACATGCGGGATCCCATGAAGCAGCGAAGCGATATGGCCAGCCATATTCGCGTACCACGTGTGTGAATGGACCAGATCTGATCCGGCAATGGCCGAAACCACCTGCAAATCAACACCCAGGGTCTGCACCGCGGCATTTGCGTCGGCTAGTTCTGGAAGATTTTCATATGAGGTCACATTCGCGCCATGAAAATCTTTCTCCCTTTCCTTTCCAAATGCATGCACATGCAAATCTGCTTTAGCTGCCAAGACGCGGCTGAGCTCGGCAACATGCACGCCAGCTCCACCATAAATCTCGGGCGGAAACTCTTTTGTCACAATGTCTATACGCACCCTCTCAAGGTAGTCTGTCTGGACACATTTGTTCTAGTGTGAAGTTGTTGTGACTCACAGGGAGGACACAACACAGTGCACCATTCAAGCTGTCGGAGGTTGGGATCATGTCAGTAAAGAAAGTTCTGGCGATCGTGTTAGCAGGCGGTGAGGGCAAGCGTTTGATGCCCTTGACAGCAGACCGTGCAAAACCGGCGGTTCCATTCGCCGGATTCCGGTTGGTCGATTTCGCATTGTCTAACTTGGTGAATTCGGGTTATTTGAAACTCGTCGTGTTGACGCAGTATAAATCTCATAGTTTGGACCGCCACATTTCAGAGACATGGCGCATGTCCACCCAATTGGGAAATTACGTTGCTTCGGTACCGGCACAACAACGCCGCGGCAAGAGCTGGTTCTTGGGCAGCGCCAACGCCATCTACCAATCCATGAACCTGATCGTTGACGCTGAGCCCGACATTGTTGTGGTGGTTGGGGCCGATCACGTTTATCGCATGGACTTTGAACAGATGGTCCAAAGCCATATTGCCTCAGGAGCACGCGCCACCGTTGCCGCGGTGCGCCAGCCCTTGGAGATGGCCGACCAGTTTGGTGTCATCGAGATTGATGAAGCCAAGATCGACGGCGCGATTGGCGCCCACAAGATCTCGGCCTTCGTCGAGAAACCTCAATCGACTCCCGGCCTTCCTGACGCTCCTGACCAGTTCCTGGCTTCCATGGGAAACTACGTCTTTGATACAGACGCTCTAGTTGAGGCACTTGAGCAAGATGCCCTCAAGGAAGACACCAAGAATGACATGGGCGGGGACATCATCCCTTACTTTGTCAGTCGTGATGAGGCGTTTGTTTACGACTTCTCCACAAACGACATCCCGGATGCCACCGATCGGGACCGCAACTACTGGCGCGACGTGGGAACCCTCGATTCCTACTACGACGCGCACATGGATCTCATCTCGCCTGTGCCGATCTTTAATCTGTACAACCGTGCCTGGCCCATTTACACCCGCAACACCACCTCGCCGCCAGCAAAGTTTGTCCGTGGAGAGCACAACTCCGTAGGAACCGCACTCGATTCCATTGTGGCCCCGGGCGTGGTGGTCTCCGGCGGAGTCGTGGAAAATTCAGTCTTGTCTAACGATGTTTATGTCGCAGCGGGCGCCCGCGTCCAGGAATCTGTCCTCATGGACAAGGTCTCAGTTGGTGCCGGTGCCGTGGTGCGCAGAGCCATCATTGACAAGAACGTCAAGATCCCCGCAGGAGCCACGATTGGTGTAGATCCCGAACTCGACAGGGCTCGCGGCTTCACGATCACCGAATCTGGGCTGACCGTTTTGAGCAAGTGGCAGATTGTTTCTCCACCCGATGCTCGGGAAAGGAAGCTTGCGTTGGCAGCCGCTGCCGAGGTACCCGAAGCGCTTGAATTGGCCATTGGCCGTGGCAAGCTAGCTCAGGAAACCCTGAACAAGGTGGTGGAAAACCAGATCGCAGCCATCAGCGCCGTACCCGGCGGGTCAGCGCTTGACGACGAAGAGGCTAACATTGTGGGGTGAGCGCCCCAGACTTTACCCCTGAAGAAATCCAAAATTGTCTAAAAGTTTTGGAGAACATCCACGTCTACGACGAAGAACATCCTGACTATATTTCGGTTCGCCGAGCAACTGGCAAGATGTTCAAAGCCGTCAAACGTCACCGCCGAGTCGTCAAGCGTGATGCGATCAACGACGCCGACAAGGCCGTTATTGCGTTGACCGCCACGGCTGCTCCGGACCGGATCGACGATGAGACCCGGGGGAACAAACTCAAACCGTCAACAACGGGTGAGACGGCGGGGACGCTCTTGCGTTCCCGCCCGTGTTACATCTGCAAGCAGCACTACACACTCGTGGACGCTTTCTACCACCAACTGTGCCCGGACTGCGCAGCCTTCAATCATTCCAAGCGCGACGCGCGGACCGATCTCAGCGGTAAACGCGCCCTGCTCACCGGTGGTCGCGCCAAAATCGGCATGTACATTGCCTTGCGGCTGCTGCGCGACGGCGCCCACACCACCATCACCACCCGCTTCCCCAAAGATGCGGCCAGGCGTTTTGCGGCCATGGAAGATAGCGGCGAGTGGATCCACAGGTTGCGTGTTGTGGGTATTGATCTGCGCGACCCCACCCAGGTGGTGGCCCTGACCGACTCCCTCAACGAGGCCGGTCCGCTGGATATCATCATCAACAATGCCGCCCAGACGGTGCGCCGCTCCGGCAACGCCTACAAGCCCTTGGTGGATGCCGAATTGGAAGAGCTCCCCACGGACACCCCCATGCCGGAGCTGGTCACTTTTGGTCACGCCCATGACAAGCATCCACTGGCCTTGGCCACGCAGATGATGGAGCACCCGCAGCTGGCAGGCGATGAGATCGCCTCACTGGCCCTCTCCATGGGATCGGCCTCGCTTGAACGCATTGAAGCCGGCACCGCCATTGATGCAGGCGGTCTGGTTCCCGACGTTGCCGCCATCAACAGCTGGACCCAAGTGGTTGATCAAGTAGACCCGCTGGAGATGCTCGAGGTCCAACTCTGCAATGTCACTGCACCGTTCCTTCTTGTGTCCCGGCTCCGCCCGGCCATGGCGGCCTCCACGGCTGACCGCAAGTACATTGTGAATGTCTCGGCGATGGAGGGGCAGTTCTCTCGCGCCTATAAGGGCCCCGGCCATCCTCATACCAACATGGCCAAGGCGGCTCTGAACATGCTGACCCGCACCAGCGCCAAGGAAATGCTGGATACCGACGGCATTCTCATGACAGCCGTAGACACCGGCTGGATCACCGATGAACGCCCGCATTACACCAAGGTGCGCCTCGCGGAGGAGGGCTTCCATGCGCCTCTGGACCTGGTGGACGGCGCCGCACGCGTCTATGATCCCATCGTCATGGGCGAATCCGGAGAAGACCAGTACGGTGTTTTCCTGAAGGATTACAAGCCCAGCCCGTGGTGAAGTACGACGCCGGGAGGCTGGCTTTAGCGGCCACGTTACGGACATTGGGGCCGGGTTTGGCAGCCGCCTTCGCGGCCGTGGCCGGCTCCCTCGTGGTCCACGCATTGGTACCGATGCTGCCCGCCATGACGGTCGCCGTCGTACTTGGTATTTCCGCCGTCAACTTGCCCGGCACCTCGGCACTGTGCCAAGGTCCATGGCGGGCCGGGCTGAACTTCGCCGGCAAGCACCTGATGCGTGTGGGGATCGTTGTTCTGGGACTCAAGCTCAGTCTGGGCGACATCATGGACTTGGGCTGGATTACTGTGGCCCTAGTCGTGGCGGTGGTGCTGCTTAGTTTTGCTGGCACCTACGCGATGGGGAAGATGTTCCGGCTGGGCGGCGATACTCCCCTGCTGATCGCAACCGGATTTTCCATCTGTGGGGCCTCGGCGATTGGCGCCATGGCCGCGGTCAAGGGCACCAAACATCAGGACACCGTGCTGCCCGTGGCGCTGGTGACACTGTGCGGGACGCTCGCAATTGGCGTACTGCCGCTGCTCATGCACCCGCTGGGCCTATCGCCCCTTCAGTTTGGTCAGTGGGTGGGTGCGGGCGTTCACGATGTGGGGCAGGTGGTGGCCACGGCACAAACGGCTGGCAGCGTTGCTCTCAGTGCCGCCGTCGTTATTAAGTTGACGCGCGTGGTGCTGCTGGCGCCGATCGTGGGCGTCGCTGGAGCGATGGAACGGCGCAAGCACAAGCACGCAGCAGGAACGCCCAGCGCGACAGGACCAGCAAGCGCTACCGGAGCCGCAGGACCAGCAGTCGCATCCAAGTTTCCGCCGGTCATCCCGCTCTTTGTGTTGGGCTTCTTGTTGTTGGCTGCGCTGCGCAGCACCGGGTGGCTGTCTGAGTTCGCCATTGAAGGTGGCGCACTGGCACAGGACATTGCACTCGGGGCTGCACTCTTTGGCCTAGGTTCCAGTGTTCGTGTCCGGGAGCTTTTTCAAACTGGGCTGCGGGCAACAGTGATGGCTTTGTGTTCTTGGGCGCTGATCGCCCTCTTGGCCTTTGGTGCCGTGCACCTGATGGCTGCCTGATTTTCGCGATGAGCCTGACGGCTGCTTGACCTGCATTTAGAGTCGGTGCGTGATTGAATCAAAGAGTGCCAAATTTCAATCTTTCTCGCAGCGACGCTGCCACCCGCAAATCCTTCCTCACGGTCCACAGCTACGATGTCGAGCTAGACCTGAGCGAGGCCCAAAACCTCTCGGTTCCCGGTTTCACCAGCCGCACCACCATTTCCTTCGCGGCGAATCAGACCGTAGCCGGGTCGGAGCAGACCTTCCTTGACTTCATGGGACTTAGCGTGGAGTCAGTGGTCCTGAATGGAACACCGCTGGATACAACTGAAGTGGTGGATGGTGCCAGGATCAACCTGCCCGGTCTCGCCAGCGAGAACAAGGTAGTGGTCACTGCCACCGCCGCCTATTCCACCAGCGGGGAGGGCCTGCACCGATTCGTGGACCCTGCCGACGGGCAAACCTACACGTACACCCAGTACGAACCTGCCGATTCCCGCCGCGTCTTCGCCAACTTTGAGCAGCCTGACCTTAAGGCACCCTTTACCTTCCACGTGACCGCACCGACCGGCTGGGACGTGGCTTCCAACCAATCCGTGACGTCCAAGGCAGCGCTCACGAAGCAGTCGGATCAGCCAGGCGCAGGCACCACCCGCTGGGATTTCGCCCCCACGCTACCCATTTCCACCTACATCACCACCGTGTTGGCGGGCCCGTATTTCAAGGTCGAAGACCACTTCTCCATGGTGTTCCCACCCGAGAGCACGCACGCCGGTCAGAGCTTGAACATCGCCTTGGCCGCGTATTGCCGGGCATCCCTAGCACCGCATTTTGATGCCGATGAGATCTTCAAGGTCACCAAGGCTGGGCTGGCGTACTTTAACGAGCTCTTCGACTACCCGTACCCGTTTGGCAAGTACGATCAGGCATTTGTGCCCGAATATAACCTGGGCGCCATGGAGAATCCGGGCTTGGTGACCTTCACGGAGGCGTATCTGCACGCGTCCCGTGCCACCGATTCGGCTTATCAGCAGCGCGCCAACACGATCATGCACGAGATGGCGCACATGTGGTTTGGCGATCTTGTCACGATGAGCTGGTGGGATGACCTCTGGCTGAAGGAATCCTTCGCTGATTTCATGGGGCATCTGGCCGTCGCCGAGACCACCGAGTGGGGCCAGAAATCATGGATCATGTTCGCCAGCCGTCGCAAGGCGTGGGCCTACACGCAGGATCAGCTTCCCACCACCCACCCCATCGTGGCCGACATCCCCGATCTGGAAGCCGCCAAGGCCAACTTTGATGGCATCACCTATGCCAAGGGCGCCTCAGCGCTCAAGCAGTTGGTGGCTTATGTTGGCCACGACGCGTTCATCGCCGGCTCCCGGGAGTACTTCCGTCATCACGAATATTCCAACACCACCCTCAACGATCTGCTGGAACCGCTGAGCCATGCATCGGGCCGCGATCTCAAGGAGTGGGCAAGCCAGTGGCTGGGCACCTCCGGGATGTCCACCCTGATCCCTGATCTGGACATCGACAAGGGTGCCGTCACCTCCCTACGCATCAAGCAGACATCCCTAGATCCAATCACCGGCAGCACGGCACTGCGCCCGCACCGCTTGGGCGTCAGCTTCTTCACGTACGACGCCGGAGCCCTGGTCAAGACCCAATCGTTCACACTTGATGTGGTGGGCGAAGAGACGCACGTTGCCGATGCGGTGGGCTCCCCCGCTCCCGATCTAGTTCTGGTCAACGATCAGGATCTCAGCTACGCCAAGGTGCGCTTGGATGCCGGGTCTATGAGCACAGCATTGGCGAGCGTTGGCAGCATAGTTGATCCCTTGGCTCGCAGCCTGGTGTGGTCGGCGCTGTGGAATGCCACCCGAGATGGCATGCTCCCAGCCACCGTGTACCTTCGCACCGTTGCTGCGCACGCCGGTGGCGAGGCTGACACCAGTTTGTTGCAGACCCTGGCTGACAACGCCCTGTACGCACTGAACAACTATTGCCCCGCGGGCGACCGGGCCGCGTCCAGAGAACTGTTGCTGGCCGGCGTCGACCATCATTTGTCTCACGCCGAGCCGGGCAGTGACGAACAGCTGATCTGGGCACGCACCCTCGCGCTCTTGGGCAGAGGCAGCGATGCTGTGAATACTCGAAGCCGGGAACTGCTAGCCGGCAGCAATGTTCCGGCCGGCCTGGTTGTGGATGGTAGTTTGCGCTGGCTTCTCTGGCAGCAGCTGGCTGCTCGCGGTGAAGCAACGATAACGGAACTCGATCAAGAGCTGGCCGCAGACACCACTGCAGAACACCGAGCCAACTACTGCACGGCCGTCGCGGCCCTGCCTGAGGCTGCGTTGAAGGAACAACGCTGGGTCGAAGCCGTTGAGGAGAGTGCGCTGAGCAACCAACTACTCAGCGCAACGATCGAAGGCTTCATGATGGGCAGTAAAGCACTGCTGGAGCCGTTTGCCGAACGGTACTTTGAGTCAATTGAGTCGGTCTGGAGTACGCGGAGTTTGGAAATTGCCGGGCGTATTGTTCGTGGCTTGTTCCCAGCTCACCAAGATTTGTTGGCCGGACAGTCCCCTGATCACCATCCGGCGATTCACCGCACGGACCAGTGGCTGGCAGAGCACCCGGACGCTACCAGGGGGCTTCGCCGGATGGTGCTCGAACAGCGCGATCACCTGCTGCGAGCATTGCGTGCGCAGGCTGGAAGGTAATGAAGAACGCCGGGCTAGCGCTGCGCTTCCGCGTAATGGGCTCTAGTGCGGCCTCCGAAAATTCAGGACGGTGGCTTCTTTGAAGCCACCGTCCTGAATCGCCAACTCTCGACTAGCGCAAGCGTGCTCAGTGCCCCTAGTGTCCGGTGTCCAGTCCGGTTACAGGCCGGTGATGATGGTGGCGGCCTTTTCCAGCGCACCGGGAACGATCGAGTAGTATGCCCAGGTGCCGCGCTTCTCACGTTCCAACAAGCCTGCATCCACCAAGATCTTGAGGTGATGGGAGACAGTGGGCTGACCCAAATCCAAGGGCTCGGTGAGGTCACAGACGCAGGACTCACCGCCGTCGCCGGCTTTGACAATGGAGAGCAGACGCAGTCGGTTCGGGTCCGAGAGCGCTTTGAGGATCCGGGCCGACTCTTGAGCGTCAGTGGCGTTCAGTACGGGCCGGTCGCTGGGTTCGCAGCAGACTTGCTCAGAGCTTGTCTCCATCGTTAATGCAGTGTTCATGTATCCATTATGCCCATAGATTGACAATTGTCGATACAGGGGTTGATACTTTTCATATCGACAATCGTCAATCTTAGCTGGACCGCCTAGGAGCTTTGTGAGTATCAAGACCACTACACCCGCCCTCTCTGGAGAGGCTGCCGTCGTTGGCAAGCTCTCCACCTTGGACCGGTTCCTGCCGGTGTGGATCATCGCCGCCATGGCCGTGGGCCTGTTACTAGGGAGATTCATTCCCGGCTTGAATGCCGCCCTGGACTCAGTAAAAGTGGGTTCGGTTTCCCTGCCAATCGCCATTGGGTTGCTGGTGATGATGTATCCCGTCTTGGCGAAGGTCCGCTATAACGAAACCGGGCGGGTGTTGGCGGACCGCAAGTTGATGATCACCTCGCTGGTCATCAACTGGGTGGCAGCACCGGCGTTCATGTTCGCGCTGGCCTGGATCTTCGTCCCGGATCTGCCTGAGTACCGCACGGGCCTGATCATTGTGGGCCTGGCCCGCTGTATAGCAATGGTGATGATCTGGAACGATCTAGCGTGCGGCGACCGCGAGGCCGCCACAGTACTGGTACTAGTCAACTCCGTCTTCCAGGTCTTCGCCTTCGGTGTCTTGGGCTGGTTCTACCTTCAGGTATTGCCGGGCTGGTTGGGACTTCCCACCACCAGCGCAGATTTCTCCTTCTGGGCCATCACCGCCTCGGTTCTGATCTTCCTCGGCATCCCCCTGCTGGCAGGATTTTTGACCCGAACGATTGGCGAAAAAGCCAAGGGCCGCGACTGGTATGAAGGCAAGTTCCTGCCGAAACTCGGTCCGTGGGCGCTGCACGGGCTGCTGTTCACGATTGTGTTGCTGTTTGCGCTCCAGGGCGATCAAATTACCTCCAACCCGTTGGATGTGGCCCGCATTGCCTTGCCGCTGCTGGTGTACTTCATCGTGGTCTTCGGGGTCAGTATGGTGATTGGCCGCCTGTTGAACCTGGGCTATGCGAAGACCACCACTTTGGCCTTCACCGCCTCGGGCAACAACTTCGAACTGGCGATCGCGGTGGCGATTGGCACGTTCGGTGTCACTAGTGGCCAAGCCCTGGCCGGCGTCGTAGGCCCACTCATCGAGGTCCCCGTCCTCGTCGCCTTGGTCTACGTAGCACTCTGGGCACGGAAACGATTCTTCACCCACTAAACCCCGCCAATTCGTCCCGACCCCCACATACTTTCTAGCAGGAGCCTGAACACATGAACACCACCGAAACATCCAAGAAGCCCTCCGTCCTGTTCGTCTGCGTGCATAACGCCGGCCGCTCCCAGATGGCCGCTGCCTACCTCACCACGCTTTCCAATGGCGCCATTGAGGTTCGCTCCGCCGGGTCAGCACCAGCAGAGACAGTCAACCCGGCCGCAGTGGCCGCAATGGCTGAAGAAGGCATTGACATGTCCACTGAAATCCCCAAAGTATTGACCACTGAGGCCGTGAAAGAGTCTGACGTTGTGATCACCATGGGTTGCGGCGACACCTGCCCCATCTTCCCGGGCAAGAGGTACGAGGATTGGGAGTTGGAAGACCCCGCCGGGCAGGGAGTGGACTCGGTACGTCCCATCCGAGACGACATCAAGGCCCGCATTCAGTCCCTTATCGCTGAACTCCTCCCCACCAACTAGAAAAGGGACCTGCCATGACTGAACAAATCATCATCATCGGCTCCGGCCCCGCTGGATACACGGCCGCGATCTACGCAGCCCGTGCCGGGCACGCCCCGCTGGTCATCGCAGGCGCCGTCACCGCTGGCGGGGCACTGATGAACACCACCGAAGTGGAGAACTTCCCCGGATTCCCCGCCGGCATACAGGGTCCGGAGTTGATGGACAACCTCCAGGAACAAGCCGAACGCTTCGGTGCCCGGATCATCTTCGACGACGTCACCGCAGCCACCCTCACAGGCGATCTGAAGACCGTCACCACCGCCGCCGGTGAAAGCTACCAGGCACCAGTGGTCATTCTTGCCACCGGCTCCGCCTACAAGGAACTGGGCTTGCCGGAGGAAAAGAAGTTCACCGGCCACGGCCTGTCCATGTGCGCCACCTGCGATGGATTCTTCTTCAAGGATCAAGACATCGTGGTGGTTGGCGGCGGCGACTCTGCCATGGAAGAAGCAACGTTTCTGACGCGCTTCGCCAAGTCAGTGACCCTGATCGTGCGCCGTGATGAACTCCGGGCCTCAAAGATCATGGCGCAACGAGCCATGGAAAACCCGAAAATCCACATCATGTTCAACAGCGCGGTCACGGCTATCCATGGTGAGGATAAAGTTTCCGGTGTCACGGTGCGCAACACGGCCACTGGCACAGAAGAGGCACTGCCCGTTACTGGCGTATTCGTCGCCATCGGCCATCTTCCCCGCACTGAACTGGTTGCTGGACAAGTCGATTTGGATGAGGACGGATACATCCGGGTACAGGCACCCACCACACACACCAACCTAGACGGCGTGTTTGCTTGCGGGGACGCCGTTGACCACCGCTACCGGCAAGCCATCACCGCGGCCGGAACCGGTTGCGCAGCGGGCTTGGACGCCAAGAGCTACCTCGCAGCACTCGATGACAGCCAAAGCGGCACCAAGGCCAGCATCTCTGAGTCGGTCCCGGCGTAGCCGCCCCACCATCGCCTGACCAGCAGCTGACTGGCAGGGCCCGAACATAACTAATTGCGAACATCTCAAGGAGAACTACGGACATGACGAATTCACAAAATGAGCTTCCAGTTGCCATCATCGGTGCGGGCCCCATCGGCCTAGCGGCTGCAGCGAACTTGATCGAACGCGGCATCACCCCCATCATCTTTGAAAAAGGTGCAGACGTGGGTGAAACCATCACAGCCTGGGGTCACATTCGTTTGTTCTCCTCCTGGGAGCACAACATTGACCCAGCCTCCCGCCGTCTGCTGGAGCCCACTGGTTGGACTGAGCCCCGACTGACGTCCTTGCCCTACGGTTCCGAGCTAGTGGAAAGCTATCTCATGCCCTTGGCCGCTATCCCTGCCATAGCGTCGGCTTTGCGTTTATCCTCCACCGTGACGGCTGTGAGCCGGGTCGGCATGGATAAAACCCATTCACGCGACCGTGACCAGCAGCCCTTCCTGGTTCGTGTCGCCGACGCCGACGGACTTCTGAGCGATCACCGCGTGCGTGCAGTGATCGACGCCTCCGGCACGTGGTCCCAGCCCAACCCACTCGGCCAGGCCGGCCTGCCCGCACCGGGCGAAACCGAAGCCATCGCAGCCGGACTCATCACCGCACCCTTGGCTGATGTCACTGGCGCGGATCGTGACCGCTTCACCGGCAAACACGTCCTCGTCATTGGGGCAGGCCACTCCGCTGCGAACACTCTCATCGGTTTGGGCCAGCTGGCTAAGAACGAGACGGGAACCCGGATCAGTTGGGCCGTGCGCGGCTCTGACGCCTCCCGCCTCTACGGTGGCGGGGATCTGGACGGCTTGCCGGCTCGCGGCCAACTGGGAACTCGTCTGCGCAAACTCGTCGAAGACAGCATTATTGAGCTGCACACCTCCTTCACCACCACCTCCTTCGCAACCAGCGTTCAAGGATTGGCTGTCACCGGCTCCACCCCGAACGGGGATAAGACACTGGACGTGGACTTGCTGATCCCGGCCACAGGGTTCCGCCCAGATCTGGACATTCTGCGGGAAATGCGTTTGGAACTCGATCCGATCGTGGAGGCCCCACGGGATCTGGGTCCAATGATCGATCCTGAATTCCACTCCTGCGGAACCGTACCCGCCCACGGAGCCAAAGTCCTGGCCCATCCCGACAAGGATTTCTACATTGCCGGAATGAAATCCTATGGCCGTGCCCCGACCTTCTTGATGGCCACTGGCTACGAGCAGGTCCGCTCCATCGTCGCCGCCCTGGCAGGAGATCAAGTAGCGGCCGACCAGGTCCACCTCGAGCTCCCCGAAACCGGTGTCTGCTCCACAGACCTCGGGGGCAGCTGCGACACCCCCGTCCAAGCCACCGCAAATCAGGATCAGGGTGAACCAGCATCGTCATGCTGCAGTACTCCGGAACTGGTACTGATCGGCATCCCCACCGGTCTTGAGCACGGGCGCTCCGCAACAGACTCCGCCACAAAATCTGCCAGCACCTGTGGCTCCCCTGCCGAGACACCTGCGGTCCAGGATGAGTCCGCGCCAGCCTCATCTGGCTGCAGCTCCCCCGAACCGGGACTGATCGGCACCCCCACCGTCCTGGCCTAAGCTCGTCACTCCACAATCAACGACCAAGCGAAAAGAGACCGCTATGAGTGAGCAACGCGAGACTGTACTGACCGGCCTAAGCGATGATACCGCCGTTCTAGAGCGCATCAGCGCAGACCTGACTCTGAAGTTCACTGGAATCTTCGCCGCTGAGACCGTCGAACGCTACGTATTCGAGTCATACACAGCCTTGGCCCGGACGGCAAGGATCCGCACGTACCTAGCCTCCACGACAGCTAGGTTTGCGGCCGACCGGCTCAAAGCCTTGGCGCAATCCAAGGGTGCGATCGCCCAAGACGTGCCTGAAGTATTGTTCGTATGTGTCCACAACGCCGGACGCTCGCAAATGGCAGCCGCTCTATTGAACAAACACGCCCAAGGAGCGGTCCATGTCCGCTCGGCAGGCTCGGCCCCGGTCGCAGAACTGGAACCCACAGTTGTAGCCGCCATGGCCGAGGTTGGCATCGACTTAGCCCAGGAGTTCCCCAAGCCGCTCACCGATGACGTCGTCCGCGCAGCCGACGTCGTCGTCACCATGGGCTGCGGGGACTCTTGTGCAATCTACCCAGGCAAGCAATACCTTGATTGGCAGATCGAGGATCCGGCTGCG
Source organism: Arthrobacter sp. Sr24 (assembly GCF_054511175.1). Lineage (NCBI taxonomy): Bacteria > Bacillati > Actinomycetota > Actinomycetes > Micrococcales > Micrococcaceae > Arthrobacter > Arthrobacter sp. Sr24. The sequence goes on along the minus strand of NZ_JBTNDB010000004.1, from coordinate 23,685 downwards.
AAGGACTTGGCCGGGGCGAGGATGATCAGGGATGAGATTGACCAATTAGTCCAGAACCTCCTCGAGAAACTCAAAGCAGTAACTGATGAGGAAATCTAGGGACGAGGCCAGGATGAGTATGGCCTCGCGGACCCGACTCGGGGGTCCGACGCCCAGGATTCATGCCGAAAATCAATGAACTCCTCCCCGCACATGCAACAGCATTTCCACTCCCCTCTCACGACTGAAAGAAGAACCATCCCATGACCAACAAACCCGGCATCCTGTTCGTCTGCGTGAAGAACGGTGGGAAATCCCAGATGGCCGGTGGCCTCATGCGCCACCTAGCCGGCGACACCGCGACCGTGTACACCGCCGGAACCAAACCCGGAACCGCCCTGAATGCCCAATCCGTGGAATCACTGGCCGAACTGGGTATTGACATCTCCACTGAGCACACCAAGCCAATCACCTCTGAGATGCTCAATAGCGTCGGCCTCATCATCACCCTCGGCAAAGAGGCTGTGGTGGACCCGGTCCCGGGGATTGAGATCCGCAACTGGGACACAGATGAACCGTCCGAGCGTGGTATCGAAGGAACGGAACGGATGCGCCTGGTTCGTGACGACATCAAGAACCGAGTACTGGCCCTCATGAAGGAAATAGGCACCAACCCAGCCTCATAACTTCAGCCAATTTCCCTAATTCATGGTGAGAAGTTCACAGAATCAATCTGGGCAATAGGGCATATTCTATTCTTGGTTTGAATCTCTTAGCCGGAGGATGAATTCGTCCGCTTGAGCCAGGTTTCGGGCCATTTTGGCTCGTTGCCTGGTGCCATGCTCAAGAAATTCCCTCAACCGTGCTTGAGTTCCTGCAGCTGCCCTCTCACTCTGATCCAGTGCGAGGATATCCAAGATTTCTGACATTTCCTCCAAGGTAAACGCTAGTGGTTTCATTGTCTTGATGACCATGAGGCGCTCGTAGTCATCTTCAAGATAGACACGAAAACCACCGTCTGTGCGCGCGGTTGCCGGAAGGAGACCTACCTCGTCATAGTGCCTGATCGTCCGATGAGAGAGCCCCGTCCGTTCAGCCAATTCGCCAATATGCATCGTTGTCGCGTGTGCCTTCTCCGTCATAAAAATCTCCGTCAGTGGTTCCAGCATCAACTCTACCGTCACGTTAGGGTAGAGTTACAAGTGAGTGGTGAGTCCTTCTAAGGCTATCTCCCACTGACCCGGCGCAGTGTCGCGCCCCATAACACTTGAGAAATGCGAAGACGCTGAACTGCGTCTTCTTGACCCTGAATGGAGCCAGTAATGGCCAACACCACACTGCAGCCCAAACCGCCCCTGACCCCAGAACAACTCCAATCCGTGCGGGAAACTCTCCGCTCCCCACGCCGTCTAAAAACCGAGGCCCTTGCTGGGCTTGTCGTGGCATTGGCACTGATCCCCGAGGCCATCGCGTTCTCAATCATCGCTGGGGTTGATCCTCGGATCGGATTGTTCGCCGCCTTTACGATGGCCGTGACGATCTCTTTTGTTGGCGGCCGTCCCGCCATGATCTCCGCCGCGACCGGGGCAGTCGCCTTGGTGATCGCCCCACTGGTGAAGTCCCACGGCCTTGACTACTTTATTGCCGCGGTCATCCTGGCCGGAATCTTCCAAATCATCCTAGGCGTCTCGGGGGTTGCCAAGCTGATGCGGTTCATTCCCCGTTCCGTCATGGTGGGCTTCGTCAATGCACTAGCCATCTTGATCTTCATGTCCCAGGTCCCGGAACTGATCGGTGTGCCATGGATGGTCTACCCGCTGGCTGCTGTCGGCTTGGTCATCATTTTCGGACTACCCAAACTCACCAAAGCCGTTCCGGCACCACTGGTGGCCATAGTCGTCCTCACCGTTATTACCGTGGTGGCGTCAATCGTTGTTCCCACGGTGGGAGACAAGGGAGAACTTCCAGGCTCACTCCCTGCCCTGTTCATCCCGAACGTTCCTTTCAGTCTGGAAACCTTACAAATCATCTTCCCGTTCGCGCTGGCAATGGCGTTCGTGGGCCTGCTTGAATCCTTGATGACTGCCAAACTCGTTGATGACGTCCCGGACACTCACTCCAACAAGACTCGAGAATCATGGGGCCAGGGCGTAGCCAACATCGTCACCGGATTCTTTGGTGGCATGGGCGGTTGCGCCATGATCGGCCAAACCATGATCAACGTCAAAGCCTCTGGCGCCCGCACCCGCATCTCCACCTTCCTCGCGGGAGTTTTCCTGCTGGTCCTCGTGGTGACCCTCGGAGATATTGTCTCGGTAATCCCGATGGCCGCACTGGTAGCTGTCATGATCTTTGTCTCCATAGCCACCTTTGACTGGCACAGCATCCGCCCCAGCACCCTGGCGCGAATGCCCAAGAGCGAAACCATCGTCATGGTCTCCACTGTGGTCGTGGTTGTTGCCACCCATAACCTAGCCATTGGAGTGGGTGTTGGCGTTTTGGTCGCGATGGTCCTGTTCGCCCGGCGAGTGGCACACCTGGTCACGGTCAAACGCAATCTCACAAGCATCGACGGTGTTGAGACAGCCACGTACGTTGTAGACGGCGAATTATTCTTCGCCTCCTCTAATGACCTGTACACCCAATTCGACTACGCACTGGACCCGGAGAGTATCATCATCGACATGCACGCCTCCCACCTTTGGGACGCCTCCACGATCGCGGCTCTGGACGCCATTACCGAGAAATACCGCCGCCACGGCAAACACGTCACCATCACAGGACTCAACGAAGCCAGCATTCATATGCGTGAACGACTCTCCGGGAACCTTGGTGCCGGACACTAAGACCTACCGTCCCCGTCAGCAAAAAAGGATCCCCGTACCAGTCGAGAGACTGGTACGGGGATCCTTTTTAGCGGTGATTGCCGGCAGGGTCAGTCTTGTTGGTAGACATCGGGGATTCCATCGTTGTCAGCATCAACTGCTTCCTCAAGCTCCAGTTTCCCGTAGTACCTGTTTCTGGTGGACAAGACGGCTGTCGCGAGCAGTGCCGCTAGCACCGAGGCAGCGAGAATACCAATCTTGGCATGGTCGTCGTGGGCACTGCCTTGGCCAAAGCTCAACTCTGCTACCAGCAGAGAGACGGTGAAGCCGATTCCCGCAAGTAGGGACACACCGAACACGTCAATCCATTTCAGCGACCGGTCCAAGGACGCCTTGGTGGTTTTAGTCAGCAACCATGTGGTCCCTAGAATTCCGATCGGCTTACCGAGCACCAATGCAACCACAATGCCAATGGCAACCGGGTCGGTGGCGGCAGAGACAAGACCATCCCACCCGCCGATCGCTACACCCGCGGAGAAGAACGCAAAGACCGGGACGGCAATACCGGCTGAGATGGGACGGAACCTGTGTTCGAAAATTTCTGACAAACCTGGGCCCGCTTCAGGACCGCCATTGATCTGTGAACGGATTACGGGTATGGCAAATCCAAGCAGCACACCGGCCACTGTGGCATGGATACCGGAAGCGTGAACCAGCCCCCAGGTGACCAAGCCTAAGGGAAGGAGGATAACCCATGCCGCCCATGCCTTGGTGCCGAAAAAACTTCGGTATTTTTGCGCCAAAATAGTGTAAAGGGCCAGCGGGAGCAGTGCTAGAAGCATCGGAGTGAGCTGAATTTCATCGGTGTAGAAGATTGCGATGATACTGATGGCCAGTAGGTCATCCACTACAGCCAAGGTCAACAGGAAGATCCGCAGGGCACTAGGCAAGTGAGAACCAATGATGGCCAATACGGCCACAGCAAAGGCAATATCTGTTGCCGTGGGTATGGCCCAGCCGCGGAGCGTTTCCGGGCTGGTCAGGTTGATCAACGCATAAATCACCGCTGGGACCACCACACCGCCCACTGCCGCAGCGACGGGAACAATTGATTTACTGAACTGGCGTAAATCACCGGCAACGAATTCGCGCTTGAGTTCCAGTCCTACAAGGAAGAAGAAGATTGCTAGCAGTCCATCTGCGGCCCAAGCACCCAAGCTGAGCTCAAGGTGCCAAGGCTCGTAACCAATTCGGAAATCGCGCAAGGCGAAATAGCTATCCGAAAAAGGTGAGTTTGCCCAGATGATAGCAATGATGGCTGCAGCAACCAGGAGTATGCCACCGACGGTCTCTTTACGCAGAATCTCGCCGATTCGCAGGGCTTCAAGATAACTGCCCCGACCAAGAACGGTGGCTGGTTTGGGCGTGGAGGGTCCTTGCTTCATACAATTATTCCTTAGGAGGGTTCGACAATAGAATTGTCGACCAGACTTCCCGACTCACCTCAAAGATTCTAACATGACAGCCCAATATTTTAGCCTTTGGGGTTCTGCCTACGGATGCTCTTCTTTGACGTATTCCCCGGCCACAAGGCGGTGGAGGAGTTCGGCGGTTTTCGCCTCACTACATGGCGCCAAAAGACCGGAGCAGGTAGCTGATGTCGCCCCTGTGGGTCCGCAGAGTTGGAGCACAGGTACGTCTCGGGGCAGGTCCAAACTCATGGAGCTGGCAAGCACTGTAATAGCTGTGGCGCACACGGAGATCCCCTTGGTGCGGACAAACCCGCCTAGATGCTCACCGCCGGTCAGCAAGCCCAGCAGAAAGGCTCATAGCAACCACCATCAGCACATGTAAACCGACTACGGCGATCCACTGCAGTGTCTGATATGCCCATGACCATGACAAAACCAAAGGAAGCAGGTGGTCGATTGGGCCAACTCTTCGGCACGCGTGAGGTGGCCCGGACCAGAGGGTTTATGGCACTCGATGCAGCCACTCCTCGGTACCGAACTTCGCCACAACCCTGCGCTGCGCCTCGGCCAGTTCAGCTTCTGTGAGAGTCGCCGGATGTGTGTCGTAGCGGGCGGCAAACGTTTCAGACATGCGCTCCACAATTTCCTGCCGACTCATACCGCTTTGCCGGCGAAGGGGATCTACGCGTTTCTTCGCCGAGCGAGTGCCTTTATCCGAAAGCTTTTCCTTGCCTATGCGGAGCACTTCAACCATTTTGTCAGCGTCGATATCGTAGCTCATGGTCACGTGGTGGAGCATGGCACCATTGCTCAGACGCTTCTGGGCTGCGCCTCCAATTTTTCCTTTGTCCGTGGCAATGTCATTGAGCGGAATGTAGAACGCTTCAATGCCCATCGATTCCAGGGCCGCCAGCACCCAAGCGTCAAGAAACTTGTAGGAGTCCTCGAAGTTCAAGCCGTCCACAAGGGTCTGGGGTAGATACAGAGAGTATGTGATGCAGTTCCCGGCCTCCATGAACATTGCACCGCCGCCAGTGACACGGCGCACCACATTGATTCCATACTTTTGGACGCCCGCAGGTTCCAGTTCGTTGCGCACTGACTGAAAGCTGCCGATCACCACTGAGGGCTCATCCCAGTCCCAAAAACGCAGTGTTGGGTTGCGTAGTCCTGCACCAACTTCTTCGGTGAGGACCTCATCTAGTGCCACATTGAGGGCCGTGGGCAGAACTGTTGGGGCAATGATGTCCCAGGTGTGATCGATCCAGCTGGTTGCGTTGGTCAGCGCACGGCGAACCGTGATGGCTACGGCTTGTGCCGAGAAGCCAAAAAGTACGGCATCCGCGGGAAGCGCCTCCGTAATGGCCTCTGCGAATCCATCAGCGGGGAGGTTGGCAGATAAGCCATTGAGTGCTGCGTTGATGTCATCGAGCGCTTCGTCGGGCTCGAGGAAGAAATCACCACTGACATGGACATCGTGGAGTAAGCCGTCCGTGACAGAACAGTCAACCACCACTAACTTTCCGCCGTGGACCTTATATTCACCGTGCAATTTCGAAGACATGTCTACATCTTCCCAAGGGGAACGCGCCAAGTGCAAAAACAGGGCCCGCACCCATAGGTGCGGACCCTGTTTGAAGAACTGTGGAAAGAAGTATTACTTCTTGCCGAAGCCTGCGAAGCGAGCGTTGAAGCGCTCGACGCGGCCGGCGCTGTCCATGATGCGCTGCTTGCCCGTGTAGAACGGGTGTGACTCTGAGGAGATTTCAACGTCGATGACGGGGTAGGTGTTTCCGTCTTCCCACTCGATGGTCTTCTTGGACGTCGCGGTGGAGCGCGTCAAAAACTTGGTGCCTGAAGCCAGGTCGTTGAATACAATGGCTTCGTACTTGGGGTGAACGTTCTGCTTCACAGGGAACCTCAGAGTGTTATTGCCTGGTTTTTGCCAGACTGATGAATGTTATGGCCACTAGGACCAGCTAGAAACTTTACCGGTTCGAGCCCGTTTCACCAAGCCCGCTCGCGGAGAGCGGCTAAGGCGCTGTTGGCGTGGACATCCATATTGGTTTCACTCGTGACCTGAAATCGCAGTATCTGCCCAGAATCAACGATGAATGTGGCCCGTTTTGTTGGCAGTGACTTTGCCAACAGACGACGCCGGACACCGAAGATATCGGCCACAGCACCATCCTGGTCGCTCAGGAGTGGGTATTCAAAGTGGTTCTTGGTCGCGAAGTCGAGCTGCTTGGCCACCGAATCGGTACTAATACCCACCATGGAGGCCCCTTCGGCGGCAAATTCTGCTTGCAGGTCACGGAAATGACAGGCCTCTTTGGTGCAGCCGCCGCTGCCAGCTAAGGGATAGAAAAAAATCACTACAGGGCCGTTAGCAGTCAGCTCGGAGAGACTACGAACCTGACCGTGTTGGTCCTGCAGGGAAAACTCGGCAACTTTCTCATCAATCTTCATCCTTCAACACTACTCGCAGAGGCGGCACTAAAGCTCTTTGAGGTTCGTGGATCTGTGGCGAAGAATGCCACCGCACTGGCCGCTGCAACATTGAGCGAGTCCACGCCGCCATACATGGGAATCATGACCGTATGGTTTGCAGCTGCCAGAGTCTGCGCACTAAGTCCGTAACCTTCGCTGCCCAAGATCAGTGCCAGCTTCTCGTCGTTGCGGGCGGCAAGTTCATGGATGGTGAGCGAATCGGGCAAAAGGGCGAGGGCCGCCGTCGTAAATCCAGCATCGTGGAGCATCTCGAAACCATCGAGGCCCTCCGGTAAGCGTGCCCACGGGACCTGAAAGACCGCGCCCATGCTGACACGAATGCTGCGCCGGTATAGCGGGTCGCCACAGCGCGGGCTGATCAGTACAGCATCAATACCGAGTGCCGCAGCGCTGCGGAATAAGGCACCAATATTTGTGTGGTCACTAATGTCCTCCAGCACCGCCACGCGTTTCGCGACGGCCAACATGGAGGGAATGTCCGCCGGCGCGGGTCGGTGCATGGCGGCCAAGGCGCCACGGTGAAGGTTGATGCCGGTGATCTCCTCCAGCATGGCCCCTGTGCCCACGTAGGCAGGGATATCTGGATGAGCATCCAGCACGTCGGCTATCTCTGGCAGCCGCTTTTCTGCGAGAAAAAACGAGCGCGGTCGGTGTCCAGCGGCAAGTGCCCGGCGAACCACCTTGGGACTTTCAGCGATGTAGAGGCCCTCGGCAGGCTCCCTAACTTTGCGCAGCTGGACATCAGTCAGGGAGTGGTAATCGCTGACCCGAGGATCGCTGGCGGTTTCGAGCTGGATGATCATGCGGCCACCAATTTCTGGATCATGAAGAAGAGTGCAACAACGCCCAGCGTGACAATGACGCTGCGCAGGACTACGGGAGAAAGTTTGCGGCCAATGCGGGCCCCCATAAAGCCACCCAGCAGAGAGCTCACGGCAATGAGCGCCACCACTTGCCAAATAATCTTCTCGGGAGCAAACAATAGGTACGAGATAGCGGCCACGACGTTGACACTGAGCGCGAGAAGGCTTCGCACAGCATTGGCGTTTTGCAAGGTGCCTGACATGAATATACCCAGAATTCCTACCAACAACACGCCCTGGGCGGCCACAAAATAGCCACCATAGACACCTGTCAAATAGACCAACACCACCATGGCGATATCGTGTGTGCGGGCCGAGGGGCCGGCGATGCGCTTGGCCTGAATAGCGCGTTGGAGCCGCGGCTGGAAAATGACCAGAGCCAAAGCCAACACAATCAAGACTGGCGCTACCAGGGCGAAAACCGTTTCCGGCAGGTGCAGCAACAAATAGGCACCGGTGATGCCACCCAGAATGGAAGCCGGCATGAGCTTGATGAGGTTAAACTTCATGCCTCGTAGCTCGCGCCGGTACCCCCATGTGCCGGAGACTCCCCCGGCAATCAGGCCCATTGCGTTACTGACCACAGCCATGACCGGCACTACCCCTAAAGCGATCAGGATGGGGAAGGTAACCAGTGTGCCGGAGCCAACCACAGAGTTGATGGTCCCGGCCCATAGGCCGCCGAGCAGTATGAAGAAGGATTCGAGCGCGTTCACTGCCGGGGAAAGGTCCTTCGCAAAATGGTGGGTAGAACAGTACGGGTGGCGGCTAGTGGCGAGCCGTGGCCGTGTAGCGTCCGGCGTTGCTGGTGACGGTAAGCGGCAGGCCAAAGGTCTTGCTGAGGTTTTCTTCGGTCAAGACCTCAGCCAAAGGTCCCTGAGCCACAACGCCGCCATCACGGAGCAATAGCGCATGGGTGAAGCCCGGCGGGATCTCCTCAAGGTGGTGGGTGACCAGCACGGTGCTCGGCGCGAACGGATCGGCGGCCAATTCACTCAGACGCTTGACGAGGCCCTCTCGGCCGGCCAAGTCCAGACCTGCACCGGGCTCATCGAGCAGCAACAATTCGGGATCGCTCATGAGGGCACGGGCAATCTGAACACGTTTGCGTTCGCCGTCGCTCAAGGAAGCGAAGGGGCGGTTGAAGGAGGTGGAAACCCCCCACTCGTCCAACAGCGCAAAGGCACGACGTTCGTCGTCGCGCTCGTAATCCTCGCGCCAACGCCCGGTCACACCGTAGGAAGCAGTCACCACCACATTGAGAACTTTTTCATGCTCCGGGATCTGGTGGGCCAGGGCGGCCGAGGCCAGACCAATCCGGGGTCGCAACTCAAAAACGTCGACGGCGCCAAGCACCTCATCGAGGATGCCGGCTACGCCACGGGACGGGTGCATGCGGGCACCGGCAATCTGCAACAGAGTGCTCTTACCTGCACCATTAGGCCCAAGCACCACCCAGCGCTCACCCTCGGCGACATGCCAATCGACGTTGTCCAACAATGTCTTGGTGCCGCGGACTACGCTGACACCGGCCAAACCCAGAACTTCACTCATAAGCACTGAGCCTATGACAACAACGGCGGCCAACGCTAACCGAAGAGGCACCATCATTGGTCACTTAGCCAAGCGATGCCCCTCATTGGTTAGAATACTTCTCATGCCCTCCACTTTTACAGCAGTCTGCTACGGCCAAACGCTCTCCCCCATAGCCCTAGCCAAGGTTCGGTCTGTTTTGACGGACCATGGCTATACGGTGGCCAACGAACGCACGGAGAACCACCCCGGATTTGTGGCGGCAGTACTAGAACTGGGCTCACTGGATCCTAGTGGAGCTAGCGATGCACAGGCAGCAGCCCGCATTGCCCGACTCCGCGCGGCACTGGCTGATGTTGCACAGGACGGCGTGAGTACCGCAGTGGTCCCCGATTCGCTGCGCGAGGCGAAACGCAAGTTCATCATCATGGACGTTGATTCCACGTTGATCCAACAAGAAGTCATTGAAATGCTGGCCGCACATGCCGGGAAAGAATCCGAGGTGGCTGAAGTCACCGAGGCTGCCATGCGTGGAGAGCTGGATTTTGCGCAGAGCCTGCACCATCGGGTAGCCACCCTGGCTGGGCTGCCCGAAAGCGTGCTCGCGGATGTGGGTGCCAAAATTAGGCTGTCCGTGGGTGCCGAGCGGCTTGTGGCCGATGCCAAGGCTGCCGGGCATGTTGTGTGTGCCGTCTCAGGTGGGTTCTCCCAGATACTTTCTCCGTTGGCACATCGTCTGGGTCTGGATCACGCCATGGCTAACGATTTGGAAATTGTTGACGGACACCTCACCGGCAAGGTCAGTGGCGCCGTGGTGGACCGGGCTGCCAAGGCTGTGCAATTGAGGGCTTGGAGCGCTGAAGCAGGCGTTGAGCCCGACGCCACGATGGCCATCGGAGACGGCGCTAACGATCTGGACATGATGGCCGCGGCGACACTTGGGGTTGCCTTCAACGCCAAGCCGGCCGTACGGGCCGTGGCAGACGCCCAGATCAACATCCCGAACCTCGACGTGGCACTGGTGTTGGCCAACATCTAGTCAACAGCTATTGGTCAGTATCAAATTCCGGCGAACAACAGCTGCTCCCTCCGGAGGGCTTTGACAGCACCTCAGCAACTAATTTCCGCCCTGAGCCGGATCCTTAGGTCGTCATTGCTGGAAAAGTGCCGGAACGTAGAACAGTGCCGTGAAGAATGACCACGTTGCTATGGCATAGCCGACGCACAGAGCAGCTATTGCCAGCCAACGCCCCCGCTCACCTGTTCGTCTGATCTGTTCCAGTGAGACATGTCCGGCTCCTACCGCGAGAACGGCAAGAACTCCAATGCCGAGCAGCCAGAGGCCACAAATGGCAACAACAGCCAAGATTACGGCTGCAACTGAGAGTTTGTTCAGTTGACCAGTTTTGGTGAAAGTGGCTGACGCCGTTGGTGTGCTCATTATTGGTTCCCCTTTTGCCTCATGAGTTAAGTGCCGAGTCTAGCCGGGTACTTTCGCCGAGGCTACGAATAGCCATTGGAGGTGGGCAAAACCCATTGACCTCGCCGCCTGAGGGGCAGGCTCGGCCAGGCCGCTAGGCTTGCCAGATGGAAGAAATCCTCCTGACCGGCGGCAATGCCTCAGATGGTGTGGTGCGCGTCGGCGCGACAGTACGCAAGCCATGGACGGACGCCACTTCGAGCGTGCTCGCCTACATGAAGGCCATGCGCGCCGAAGGCGTTGATGTGCCTGCCGTATATGAGCCGGACACCAAGGGACGGCAAGTGACAGAGTTTGTCCCCGGCCGCCTCGCCATGGACTCACCACCTTTGTCGCTCCCCCAATTGTTCCGGGTCGGCCGCCTGGTTCGCTCTATTCATGACTCCAGTGCAACTTACGAACCGGCTCCCGACTCAACTTGGAACACACTCATTCCAGCCCCCGGAGCCGAGCTGATCTGCCACAACGACCTGGCTCCGTGGAATCTCATCATCGGAGACCGCTGGGTATTCATTGACTGGGATGCGGCCGCGCCGAGCACGCGCTTGTGGGATCTCGCATACGCCGCGCAGGCGTTCACGCTGAATCATGCACCGACGGATCCATCCGTGGCGGGACGGGCGTTGGCGGCGTTCATTGACGGCTATGGGGCCGACGACGAGCTCCGTGCGGCACTCCCCGCCGCCATGTGGCAACGGACAGCGGCAATGTACGAACTACTTAAGAGTGCCCATGCCACAGGAACCGAACCATGGGGGACGATGTTCACGACCGGCCATGGGGACCACTGGAACACCATGACTGAATTCGTGAGGGACAACGAGTCCATCTGGGCAGAAGCGATCCGGACTGTCCACTAGGGTTGGTCTTCGGGCACACGACTGTATCGCTAGGGATTAGGGACATTTGTGGTGCCGTCCCCACAAAACGAATGTCCACTTGACGCACGCTACAGGCCCAAAAAGGCGCCAAAACGTACATCAAGTGGACACTCGAGAATGATGTAGCTAAAAAACCGGCGGTGTGCGGCCTACTTGAAGTAGTCGGCGCCGCCCACGTACTCGGTGTGACCTGAAGGAACATCGGCCGATGCCATCTTGGCAATCTCAGCGGCGAATTCAGCCACTGTGTACAGCCTGCCTGCCTCAGCTCGGCGAGCTTCGATGGCACCGGGGTTGGCCCGGTCCAGCAGAGTAGCCGTTACGGTTCCTTCAATCATGTCGCCTGAGACAACCACTAGGGAGATGTCCTCTGCGGCGAGGTTCGGGATCAAGGCGCGCAGGGCATCTTCACCGGCCCGCTTGCTCTTGGCAACCGGCTCGTATTCGGGCATCGTGGGCACAGTTTCAATGAAGTGCGCCTGGTGGCTGGTGACAAACACCACGCGGGAACCGGCGGGCAGCACCGGCATCGCGGCGTTGAGCAGGTTGACCTGCGCGTCACGGTTGAGCTGCAATGCGTAGTTCTCAGCCATGCCGCTTTCCATGCCACCAGAAGCGTTCAGCACCACCAGATCCAGTGAACCGAAGTTCTCCAGGGCTGCGCTGACCAAGGCCTGCACACCTTCCTGAGTGGTCAAATCTGCGCCTACAGCCACGGCGCGGCCGCCAGCTTCAACAATCTGAGCCACAACCTTGTTGGCACGGGGTGCCTTCTGGCGGTAGTTGACTACCACTGCTGCGCCTTCGGCTGCCAAGAACTTGGCTACATCGGCGCCAACTCCTCGCGAGGAGCCAGTAACAATGGCTGTCTTTCCGTCAAGCTTTCCCATAAAAAATCCTTCACATCTCATTGAAACTTATTGATTTCCCGCGTAACGATGACATTGAGGTCAACCCACGCGGGCAGTCTTATATCGAATCCTACTGGCGCCCGGACGTACCGCCGAGTAGAGAGTCGCTGCAACAGCGACTCCAACGGTGGCGGGGCGTACGAGAGGCGTGCACGCCGCCGTCGTACTTCGGTGGCCGGAACTTTAGTGGCCCATGCCCAATCCGCCGTCAACGGGGATGACCGCACCGGAGATGTAGGCGGCCTCATCGCTGGAAACCCAACGAACCACGTTGGCTACTTCCTCAGCCGAGGCAAAGCGCCCGGCCGGGATGGTGGAGAGGTACTGCTTCTGAGTGTCCTCGGGAAGGGCAGCGGTCATGTCGGTGCTGATGAAACCAGGAGCCACCACGTTGGCGGTGATGCCGCGTGAGCCCAGTTCGCGGGTCAGCGAGCGGGCAATTCCCACGAGGCCGGCCTTGGAGGCGGCGTAGTTGATCTGGCCCGGGGAACCATAGAGGCCCACCACGGAGGAGATCAGCACGACGCGGCCCTTGCGCATACGAATCATGCCCTTGGAGGCGCGCTTGATGACACGGAACGCGCCGGTGAGGTTGGTGTCCACAACGGAGGTGAAATCGTCCTCGCTCATGCGCAGCAATAGGGTGTCCTTGGTGATGCCGGCGTTTGCCACCAGCACTTCAACGGGACCGTGAGCAGCCTCGACTTCTGTGAAAGCGGCGTCGATGGAGGCAGCGTCGGTCACATCAGCTTGGACGCCCAGGATGCCCTCGGGCAGATCGGCGGTGCTGCGAAAAGTCACGGCGACCTTGTCACCATTAGCCAAGAATGCCTTGGCGATGGCTAGGCCAATGCCCCTGTTGCCCCCTGTGACCAAAACACTGCGGCCCTGCTTTTCGGCGCCTACCGATGCACTCATGTATTCCTCCTGGAAGTTTTTTAGTAAAGCAACTTACGTGCCGGGACGGGAAAATTGGCGGGTCGATGCCCACGCCGCACCGGGACTGTCACTTTAGTTAACGAATCCTACGTGAAAGCCGCCGCGGCTCCCAGCTGGCTTTTGGTTGTGCAGTGCTGCAGTGAGAGAATGAATGGGTCCCTTGGAGTGTGATGAAAGAGCAATCAGCTACGCCCGTGTCCGGTGAAAATCGGCCCAGCAAATACCTAATCGGCACGCCGGAACCCACCGTTCAAGCCATAACCAACGCCGCAATTCCCCATAGCGTCGACATGCGCCACAGAATGCGGCAATACGCTTTGACCATGGGCATCCGTATGGTCTGTCTGGTCCTGATCTTTGTGGTCGACGGCTGGTTCAAGATCATTCCCGCAGCTGGTGCCGTGGTGCTGCCCTGGGTCGCTGTCATGCTCGCCAATGGCGGCGCTGACACCATCCATCAGGAAACCGTGGAGTTGCTCGATGAAGCGCCCCTCTATGCGGTGAACGCGGGGCAAGATCCCACGAACGACGACGTCTCCCCCGACAATGACTTCCTCACCGGGGAGATCGTCCCCGACGAAGGTGAAACCGCCGCTACGGAGGACGCTGCGCCTCAGGACGCCACTGAGCAGGATACCGAGCAGGAGCCACGCCATGAACATCTTTGATCTTTTGGGCGCTGATGGGTCCGAACAGCCGCCCGCTCCGGAGACGCCGATATGTTCCCGAAAGGGCTGCCGCGAACACGCCACCACGCAGCTGCTCTGGAACAATCCCAAGATCCACACCCCTGAACGTCGCAAAATCTGGTTGGCCTGCACCGAGCACACCGCCTGGCTTGAGGATTACCTGCAGAGCCGTTCACTGTGGAAAGAGACTGTGCCTCTTGCCACCCAACCGTTGAACCCGAAGGATCCCGTCTAGTTCATGAAGACGTACAAATTTCTATTTTCAAGCAGGTGGCTGGGCTATTTCGCCATGGCCCTCATCTTCGCCCTCGCTTGTGTGGCTCTAGGCAACTGGCAGATGAACCGTCGCAATGCGGTGGTTGAGAATATCCATAAGATTCAGCAGAACTATGCTGGCACCATTGTGGATTACGGTGAAATTGCCGCTAACTTTGACGAGTTGGACCCGGCTAAGGAGTGGACTCAGGTCAGGCTGAAGGGTACCTACCAAACCGAGGATCAGCGGGTGGTTCGCAACCGTCCGTTGAATGGTGGTCCAGGTTACGAGGTACTGGTTCCACTCACACTGGAAAATGGCGACACCGTCATCATTGACAGAGGCTGGTTGCCCATTGGTAACCGCGAGGCCGGACACCCGGACTTTATCCCCCAGCCGCAGGAGGGCGTTGTTGAGGTCATTGCTCGGCTGAAACCGGCCGAACCCACCTTGGATCGAGGTGCTCCGGAAGGCCAATTGGCCTCCATTGACCTCAACGAATATGCCGGCCAGCTTGCGTACCCCATTAAGACGGGGTCCTACGGTCAGCTGGCCTCAGAAACACCTGCCGCCGCCAGCAACCCGGTTCCATTCCCAGCCCCGTCCATCGATGAGGGCTCGCATTTGAGCTATTCACTGCAGTGGATTGCCTTTGGCATACTGGCCTTCGTAGGCTTCGGTTATGCCGCAAGGATGCAGCGCCGCAACGATGACTTTGACGCTATGGAAGCCGAAGAGTCAGGGGTACCTGTGGAAGAACTCCATGGCAGAGGATCAGCATTCCACCCCCGCCGTCACACCAAGGTGCGCAAACCCGGCGCCAAGCCAACGGCTGAAGAAGCCGAAGACGCCCTCCTCGACTCACAAGGATTCTGATGAGCCAGCCCTCTGAAGGACTCGCAGCCAGCCCCAGCGCAGATCCCATCGATCCGATCGTGGAGAACGTCCGCGCAGCATTGCTCAACGCTGGTTTGCCGGACACCGTGATAGTTGTGCCGGACTCGGTCGCTACGGCTGCCACAGCTGCGGCAGCTCTGGGTTGCGACGTCGGCGCCATCGCCAACAGCCTGATTTTTGAATGTGACGGTGACCCGCTACTGATCTTGGCCAGCGGAGCCGCCAAGGTCGATACGAAAAAGGTTGCCCGAGATCATGGCCTGCCTAAGATCACCCGCGCCAGCCCCGAGTACGTCCTGCAGCACGCGGGGCAGCCTGTTGGCGGAGTGGCACCACTGGGGCATCCCTCCCCTATCCGTTCCTTCTTAGATTCTTCCTTGGCACAGTTCCCCGTGTTGTGGGCAGGCGCTGGCAGCCACCAAGCCATGTTGTCTATCAGCTACAACGAACTAGTTCGCGCCACCGGGGCCGTTGAAACAACGGTGCGCTAGCTCCTACCCACCAGAAAACTCTGCCCAACTAACGACGGCGGGAGGTCACCTTGAAATCCAAGGAAACCTCCCGCCGTCGTACTTGTGTGGAGCGGTGAAACTAAGCCAGTGTGATCAGGTCCAGATAGTCCGGGTTCCAGAGGTCCTCGTCGCCGTCGGGCAGCAGCACAACGCGTTCGGGATCTAGGGCCTCCACGGCGCCTTCATCGTGGCTGACCAGCACCACGGCGCCGGTGTAGTTCTTCAGGGCGCCAAGGATCTCTGCACGGCTGGCGGGGTCCAAGTTGTTAGTGGGCTCATCCAGAAGCAACACATTGGCGCTGGAAGCCACAATGGTCGCCAACGCCAGACGAGTCTTCTCGCCACCGGAGAGAACCCCGGCCGGTTTGTTGACATCATCACCGGAGAAGAGGAAGGAGCCAAGGATGCCGCGAACCTCGGCGTCGTTCATGTCACCGGCTGCGGAGCGCATATTTTCCAGAACGGTGCGGGTGACGTCCAGAGTGTCATGCTCCTGGGCGTAGTAGCCAACTTTCAGGCCATGGCCGGGGATGATCTCACCGGTATCAGGCTTCGCCACGCCCGCAAGCATGCGCAGTAGCGTGGTCTTTCCGGCACCGTTGAGGCCCAAGATGACTACCTTGGAACCGCGGTCGATGGCCAGGCTGACATCGGTGAAGATTTCCAACGAGCCATAAGACTTGCTCAAGCCCTCAGCCATGAGCGGGGTCTTACCGCACGGCGAAGGATCGGGGAAGCGCAGAGCTGCAACCTTGTCCTGGGCGCGCACCTCTTCCAGTCCGGCCAACAGGCGCTCGGCACGTTTGGCCATGTTCTGCGCTGCCACAGCTTTGGTGGCCTTGGCGCGCATCTTGTTGGCCTGGTCCATCAGGACGCCAGCCTTCTTTTCAGCGTTGGCGCGTTCCCGGCGTCGGGCGCGTTCATCGGTTTCACGCTGAGCCAGGTACTTCTTCCACCCCAGGTTGTACTGATCGATCGTGGCCCGGTTCGCGTCAAGGTGGTAGACCTTGTTGACGGTGGCTTCAAGCAGTTCGGTATCGTGACTGATCACAATCAAGCCGCCCTGGTGGCTCTTGAGGAAGTCACGCAACCAGGAGATGGAATCGGCGTCCAAGTGGTTGGTGGGCTCATCGAGCAGCATGGTCTGGGCGCCGGAGAAGAGAATCCGGGCCAACTCCACACGGCGACGCTGACCACCGGAGAGCGTCTTCAACGGCTGGTTGAGGATGCGTTCGGGCAGGGCAAGGTTTGAGGAGATCGCGGCAGCCTCAGCCTCGGCTGCGTACCCGCCACCGGCAAGGAATTCCTGCTCCAAGCGATCGTAGCGGCGCATTGCCTTGTCACGGATGTTGTTGTCCTCGCTGGCCATGTCCGACTCGGCCTTGCGCAGCTTGGTAATGACCTTGTCTAGGTCACGGGCCGAGAGGATCCGATCCTTGGCCAACTGCTCCATGTCCGGGGTGCGGGGATCCTGCGGGAGGTAGCCAATTTCACCGGAACGGGTGACCTTGCCACCTGCTGGCAGACCCTCACCGGCGAGGACTCGGGTCAACGTTGTCTTGCCGGCACCGTTACGCCCCACCAACCCAACTTTGTCACCTTTGTCGATGCGGAATGACACTTCGTCCATGAGCAATCGCGCTCCTGCGCGTAACTCAAGGTCTTGGACCGTTATCAACGTAGTAACCTTTCAAAGAATGGGTAGGTGCCGTGCCACGCCGGCCGCAAGCATTAGTTGCTTGCCACGGGCGTTGGACAACCTCCTTAGTCTAACGACGTTCCGGCACAACGAGAATCCCCCGCGCAGAAAGTACCTAAGAATGAATCGAACATCACGTCAGGTGCACAAGTCTGAGACAGCTTCAGACATGTCAGGCATTTCCTCCCTCCCGGGACGCAGCCGCCAGCGCTGGGGCGCCATGGACCTTTCCCTCATTGCCGTTTTTGCCGCACTCATGGCGGCCTCGATCGCCGTCCCTGGCATCAATGTGGGCCCCTTTGGCGTGGCCATCACTTTGCAAACGCTAGTGGTAGCCATGTGTGGCCTAGTTCTTGGTTTTGCTCGTGGCACCGCCGCCGTGGGGCTGTATGTATTGCTGGGGCTCATTGGCCTCCCTATTTTTAGCGGCTTCCGCGCCGGGCCAGCTGTACTGGCCAGCCCCTCTGCGGGCTACATTGTGGGCTTCATTTTCGGAGCTGCCGTGATTGGTTTGCTGGCCACGCTGGCAGTTCGCAGCCGGTGGCGGACCGCAGCTTTGTTTGGTGCAGCCATGGCTGGAACCGTAGTGATTCACATCTTCGGCATCATTGGCTTTGTCATGAAGGGCATGAGCTGGCAGACAGCCATGCTGGCCGATGTCATCTACCTCCCGGGCGACGTCATCAAGAACGTTCTAGCTGTGATCATTGCGCTGAGCCTTCACCGTGCCTTCCCTGATCTGTTGGTGCGCCGCAAGCGGTGACTAATTCTTCAAACAGCGGCATTGTTCTAGCCCAGGCTGGAGTCACTGTGCCGCCAGCAGATCCCCGCACGCAGCAATCAAAACAAATCTTGGCCCCCGTATCCTTGGCGCTGACCGAGCAGCGAATCGCCATTATTGGCGCCAACGGCTCCGGCAAATCCACCCTGTTGCGGCTCCTTAACGGACTGCTCCTGCCCACCACCGGCACGGTGACCATCAATGGCCGCAGCACTCACAGTGACGTTGCCGCCGTCCGGCGCAGCGTGGGCTTTGTGTTCACCGATCCGCTCTCGCAGTTGGTCATGCCCACTCCGCAGGAGGACCTCGAGTTGTCCCTGCGCCGGCAGAAGTTGGGCAAAAAGGACCGCCGCGAGAAGGCCCTGTCCATCTTGGCCAGTTACGGGCTGGAGCACCTCGCCCAGAGCAGCATCTACGAGCTCTCCGGTGGCGAGCGGCAGCTGACCGCACTAGCAACCGTCTTGGCCGTAGACCCTGAGATTTTGGTGCTGGATGAGCCATCCACGCTGCTGGATCTGCGTAACACCCGGCAGCTCATGCAGCGCCTGACGAACCTGCCCCAGCAAGTCATCATGTCCACGCACAATCTCTCCCTGGCTGCCACCTTTGACCGCGCCCTGGTCATTGATCAAGGACAGGTAGCGTTCGACGGCGAACCTCACCAGGCCATTGCCGCTTACCAGGAGCTGGCGGGCTAGTGCGCGGTCACGCTTTCATGGTGGCTGGGCACGTCCCCGGCGACTCGCTCATTCACCGCACGCCGCTTGCGCTCAAAGCCGCGCTCTTGTTCGCGGTTGCTGTGCTTTGCTTGGCCTCTCCGCTGATTTCGGTTTTGGTGGGCGCTGTTACCACCACGGCAACCCTAGTACTGGTGATAGCCACCCATTTTGTTGCTGGCTTGTCCTGGCAGCGAATGTGGCGAGCGGTGCGGATGATGCTGATCTTCTTGGTGCTCATCGCCGCGTATCAGTGGTGGCAGCACGGTCCGTTGACGGCGTGGCAGGTCATCGCCGCCATCGTGGCCACGGTGCTAGCTTCCAATGTTGTGACTGCTTCAACGCCTGTGGACGAACTCTTGGACGGGCTGTCCGCGCTGGTTGCGCCCCTGCAGCGCTTCGGCGCCGACCCGGAACGGTTCTCGCTGACAGTTGCCCTGATGTTGCGTAGCATTCCGTTCGTGATTGGCGCCTTTGCCGACGTTCGGGATGCGGCTCGCGCCCGTGGTCTGGAGCGTAATTTGCTGGCCCGGTCTCTGCCCGTGGTCATCGCCACCGTGGGGTACGCCCGGGCCACTGGTGAGGCTCTTGCGGCCCGCGGCCTAGGCGATCATCATCCTGAAAATTCAGAGTACGACGGCGACTCCCCCACCTAATACTTGGGCAACATACTTCTCGCTTACCCCCTGGCGTGATGCGGTCTTGATAGTACTGGGTAAGGATTGAGCGTAAGGCCCTGCCCTGCGTGGGCGCGAGGCAGCTCGGTGACAGGTCGATTGATGAGCAAGCGGTGGTGTTCGGGCGGTTTGTAGGCGAACCATCTCAGGCGGAGCTGGAGCAGTTCTTCTATCTCGACGCGGCTGACCTGTGTGAGATTGCTGAGCGCCGCGGCGAGAATAATCGGCCCGGTTTTGCGCTTCAGGTCGGGACATTGCGGTTCTTGGGCACTTTCCTGTCTGATCCGTTGGATGTGCCGTGGTCCGTGGTGGAAATGGCACCTGTTGGGCGGTGCCAACTTGCCCAAGTCCGGCTGGCCGTTATTTTCATCCAGCCGATTGGCCTAATCTAAAACCCTTTGGGCCAAGATTCGTGCGCACCCGTATATCCGGCGCAGCACATTCCGTGCTTGGCCTGTGAACCTAGTCCGCAGCGCACTTTCGTTGTCACAATTGATCGGGCCAAAATAGGTCGGTCTTGAGGGGACGCTGCGCCACCGTCCGGTTGGATTCCACCAATCTATGAGTCACAGTGGTAAGTGGCACGTAGGAGACATAAATTGCAGGGGTGAGCGTGACGAAGCGTGCGAAGTCGGGACGGCCCCCCAAAAAAGCGGGACGTGCAGCGGACTCCCATTCCTCTGGTACGAGCTCGTGATTACCAGGCACGCATGAAACAGTAACACTCCTCGTGGTCCCCGCCATGGCTGGCTAGAACCGCTGGATTCCCTGGTTTGTGGGCCCACCCTAGGTGAGGCGGGATAGGCTCCCCAAGATTATTTTCGGACTGATGTGCGAACCACTCTTGTTTTCCCTTCAAAATATGGGTAGACATAGCCCATTACTTCGCTTCGTTTTGGGGGACAACGATGTCTATGAAAACTCTGCGCCAGCAACTGCCCGCTGACAACTTACACCACACTCGCCCGGCCACTGCTCCACCGACCCGGTGGGGGTTTGTGGGACGGACATCTCTGGTCGGGACATTGACGGCCGGGTTGGAGCTGGGTATGGGCGTGGGTGTCGCTACCCCCTCGTTCGCCGCTCTTCCTTCCGGAGATGCCTCCACGGTGGGACTGCTGGGATCCAGGCCTGGGGCTACCCGGTTGCCGATCCCGATCAGCGAGAACGTCAGCGCATCCCTGGACGTTGGCACCGGCAACCTTCAACTGGGCATCACGGCTCTGGCACTGCCCGGCATCAACGGTGATGTCGGACTCGGGATGAACTTCAACTCCCTCTCCGCCGATACCAGCCCCGGACTGGTAGCCCCGCGCTGGACCCTGACTGCTGGTTCGGCAGGGTCCTTGTCCACCGCCCCGACCGGGATCCTTTACACCTCAGGAGATGGATACTCGGCCCTGTTCACCCCGGTATCCGGGTCAACGACGGCGTATACCTCACCTGCCGGCGTGAAAGCCGATCTGGTCAAGACCGGCACGCCCGGCTGGACGTTGACGTCCCGGACGAGTGCGTCCGTGTTGACGTTCAACACGGACGGGCAGGCCACCCAGATCAAGGACCGCAACAGCAATGCCACCGCCCTGATCTGGTCCTCAGGCAAACTGACCAAGGTCGTCTCCACCCGCGGCGTCGCCGGGGCCCGGACCGCGAACCTTGGCTACAACTCCTCCACGGGGTTGCTGGAGGGGATTACTCAATCCTCGGGAACCTCCGCCCGGTCAGTGTCGTTCGCCCATGACACGTCCAAGAACCTGAGCGGGTTCACGGATCTCGCCGGTAAAAACACCACCTTCACCTATTCCAGCGGACGGGTCGCTACGATCACCTCCCCCACCGGGGCTGTGACTACCCTCAGCTACGACAGCAACGGCAAAGTCACCCAGGTGCAACAAACCAACACCACCACCGGTTCCCCGGGGGATTCCATCACCCGGCTGACCTATCCTTCGAGCACGCAAACCCTGTTGGCGGGTCCGAACACCCATCAAGGAACAGCGGTTTCCCTCGTCCCGCACACCACCTACACCCTGGGTGCTGACAAGCGGGTCTCCGCAGTCACCGATGAAATGGGCCGGGCCCGCTCAAAAACCTACACTGCTGACGTCGATACCCTCACCGCTACGCAAGGCACCGGCACCACCGCCGGCACCACGACCACTAACACCTTCGGCGCCAACACGGGTCAGTCAATCACCGCCTCCCAGAGCTCCGGTGGTGCGACAGGGGCGGCCGAGTACGCGAACACGGCCGCGAACACCGCCTACCTGGCAACATCATCCACCGACGATGCGGGCAACGCATCATTGTTCACCTACAACGGTGTAGGGAATGCGTTGACGTCCTCGGACGCCCTCGCGGCAACAGCAGCACTGACGTACAACACGGATGGGACGGTGGCCACCGCTCTGGCGCCCGGGAACGGGAGCAACAAAACCGTCTACGGCTACGACGGAAACCATCAACTCAACGCCCTGACCCCCCGTAACGGGTTCCTCCCTGGGCGCACGGGCCTTCACCTACGACCCCTGGAGACGAGTACTCACCGCGAGCAACGGCCGCGGGATCACCCTCACCTACGCCTACGACGCGATGGGACGGGTCACGTCCACCTCCTTTTCGGACAATACCCCCACGGTCACCAATACGTACAACGACAGCGGGCAGCCCCTGACGCGGGTTGATGGGTCCGGGACCACCACCTACACCTATGACCAGATGGGCCGGCTGATTTCCCGGACCAATACCGCTGGCGGTGGCACCATCAGCTACAGCTACGACCGGGCCTCGAACCTGGCCTCCACCACCGACAGCCGCGGCACCACCACCTACCAATTCGACGCCTCCGGCACCCCCGTCACCTCGACCTATCAGCACCCAACCGACGGACCCAAAACGTTGGCGTTCGCCACCGATGACCGCGGCCGACGCACCGATACCTGGCTGCAAGCCAACCCGGCACTGACGACCTGGAAAGCACACACCCACAACGACTACGACACCACCGGGCGCATCACCCGGGCCATCGCCAACTCCGGGAACGGCAACACCGACAACACCGTGGTGATGGATCAGTCCTACTGCTACTCGGCCGGATCCACCGCACCGAGCTGCCCCACCACCGCAACTGCGGACCGCTCCAAAATCCAATGGGTCAAGGACAATCTCACCGGTTCCGCCACCGCTTACACCTATGACGGTGCAGGCCGGCTCACCCAAGCCGCCACCAGTGGCGGAACCACAGCCGCGATCACCTACAACTACAGCTATGATGCTCGCGGGAACCGGCTCACTGCCACCACGACTGGGGCTACGACCACGAGCCAAACGTTCACCGCGAACGCGGCCAATCACATCAGCTCCACCGGTTACAGCTACGACGGAACCGGGAACCTGACGGCGGACCCGAACGGTTCTTACGCCTACAACGGTGCCGATCAAATGACGACCGTGACCAAAAACGGGTCCAGCTACCACTACAGCTACGCCGGAACCAGTCAAAACGAAATCCTGTCCCAAACCACCGCCAATGGCACCTACCAGATCGCGTACGGCCGCACCGACGCTCAAGGCCTTCCCGTGATCGAGCAATACAAAAAGGGTACCCAGACCCAGGGCTAATGCAAAGTCGTTGGTAGAGGTCTGATTCTGGCGATTTTGAGGGCGCGGTGGGCGTTTCTGGCGGTGTATCTGGTGGCTTTGGCGATGTTCGTTATTCGTGCGATGCGGTAGAGACTGATCGCAAGGTTTCTGAGAGAGGCCATGAGTCTGGGCGCGTTGCCGGTCCGCACCATTGATTTGTCCTCAAGGAAAACCACATCCCTGACCCAATGAAGACGATTTTCTATGGTCCAGTGCCCCCGGAGTATGGCGTTCAGCTCTGCGGCACTGGTGGTTTCCGCGGGCAGCGATGTAATGATGTAGACCGTTTCCACACTCCACTTTGTGCCATGGGTCCGGCGGGATCGGCGGGTGACCTGCGCGGCTTGCGCGGCGTGTGGGAACAAAATTCCGGCATCAATAGTGACGACCTTGATCGAGCGCGATCCCTTGCGGCCGTGGCT